>DATMVU010000167.1:0-7097 GCA_035562875.1 Actinoplanes sp. | reverse complement strand
CGAGCTGACCGCGCCGGTGGAGAAGCGGTTCGCCCGCTGGCCGGCGGCGGAGTGGCTCAGTGCCGGCGGGCCACCGGGCGGCGGGGCAGCAGGGCCGGCACGCGGCGCATGTGCTGGGCGTAGTCCGGGCGGCGGGCCAGTGACCGCCGGTCCATCATCGGGATGCTGACGAACGCGAACAGCAGGGTCACGCCGACCGGGCCGAGCATCGTCCACCACCAGGACGGGGCGGCGGCCAGGGCGAACAGCCACATCCCCCACCAGAAGAGGATCTCGCCCAGGTAGTTGGGGTGCCGGGAGAACCGCCACAGGCCCTCGTCGATGATCCGGCCGCGGTTCTCCGGATCGCTGGCGAAGCGGTACAACTGCCGGTCGGCGGTCGTCTCCAGCACGATGGCGGCGACGGTCACCGCGACGGCGAGCATGTCGAGCACGCCGAACGGGCGGCCGGCGACGGTGACCGCGGGCCAGACCGGGAGCAGACCGCCGAAGACGACGAACGTCGGCACCAGCTGGATGCCGACCAGGTTGACCAGCCACCACGGGGCGCCGGCCGGGCGCTGCTCACGGAGCTGTCCGTATCGCCAGTCCTCGTGGTGCAGGCCCGGCCAGGAGCGGGCCCAGTTGGCGGTCAGCCGGATCGCCCAGGCCGCCACCAGCAGCAGCACCGCCGTCTGCCGCGCCGCCTCACCGTCGGCGACGACGACCCAGACGGCGACGATCACCGCCGGGGCGACGCTCCAGTACGGGTCGTACAGGCTGGCGTTCGCAGCTGCCATGGTCGCCGCGAACACCAGCAGGGTGGCGGCGACATCGGCGGCGAAGGTGAGCAGCAGCGGATGCCGGCCGGGCAGCAACGCCACGGTGAGCCAGGCGATCAGCCCGGCCGCGACGTAGACCAGCGTCACCACGGTCAACCCGAATGGCCTCGTCCCGGTGGGCATCGTCCAAGGCTAGGCCTGGATGAGCTCCTTCTCCCGGATCGACGCTCGTCGCTTCTCGCGGATCGCGTAAACGCCGGCCAGCAGCATGCCGAATCCGATGCCGCAGGCGGCTCCGAGCAGTGGGGAGTGGGCGAACAGCTCGCCACCGAGGCGGCCGAGGCCGATCGAGTAGACCGCCCAGCCGATGCCGGCCAGCAGGCTGGCCGCCCCGAAGCGGGCGATCGGCATCGAAACGGAGCCGGCGACCAGGCCGGTGGCGGTCCGGCCGTACGGCAGGAATCGCCCGACCACGATCGCGACCCCGCCGTGCCGGCCCACCGCGGCCTCCGCCCTCTGTTTGGCGATTGCCATCTTCCCGCCGCCGAACCGCGCGCCCGCCTTGCGCCCGAGCAGATAGGTCACCCGGTCGCCGGCCGCCCCGCCGACCACGACCGCGACGAACAGCAGGAGCAGGTGCGGCCGGCCGGTCGCGGTCAGAGCGCCCAGGCTGATCACCACCACCTCGGACGGCACGACAGGCAGGAACCCGTCGACGGCCACCAGGAGGACGACGATCACGTAGAGCCACGGTGAGCAGAGCAGTGGCATCAGGTGGTCAACCATGAGCCTGACCGTATTCGACCGGCACCACCCCGCACGATGGTGCCAGCTCGACCTTCTCGGGTAGTGCTGGCACCACCACCGTCAATACCGGAACCGGGATACCAGCGCCTGGAGCTGACCGGCCGTCGAGGTCAGGTCCTGCGCCGCCTGCCGGGTCTCGTTCGCCGAACTGGTGGTCCGCCGGGTCGCCGCGGACACCCCGGTGATCGTGCTGGCGATGTCACCGGCGCCGCCGGCCGCCTCGGTGAGGGTCCGGTTCATCTCCTGCGTGGTGGCGGTCTGCTCCTCCACCGCCGAGGCGATGGTCAGCTGCAGGCCGTTGATCCGCTCGATGATCTCGGAGATCTCCCCGATCGCCAGGACCGCGCCGGTGGTGTCCTCCTGGATGGTGGCGACCCGGCGGGAGATGTCCTCGGTGGCCTTCGCGGTCTCCTGGGCCAGGTCCTTGACCTCGCCGGCGACCACCGCGAAGCCCTTGCCCAGTTCCCCGGCCCGGGCCGCCTCGATGGTGGCGTTCAGGGCGAGCAGGTTGGTCTGCTCGGCGATCGCGGTGATCACCTTGACCACGGTGGCGATCTCCGCGGAGGAGTCACCGAGCCGGCCGACCATGGCGTTGGTCTGCGCGGCGACCTGGACGGCCTGGGCGGCGACCTCGGTGGCCGCCGCGGTGGACACGCTGATGTCGCGGATGGCCGACCCCATCTCCTGCGAGCCCGCCGACACGATCTGCAGGTGGTTGGAGACCACGTCGGCAGCGGCGGACACCGTACCGGCCTGGGTGGAGGCCTCGGTGGCGGCCGCGTCGACGGCACCGGAGACCGAGGTGAGCTGCGCCGCCGCCCCCTGCAGGGAGCTGGTGTTGCCGGCGAGCTGGACGATGTCGGCTCGCAACCGGCCGACCGCCTTGTCCAGCGCGACGGCCATCCGGCCGATCTCGTCGGCGCTGGTCACCCCGGAGACCCGGGTGAGATCGCCCTCGGCGAGGCCTTCGGCCACCTTGGAGACCCCGTTGATGGTACGGCGGACCCGGGTGGCCGCCTGCAACCCGATCAGCAGGCTGAGCCCGAAACCTCCGGCGAGCACCCCGCCGATCACGTACGTCGCCTGCCGTGCCGAGTCACCCGCGGCTGCGACCCGCTGGTCGACGAGGGTGTCCACCCGCTGCTGCAGGGCGGCCTGGTCGGCGGTGAGGGCATTGTGCAGGGTGTTGTACTGCTCGAAGGCGGCGGCCAGTTCGGCTTTGCCGAGCCCGCTGCGGTCGACGGCCATGAAGTCGAGGAACGTCGCCCAGTTCTGCTGCGCGGCGGCGACCGCCGGGTCCCCGGGCAGCGCGGCGGCCAGGCTCTGCAGGGCTGCCGCCACATCCTTCTTGTTCTGTTCCATGCCCGTCCCGATCGCATCCGCGATGGACGGGTAGAGCTGCACGCTGGACGTGCCGCCGATGTACGCCTCGATGCCGCGCCCGAAGACGCTCACCGAGTTGCCGATCGCGGTGGTCCGCCGCAACTCCTGTTCCGCAGACCCGTTCAGGTCGACGATGGTCGAGATCGCCACGCCGCCGACGAGCAGCCCGGCCGCGGTCGCCGCTGCGGCCGCAGCCCCGATCTTGACGCGCAGTGACCGGTCGTCGAAGAACCCGCCGATGCCCATTCCTTCTCCTCCTGAAGTGCCCTGGCGGTGGGATCGGCACCGGCGGACCCGAGTTGAGGAACAGCGGGGCCGATCGCGCCGGGTTTCCGGTGCGGCTGCCTGCCGGGAGACTTGTCGGATTCTGACCATCAGGTGGCGGATCCGGACCGTCCCGGAACCGGTTCGGGCGCCTAGTGTCGGTGAGCGTGCCGATCGATCGAATACTCGCCCGTCTGGGGATGCCGGCCGGGCCGGGCGCCCGGGCGCGGCTGCGGTCCGTGCTGGTGACGAGCCCGCCCGGGGTGCTGCCGCCGGACGTGCTGGAGCTGGTGGACGAGCTGCTGACGGCCGAGCGCGAGCGGCTGCCGGTCACCGACGCCGGTGCGATGCCGGGCGGGATGGTGCTCTGGCGGGGTGACATCACCGCCCTGCGGGTGGACGCGATCGTCAACGCCGCCAACAGCGCCCTGCTCGGTTGTTTCCAGCCGGAGCACCGCTGTGTCGACAACGTCATCCACGCCGCGGCAGGCCCGCGACTGCGCGAGGAGTGCCATGCGCTCATGTCGGCGCAGGGCTTCCCGGAGCCCACCGGCAGCGCGAAGATCACCGGCGGTCACCGGTTGCCGGCCCGGTACGTGCTGCACACGGTCGGCCCGATCGTGCACGGTCCGGTCACTGCCGCACACGAGGCGGCGCTTGCTTCCTCGTACCGCAATTGTCTGGATCTCGCCGCAACCCGCAGTGACATCCGCAGCGTCGCCTTCTGCTCGATCTCCACCGGTCTCTTCGGGTTTCCGCGGGAGCCCGCCGCCCGGATCGCGGTGGCCACCGTCCGGGACTGGCTGGCCGCTCGTCCGGGCCGCCTGGACCGGGTCGTCTTCGACGTGTGGACGGCCGACGATCATGCCTGCTACCAGGAGGTTCTTGCCAGATGAACGACGACCGTCTGCGCCGCTGGGTGGACCGGGCCGAAAGGATCGTGATCGGTGCCGGTGCCGGGCTGTCCGCGGCCGCCGGGTTCGACTACACCGACACCGCCCGGTTCGCCGAGCTGTTCCCGGCGATGCACCGGCGTGGTCTGCGGGCCCGCTACGAGCTGATCGGCGCCCGTCTGCCGGGGCCGCTGATGTGGGGCTACTGGGCCACGCACGTCGCCGACATCCGGTTCGGGCCGGGACCGCACCCGGTCTACCGGCGGCTGCGTGACCTGGTCGGCGACCGGGACCACTTCGTGCTGTCCAGCAACGTGGACGGGCTGTTCGCGCGCAACGGGTTCGACCCGGAGCGGGTGTTCACGCCGCAGGGCGACTACGCCTTCTACCAGTGCGAGACGCCCTGCACCCGCGAGGTGTGGCCGAGCCGGCCGATCGTCGAGGCCGCGCTGAGCGCCTACGACGCTGTCTCCGGCGAGATCACCGACCCGGCGCTGGTCCCGGCCTGCCCGCGCTGCGGCGGGGAGGTCTTCCTCAACGTGCGCAAGGGCCCGGAGTACGTGGGTGACCACTACCTGCCGGCCGGCCGCCGGTTCCAGCAGTGGCTGTCGGCGACCCCGGCCGGCACCCGGCTGCTCGTGCTGGACATCGGCACCGGGTTCAACACCCCCGGTGTGGTGCGCCGGCCGATGGAGCAGATCGCCCTCGCCTTCCCGAACGCCCGCCTGGCCCGGATCAACCGCGACCATCCACAGGTGCCGCAGGCCCTGTCCGGGCGGGCGATCGGCATCGCCGCGGATGCCGCGCACACCTTCGGCCAGGAATCCACAGCGAGCCGGGCGATCAGTTTCCCGGCAGCAGAGTGAGCACCCGGTAGAGCTTGACCCGGCCCTGGGCGTCGGCGGCCAGGATCCCGGCCAGGGCCCGCATCGAGGCGATCAGCCGGGGCGCCGGCTCCCACGGGGCCTGCCGGGCCTCGGTGAACGCGCGGACCGCGTCCCCGATGTCCCGGTCACCGTCCAGGTGCTGGGCGCAGTAGGCGAGTCCGGCGTACTCCCGGGCCTCGAAGCCGTCACCGGCCGCCGCCAGCAGCCGGGCGAACCGCTCGCGGGCCTCCGCCGGTCGGCCGGCCCGGCGCAGCGCGAGGCCGCCGACCGCCAGGGCCGGCAGCGACTGCCCGGGATCGCGGTGGCGACCGGCCAGGTCGGCGGTCTCGGCCGCCTGTTCCCAGCGTTCCTGCCGGAGCAGGGCCAGGCAGATCGTGGTGCGGGCGGCGGCCAGGGTGACCGGGTCGCCGGCCGGCAGGGCCGCTGCGACGGCGCTGCGGGCGTCGTCGAGGGCGCCGGGCCAGTCCTCGCGGGCCAGGGCCAGGTCGGCGCGGGCCTCGAAGTACGCGGCGTGGGCGGCCGCGGCCCGTTCCACCAGCCGCCCGGCCGCTTTCAGGTCACCGGTCTCGGACAGCAGCCGGGCCAGCCGGAGTGCGATCGGCAGCCACTGGCCGTCGCCGGGTTCGGCCAGGTCGGCGGCCCGGGTGAGGGCGTTCAGCGCGGCCCGGAACCGGCCCTGCCGGCGCAGGCAGCGGGCCGTCCCGTCCAGGGCTGTGGCGATCAGCCGCCGGTCGGCGCCCGGATGGTCGCGGACCTGTTCGAATCCGAGGAGTGCGGCACCGGTGTCGTCGCGGGCCAGTGCGAGCCAGGCCAGGTTCAGCCGGATCCGGATCCGTTCCTCCTCACCGGCCCGGTGGGACGCCTGCTCGTAGTGTTCCCAGGCCGTCTCGAGGTCGCCGCCGGCCTGGTAGAGCCGGCCCAGGACGTTGTGGTTGCGCACCTGGTCGGCCGGGGCGAGATCACCGGCGACGGCCTCCCGGGCGGCCCGGAACGCCACGTCGGGAAGCGGCCCGGTGTCGCGTTCCCCGATCGCCTGGAACGCCCGCCGCGGCTGCCCGGCCCGGATCCAGGCGCGGACCTCGGCGGGGCCGTCCGCTCCGTCACGCAGCAGTTCCGCGGCCCGGGCCGACACCGCCGGCTCGGCGCGCAGCACCCGGTCCGCCTCGGCTTCCGGCACGAGGTACCGGTCGGTGCCCGGTACCTGCTGGATCGCGTGCGGGCTCAGCTCGCCGAGACACTGCCGGACCCGGTCCAGCCCGAAGCGGCTCCCGTTGATCAGGATCGGATCGGCGGGGGTGCCGAGCGCCGCGACCGCCCGGTAGACGTCGAACAGTTCCGGGCTGAGCCCGGCCACCAGCCGGTCCAGCAGCAGGTCCGGCAGTTCCGCCCGGTCCCAGGTGGTGATCTCGGCGGCCAGCCCGGCCGGTGTGGTGCCCGACGTCGCCACGATCGCGTCGAAGAGCTGGATCCGGCGGGGCACCCCGTCGAACAGGCCGCAGAGCCGTTCCTGGGTGCGGTGGTCCAGTGCGGCGAACCGGCCGGGTGCCCCTTCGGCAGAGCGCCGGGCGAAGTCCTTGAACCAGCTGACCGGCAGGCCGTCGGCCTCGATCACGTACCGCGGATCGCGCCAGCCCAGCCCGGTCCGTGGTTCCGGCAACACGTCGGTGATCAGCACCAGTTTGGCGCCCCGGCCGTCGGCGACCGTCTGGATCGCCTCCTCGAGGGCGAGATCCCGGAGCCGGCCGTCAGCGTCGAGCAGGTGCTGCGCCGCGTCGACGACCACGATCGATCTTCGGGTACGCCCGTCCAGGGTCCCGACGTCGTCGAGCAGCCGTCCGGTGACAGTGGCGCCGTCGTGCCACACCACCCGGGTCCGGAGCAGCCGGAACGTGTCCAAGACCCGGGTGACGAGCTCGGTCTTGCCGACCCCGGCCGGGCCGGTCACCACGATCACCCGGGAGTCCCGGCTCCACAGGGCCTGGCGCAGTTCGGCCCGGCGCTGGGTCCGGTCCAGGAACGGCCGGGCCGCCCGCCGCTGCCCTTCGGCGATCCGGTCCCGGATGGCGGTGGCCGGGAACCGGCGTGTCCGTCCCATCGGGACA
>DATMVU010000166.1:0-5317 GCA_035562875.1 Actinoplanes sp. | reverse complement strand
ACACCGACCTCGACGCCGCGGTTCAGCACGGCGTCCGGCTTTTTCACCAAGGCGCGCACGTCATCGACGTGGGTGGCGAATCCACCAGGCCCGGCGCCGCACGGGTGGACGCCGAGACCGAGATCGCCCGGGTGGTCCCGGTGATCGCGCGCTTGTTCGCCCAGGGCGTACCGGTCAGCATCGACACCACCCGTGCCTCGGTCGCCGAGGCGGCCCTCGCCGCCGGCGCCGCGGTGATCAACGACGTCTCCGGTGGCCTCGCCGACCCGGCCATGGCCTCGGTCGCGGCTGCAGCCGGCTGCCCGTGGATCCTGATGCACTGGCGCGGGCACTCCCGTGACATGCAGAAACTCGCCGTCTACCGGGACGTGGTCACCGAGGTCCGGGACGAACTGCGGGCCCGCGCCGACGAGGCGATCGCGGCCGGTGTCGACCCGGCGATGATCGTGCTCGACCCGGGGCTCGGATTCGCCAAGCTGGCCGAGCACAACTGGGCTCTCAGCGCGAACCTGGGCGCGCTGACCGGTCTCGGCTTCCCGGTGCTCTTCGCCGCCAGCCGCAAGACCTACCTGGGCCGGCTGCTCGCCGATCCGGACGGCACACCGCGACCGGTGGACGGCCGGGAGGCGGCCACCCTGGCCACCTCCCTACTGGCCGTCGCCTCCGGCGCCTGGGGCGTCCGGGTCCACGAGGTGCGCGCGACAGCCGACGCCCTCGCGGTCTGGCGAGCCACCGGTTCACCCCGACTAGCCGGTACGACCGGAGTAGAGCCCAGCAACCACGGGGAGAACAGATGACCGGGCGGATCACGCTGAGCGGGCTGCGGGCCCGGGGCAATCACGGGGTCTACGACTTCGAACGCGAACAGGGCCAGGACTTCGTCGTCGACGTCACCCTCGACCTCGACCTGGGTCCGGCCGCCGCCAGCGACGACGTGGCCGACACGGTGCACTACGGCGAACTGGCCACCGCACTGGTCGGCGTGCTGACCGGCGAGCCGGTGAACCTGCTGGAGCGGCTCGCCGACCGGCTGCTCGACGTCTGCCTGGCCGACCCGCGGGTGCGGTCCGCCGAGGTGACGGTGCACAAGCCGCAGGCCCCGATCCCGCACGAGTTCGCCGACGTGGCGGTCACGCTGCGCCGGAGCGCCGGGGAGCGGGCGTGACCCGGGCACTGCTGTCACTCGGCGGCAACCTGGGCGACCGGGCGGCGAATCTGCGTGCCGCGGTCCGGGGTCTGGGGCCGGGTGTCGTACAGGTCTCCGGGGTCTATGAGACGCCGCCGTGGGGAGACAGCGCTCAACCCGCGTACCTCAATGCCGTGATCTTGATCGATGATCCCACCGCGACCGCCCGGGACTGGCTGACCCGCGCCCAGGCGTGCGAGACGGCGGGCGGGCGGGTGCGGGATCCGGAGCGCCGGTTCGGGCCGCGGACCCTGGACGTGGACGTCATCGCGGTCTGGGCGGACGGTGTGCCGGTGCTGGACGACGACCCGGAGCTGACGTTGCCGCACCCCCGGGCGCATCTGCGGGCGTTCGTGCTGGTGCCGTGGCACGCGATCGACCCGGACGCGGTGCTGCCCGGCCACGGGCCGATCGCGGCGCTGCTGGACACGCCCGAGGTGGCGGCCGGCGTCGCCGGGGTGATCCGGCTGCCGGAGCTGTCGTTAGAGTCGATGGAGTGAGCGTCAACCCGGATCGCCAGACCGACCCGTCGTTGCGGCCGACCAGTGCGTCGACTCTGGTGGTGGCCGCACTGGCAGCCGCTGCCGCTGCCTGGCTGCTGATCTCGGTGAGTGAGGTCTTCTACGACATCTCGCCGCTGCCGTGGACCGGGGCGGGCGTGCTGGCGGTGCTCGCCGTCGCCGAGGCCTATCTCGCGCAGACCACCAGCAACCGGATCCAGCGCAAGCCCGGCACGCTGCCGGTGCACGCCCTGTCGGTGGCCCGGTTCGCCGCCCTGGCCAAGGCGTCCTCACTGGTCGGTGCGCTCTCCGCGGGCTTCTCCGCCGGTCTGGTCCTGGGCCTGGTGCTGGAACGGACCCGGGAGGCCTCGGACAGCGTGCCGGTCGCGGGCAGCACCCTGGTCGCCGCGGTCGCGCTGATCGCCGCCGCGCTCTGGCTGGAGCGGTCCTGCCGGGTGCCGGAGCAGCCCGACGACGAGACCCCCGATTCGGCCCGGCGCTGATTCCCGCATCTAACGACGTTTGTCGAAGAGTTCTAGGCTCTGAACTGAGGACCTCCCGGATCCGTATGCTTTTCGGCGGGCGGTCACAGCGCTCGTGGAGGCGTTAGGAGGCGCGGACCATGGCGTATGACGACACGGCCTATCGCCGGACCAGTATCGACCAGAGCGACACCGACCCCGCTGCATACCGGCGTCGCGTCCAGTACGAGGACGCCACCGCCTCCACCCTCGACCAGTCGCTGCGCGCCCCGGTCGGGGCGGCCGACGAGGACGGTCGTGACCGGCTCGGCATCCACCTCGGCTGGGAGGTCATGCTCCTGGTCGTCGCCGGGGTGATCGGCTTCCTGCTGTGGCGCGAGGACTCCGCCGCCCTGCAGCGTCCGGGCCTGGACACCCTGCTCGTCACCGGTGCCGCGATCGGCGCGCTGACCCTCGCCGCCGGGCTCACCCTGCGCGCCGGTGTGCCGAACCTGGCGATCGGCCCGATCGCGCTGGCCTCGGCCCTGCAATTCGCCGAGAACAGCGACACGGGGGTGCTCCAGGCTCTCGTCCCGGCTCTGATCATCGCCGCTGCCGGTGGTCTGGCCGTCGCCCTGGTGGTGGTCGTCCTGCACGTCCCCGCATGGACCGTGACCCTTGCCGCCTCATTCGGTGTCATCACCTACGTCCAGTTGCGTCCCGGCCCGGTCGTGGTGCAGGGCGACTGGGACCCGACCTCCCTGGCGTTCGTGCTGTTCGGTGCGTTCGCGCTGCTCGCGGTGCTGGGTGCGGCGATCGGCGCGGTCGGCCCGGTCCGGCGGTTCGTCGGCCGGATGCGCCCGTCCGGTGATCCGGCCCGCCGCCGGGGTGCCGCGGCCGCGGTGCCGGCGGTGCTCGCGCTCGTCGTTTCGGCACTGCTCGCCACCGGTGCGGGTGTGCTGATCGCCGCCCAGTCACCCGGTCCGATCCAGCCGGCGACCGGCCTGGAGTGGACGGGTGTCGGCTTCGGCCTGGCCCTGCTCGCCGGGACCAGTGCGTACGGGCGTCGTGGCGGCATCTTCGGCACGCTCTTCGCGGTCACCGCACTGACCCTGTTCCTGCGCTACGAAGAGCTGCGTGAACTGGACATCGCCCTGTTCGCCATCGCCGCGAGCGTCTGCGCCGCCGGACTGGTGGTGACCCGGTTCGTCGAGTCGTACGGTTCGCCGTACACCAGCGGTTCCGGTGAGGAGTGGAACGCTGCCGCGTCCGGCGGTACCGCCTGGTCCCCGACGCTGCCGGAGACCTGGAGCACCCCCGCCACTCCGGCCCCACGCAGCGAGCGCTGGGACGACGGCCCGTGGGGCGCCACCCGCTGATCTAGACTTCGGGGCATGACTTCGCCCAGCTTCGCCGAACTGGACGCCCTTTCCACCGATGCCCTGCGCGAGCAGGCCTTCGCCAAGGCCCGGGACAACCGGGACGTCGCGTTCTTCTGGTCGGTGTTCAAACACCTGCCGGACGCCGCCGACGCCGCCGCTCTGGACGGCGCACCGAACTCGATCGGCCCGACCGTGGACGAGGCGGTCGCCCTGTGGCGCGAGTTCGAGGGGCACGATCTGGGTGCGCAGGAGCCGCTGCTCCGGGCCGCCTTCATCGACTATCTGAGCAGGTAGTGACGCTCTTCGTTTGAAATTCGTACCCGGCTGGGAATTTGCTGGGTATGGCTCTCAGTAACCGATACAAGTCCGCGCCGGGTGCGGGCACGCTTGCCGCACTGATACTCGTCCTGGTCTTCGGCAGCCCCTGGTATGCCGAATGGTCCCAGGAGAACACCAACGCCAACACGGCCGGAGGCTGGTGGCTGCGGCTGCTGTCCTGGCCGCGGTGGAGTTTCGACACCAGTGACTCGCTGCGGGACGTCATCGTCGGCGACCTCAAGGCGATCCTGCTCGTGGTCCTGACCGCTCTCTTCCTCTACCTGCTGCCCGGCTCGCAACTGGCCCGGGCCCGCGGCACGATCAGCCAGTTCTTGGCCGGTTGGGCCGCGTACGTCTTCGCCGGTGCGTTCGCCGCCCTGCTGACCACCCTGTTCTTCACCAACCCGTCGCTGCTCGCCGCCTTCAACGCGGCCGGCTCGGGCGCCCAGTACGGATTCTTCGTCGGCTGGATCGTCGGATTCGCCTCCCTGGGCGGGTGGCGCGGCACTCGATGAGACGTCGGCCGGCCCGCTTTCCACGGGCCGGCCTCCGGCGTTCACCAGGTACGAATGGGCTGTACCCCGATCGACTGTTTTGCCGGAGACGTACTCTCGGTAACATCTGCGCCCATGCCGGAACGGGACACCAACGCGGGACACAGTGCGCGCCTGCTGCGCGGCCTGGTATGGGCGGGCGTCGTGCTCGCTCCGATCGCGGCCGCGGTCGTGCTGATCGGCTCGACCGGATTCGCGGTGGTGCTGGTCGCGGTGAGCGTCGTGCTGATCGGGGCATCGGTCCTGATCCGGGCCGATCCGGTGCTGCTGCGGATGGACGTGGAGGACCGCGTCGCCGAAGAGGTGGCGTCGCTGCGCCGCGAACTGCGGGCCGAGTTCGCCGCCGCCACACCCGAACCGGAGGCGCCCCGGCCGCCGCTGCCGGTGCGCAACCCGGGCCGGGCCCAGGTCGGCCCGCCGCCCATGCAGCAGCAGTTCCCGGACCAGGGGTTTCCGGACCAGGGTTTCCAGGACCAGGGTTTCCAGGAGGACTTCCAGCAGGAGTTCGCGCCGCAGCAGGAGTTCGGGCAGCAGCAGGAGTTCGGACCGCAGGAGTTCGTGCCGCAGCCGTCCAACACGAAGTTCGTCACCCAGCCGGCACCGCCCCAGCAGGCCCCGGCACCGGCCGTCTACGGCGCCCAGGCGCAGGCCTACGACGAAGCGGACGGGTACGGCTACGAGGACCCGAACTACGGCTACGACGAGCAGAACAACGGCTACGACGAGGGTTATCCGGACGAGAGCTACCAGGACGACGGCTACCAGCAGGCCCCGCCGCCCGCGCAGCCGCACGGCGCCCAGCCCCAGGGCGGCCGCGCCTCGGTGCCCGGCCCCGGCATGCCACCGCCGCCCGTCCCGGTTCAGACCGCACCGCCGGCCCGCTCCGGCATCCCGGTGCAGGGCCCGGTTCGGGCCG
>DATMVU010000165.1:0-9116 GCA_035562875.1 Actinoplanes sp. | reverse complement strand
TCGCGGACCATAAAGCCCACCTGACCGGCAAGATCGGGCGGAGAGCACGGGAGACGCTGTCTGCGCCGACAACCGGAACCTCACCCTGTCCATCCAACAGGCGAACCCCAACCCGGCGTCACTCCGTCACGCTCAAGGAAGCGGACAAATGACGAGATGGGACACGGTGATGGTAGGTACTGGCAAGACCTTCAAACGGTGTGGATGCCGCAACAACATCGGGCAGCGGCCGGAGCAGAACTGCCCCCGCTGGCCGAGCGCGGGCACGGGTCCTGGTACTTCCACTGCTCGGCGCCGAACCTGTTCGGCCGCTCCGAACGCATCCGCCGCGGCGGCTACCCGTCACAGACCGCTGCCCGCGAAGCCCGGGCCGAGACCCTAGCCGACAGCGCCGCCCGCCGCGCCGGCGACCACGACCAGACGTTGTTGACCTACCACGCCGCACCGCAGTCGCCCTCGGCTGACGGGCTGCGGCTGCTGGCAAGCTGGGGAACCGACGCGACCCAGGCAGGAATACAGATCTCACGAACATAGGGGCCGCGCTCGTTCGTCGTCAGCTGTGCAGAACTGTCAGTCGCCGATGGATGGCGACGACCAGGTCGGAGGACCGGGACGTTCCCGCGCTACCGGGCCCGTTCTGCAGGGACGACTCGGTCGACCAGTGTGCGCACGCCGGCAGCGATCTCCTCGTCGGGCCGGTCGTGCAGGTGTTCGACCAGGTCGCTGCGGACCGCGGCCAGCAGGGAGTGCGCCAGGAAGTCAGCCTGTTCACCGTGGTGGGAGAGCAGCGCCGTGAGCTGCCCGTGGGCGTTCTCATAGGATTCGTTGCGGTACGGACTGGCATGCCCCGCCCGGTCGAGGCTGAGAGCCAGCGTCCGGTTCTGCCGCTTGAACCGCCACAGCCGGGACAGCAGGAAGTACACGGCGTCCGCCGGCGAACCCTGATGGGCAGGACTCTCCCGCCGGGTTTGCACCACGAAGGCGGCCGCCCGCTGTTCATAGAGCGCCCGGATGAGCCCGGCCCGATCACCGAATCCCCGGAAGATCGTGCCCTTGCCGACGCCGGCTTCGGCGGCCACCGCGTCCATCGAGACGTCGTCGGGATCGTGGGCGGCGTCGAAGAGCCGACCGGCGGCGGCCAGCACCGCCTCCTGGTTACGCGTCTTGTCGGCCCTGACCATCGTGCCCTCCCCAAAAAGCGGACTGACAGTCCGCTACAGTCTAAGCGGACCGCCAGTCCGAATCATAGCGAGGAGTGCACCATGCCCACCCCGACCCCGTCCGAGGTCCTGCAGCACGGGCTCGACCTGCTGCTGGCCAAGGACATGCCCGGCTTCATCGGCCTCTACGCCGACGACGCCGTGATGGAGTTCCCGTTCGCCCCACCCGGCGCACCCCGGCGCCTCGACGGCCGGCAACAGGTGCACGACTACCTGATCGACTACCCCGCGAACATCGACATGCACGAGATCAGCGACGTCAACGTCATGGTCACCGACGACCCGGAGGTGATCGTCGCCGAGTTCACCGCCCGCGGCCTGATGGTCGCGGCCGGCACGCCCTACCAGGCGCGATACATCGCCGTGCTGACGATCCGCGACGGACGGATCCAGCACTACCGCGACTACTGGAACCCGATGCTGCTGACCGGCCAGGTCACCGGAATGGAGACGGCATGACCACCCTGGTTCTCGGCGCGACCGGCACGACCGGCTCGCTCGTGGCATCCCGATTACGAGCCGACGGCCATGTCGTACGTACCGCCAGTCGCCGCCCCGGAGCCGCCGACGCCGTGTTCGACTGGTACACGCCGAGCGGTTTCGCCGCCGCCTTGGACGGGGTGCACGGCGTCTACCTGGTCCTGCCCGACGGCGCGATCGATCCCGAGCCGGTGGTGCGGCCCTTCCTGGAACAGGCCCGCGACACCGGAGTCCAGCGGATCACCCTGCTCAGCTCGTCGGCCATCCCGGTCGGCAGCCCCGGACCGGGCGAGGTGGCCGCCCGGCTCCCGGACTACGTGCCCGGCTGGGCGGTGCTGCGCCCGTCCTGGTTCGCCAGCAACTTCACCGGCCGGCACGCACACGCGCAGTCCGTCCGGGAATCCGGCGAGATCGTCAGCGCCACCGGTGACGGCCGGACCCCGTTCATCGCCCCGGCCGACATCGCCGCCGTCGCCGCACACACCCTGACCGCCTCGGCCCCGATCAACCGGGCCCTGCTGCTGACCGGCCCGCAGCCGCTGAGTTTCCCGGAGGTCGCCGACCAGCTCAGCATCGTCACCGGCCGTACCATCCGGCACCGCCGGGTCAGCGGCGCCGAACTGGCCGTGCTCTGGGAGAAGAACGGCGTACCCCGCCCCTTCGCCGAACTGCTGGCCAGCCTGGACGAGGCGATCGCCGCCGGAGCCGAGGACCGGGTCAGCCCGGTGGTCGAGGAGCTGACCGGCCGCCGGCCCCTCGCCTTCGCCGACTTCCTGGCGGGTCAGAACGCCTCGTCGTAGAGCCCGCGCAGTGCGTCAGGATTGCCACCGTCCTGCCGCACCAGCACGGTCTCCCCCGCCTCGCCCTGGAAGCTGTGGGTGACCTCGATGGTGACCGACACGTCGGCCGTGCCCACCGCTGTCACCGCCGTGACCGTGCCCTCGAAGACGACATCGACGTCCTTGAGGTGCTCCGGTTCGACGCAACCGCACACCGGGCGGTCGCGCCTCCGGCAGTCAGGGTGAGGGCCGGGGCCGTTGCGTTGTCTGATGGCAGGGCTCTGAACTGGGGATTCGGGGTGTGAGTGGCCTCTGCGGAGGCGAAGGCGGAGGGAGAAATCACGTCGGTGATCGTGAAGTTCTCCAGGCCACACGAAGCTTCGAGGACCAAGCCCGGACCGGCACCGGACCCGCCGTCATCGCAACACTGCGTAACACCGCAATCGGCTGGCACCGGAGCGCCGGCGCAACCAACATCGCCCGCGCCACCCACCGCTCACCCGACCTGATCATTGCCGTGACCAGCAGTTATCCGACAACACAATAGCCATGGGCCGCCGGCAGGCCAATCCTATCGCGGATGTTGGCCTGTGACGTCTCGTAGTGCCATTCACCAACGTCTCGTAGTGCCATTCACCAGAAGTCGCGAATACGGCTTGCGCACGCGTCGGCTGGTGGCGCCTCCGGCGTTCACGGGGACACGAATTCGCCGAACTACTTCGACGTGCGCCAGCCCATTGCCGAACCGCGTGGAAGATGTGCCACCTGATGTCGGATCACTCGGTGGGCGCGCCGCGGGCCGGAGATGAAATAGAGGCCCCGGCCGTAGAGTCCACCACGAAATCCTGCTGAAGAGCAGCAACGTGTTATAGGCAGATACCCGACGCCGCGCGGTTGTCGAAGGCACTGTTGAAGAGCGAGAAGAAGCCGACCCCGAACATGACGTGACTGTCGCCCCGCCACCACGTCCGGTCCCACAGCGTCGTGACAGCCGCCGCGATTATGTCGACCTGAGAAGTACGATCGTTACCACCGCCGAATGAGGGCACCGGAATACCGGTGGGCAGGATGAACGTAACCGCGCCGGAAGGCGAGTTGTCGAAGAGCACGGCCGAGTGGAGGATCGGCGGCTCCAGCGGTGAGACTCCACGGTGCGCGAGGTCGAGAAGCTCCCTGGACGTGGGCGCCAGGTCGAGCCGCTGAGAAAGCTCCATCAGATCCTCGACGGTGCGCTGGTTCAGAATTCGTTGCCGGTCCACGACTCGTTGTGCGTCCTGGGACTCGTGTACCCGTGATCTGGCTACCAGTTCCTTCGTTTCCTCGACCTTTGCAGCGAAAGGCTGGCCACGGACCCATCCCTCAAAATCGCCATCTTTCCGGAAACCGCGCACCTCCTGCAGTTGCTCGGCGACATTGACCGTGCAGGTGACCGCACATTGCGCCAGTGCGGTCCGCCGCGTCTCCACTGGACCGTTCAATTCTTTTTCGTCAAGAAAATATCTGATCTTCAACAGGTCCCCCTCGCAGAATAATGCGCGTCCTCGGGCTGAGTCTCCTCTGATGCCTAGGTCAAGTCCACCCATGGCGGGCCCCATGCTTGTGCCGCTTTCCCGGTGCCAGAAATACTGATCTTGAAACGGTGCTGGACATGGATCAGGCGCGCCTCGGTGCAGGGTCATTGCGTGCTGGTGTAACTGCTGGTGACGGTGTTGATGAGGTCGTGTGATCTGCTCGGCGTGATCGGTCTGGTTATGCATCGCGTCGGCGACGAACAGGACCCCGGCCAGGCTGCCCAGCACGCTTTCGACGGCGGTGAGCAGGGGTGTGAAGGCCGGGATCTCGTTGCTCGTGGTGTCGACGGTGACCTGGGCCAGGACGATGCCGGTGCCGGTGTCCAGCGCGGACAGCAGATGGGTCTGGCGGCCTTCGCGCAGACGAGCACCCCGGAGGGTTTTGCCGTCGATGGCTATCACTGTCCGGTGGCGGTGTGGCCGCACGGGTGCCGGCGGTGTCCGCGACCGGAGCCCGCCGGCCAGAACAGCGCTGAGCAGGGCGGCGTCCAGGCGGGTCAGCAACCGCCACATCACAGCACCAACTCGGCCAGGAACCGCCACGGCTCCGGCAGGCGCCGCTTCGCCCGCGGGGCGAGACAGATGCCCCACACCGCGATCGCCGTGTCAATGGTGTAAGAGGAATGGATGCAGGCGCACCTCTCCGACGTACCGAAGCCTCCGGTTGTTGATGGTCTTCTCCACCCGCATGCCCGGGGCAGAATGGCCATCGACCGATTTCCGCTGGGAGAACGACCGTGACGTATACGGTCGAACTGCTGCTGGACGATGGGCTGGAGCAGCACGTGCGCGGACTGTGGTCACGACTGCGGGACGCGGGCCTGCCCAGCCTGGCCGAGCACCCGCATCCGACGAACCGGCCGCATCTGACCGTCGTCACCACCGCCTCACTCGCCGGTCTCCAGCCGCTCCCGCTGCCGATACCGGCGGAGTTCGGAGCGGTACGGATGCTCGGGCGAGCGCTGGTGCTCGGCGTGACGGCGAACGCGCCTCTGCGGGACCTCTACCAGCAGGTCGTGTCCGCGTTGGAGGACCCCGAGCCGTGGCCGGCGCGGGAACGGTGGGTGCCGCATGTCAGCCTGGCCCTGCGGATGCCCGAGGACCGGCGTGCCGCCGCGCTGGATCTGTTCGCGGCCGAACCGATGACACGCGGGCGCTTCGTGACGGCACGCAGCTACGACTCACGCACGCGGACCGTCACTGAACTGGCGCCCGCACCGGTCACTGACGGAGGCACGGCCGTTCAAGATCGATAATTGCGTTGAGTGACCGTGCCTGGGCTGGCGTGTCGGCCCATACGCGCGGGTCGAGGGCCCTCGCGATCGGACGGCCGTCGCGATCGACGCTCCGGCGGTCTGCACCGATACCGATAGCGACGTCCTGGATGCGGTGTTCGCCGAGTGGACCGCGACCCAGGGGTCCACTCGCCGACACAAGCCCCGACCGACATCGATACGCCGACACAGGTACCCCACCCGACTTGCCGTTTCCTACGTCAACCAGATGATGTTGAAACGGCCGCGGGCTTACGTCAGACGCAACCTGGAACGTATATCGTGATGGAACGGGCGTCATCCAGCCCGCCAGAGCATGGCCGAATAGCCATTAACCGCACTGATGGTGCGTATCGGGCGCACCGCAAATTGGTCATGGCATGACAGCAATTCATCGACTGCTCTAACACACCATCTTCGCCACCGCCGTCATCGAGCCCGGAACGGGTCGACTCCCGCTCGCCCACACCCGCGGCGGAGCCGGCCCGGAGAGGACGGCGCTGCGCGACCCCGCCAAGCGGTCTCGGCCAGGTCAGATCGCCAGGGAGCGGAAGCGGTCCCGGTTGGCGACCGCCCAGTCGGTGAAGGTCTGCAGGTCCGCGCCAAGGGTGCGCAGACGGTCGAAGTCGACGCTGGCGGTCAGGTCTTTCTCGGCGTTGATGAAGAACTGGAACATGTTGGCCAGTTCTTCGGCGGCGGGCATGCCGGACTGAAGGAGGACGGCGGGGTCGATCGGCACGTACTGGACGGGCTCGCCGAGTGCTGCGGCGATTCCCTCGGCGAACTGTTCCCCGGTGGTCAGATCGGAGGCGATCGGCACCGTCTGGCCGATCATCGCCTCGCCGCTCTTGAAGATTCCGTACGCGACGAGGCCGACGTTCTCACCGGTGCCGCTGACCACCTGAGCCGACCCGATCGGCAGGGCTAGGACGACGGCACCGTTCTCGGCACGTCGTGGCGGGTTCACCGTCAACATCATGTCGTAGTACATGGGCGCGTTGACGAACGTCGTCGGCACCCCCGCGTTCCGGAAGAACACGTCCGCGTCCGCCTTGCCGTCGGCATGCGGCACCGGGTAGCCGCCCTCCAACCGCGGGGCGTCCGGCAGGTACTTGCGGGTGTCGTCGAGGGTGGACCAGACGACATGCCGTAGTCCCGTGGCCGCTGCGGCTTCGGCCGCGTTCCGGGCCTGGGTCTGCTCGCGCTCGGTCCGGGTCGCCGTGAGCGACCGCTCCCCCAGCGGTTCCCAGAAGTTGGTCACCACGAACGCACCGTGGGCGCTGTCGAAGGCGCGCCGGATGCTGGCCTGGTCGTCGAGATCGGCCGCGACGACCTCCACGCCCAGGTCGCTGAGTTCCTTCGCCTTGGCGCTGCCCGGGTCGCGAGTCACGGCACGGGGGACGAATCCGCCGTCGGGGTCCGCTGCGATCGCCCGTACGACGCTGCCGCCCTGCCTGCCGGTCGCGCCGAGTACTGCGATCACTCGTCTGCTGCTCATCCGTGAGCCTCCGCTGCTAGCTTGACGTGTCAAACTGAGGCTAGGACGGTTTAGCTTGATACGTCAAGCCACGTTGTATGATCGATGACCATGGCGGAGGAACAGTGGCTCGACGACAGCCAGCAGACGAGCTGGCGCGCCTACCTGACGATGGTCCGCGAACTCGACCACCACCTCCGGCAGCACCTCCAGCGCGAGTGCGACATGTCGGTCCCGGAGTTCGAACTGCTCGCCCGGCTGTCCGAGGCACCCGGGCACCGCCTCCCGATCGCGACCCTGGCCTCAGTCACCGGATGGGAGCCCAGCCGCCTCTCCCACCAACTCACCAGAACCGGCAAACGCGGCCTGATCGACCGCGTGGCCTCGGCGCAGGCCCGCTACCCCGACGCCGTCCTGACCGAGAACGGCCTCAACGCCATCACCCGGGCAGCGCCCCGGCACGCCGCAGCCGTGCAGGCCCTCTTCATCGAACCCCTCGGCCCGGCCGGACTCGACGCGCTGACGACGATCGCCCGTACCGTGCTGAAAGGCCTCGACGCCCACCAGAGCGACGCCTGCTCACTGCAGGAACACGAGGCGTCAGCCGAGACGGATTGACACCCGACACACCGCGACGCCCTGAGCTCCCGCGCAGCGTTCTCTCTGACAGCAGCATCATCGGCCCGCCTCGGCCAGATCATCCCGGTATCGCCAAGCAGGGCGCGGACCGGCTTTCCCTACCCTGCTTCGCAGGTGTTCCGTTTCCTCACCCGCCTGAAGGCCGGAAGTATTCACGGAAGGAATCGGATGGCAGGCGCGCCCGCGCTCGTGTGCAACGGCCGTCTCGACGTCCTGGCCGGTTAGCGCCCTCGGCCGGGCGGTGTTCGCCCCGATCTTCGACGGTGCACGTGACACACCGAACCTGGCCCGGTTCCGGTCTCTCGATCCGGCCGCCGAGGATGTGGTCGCGCTGTTACGCGGGGAGGCCGGACGGGATCCGTACGACCGGGCGCTGACCGACCTGATCGGTGAGCTGACCACCCGCAGCGAGGTGTTCCTGACCTGGTGGGCGAACCACAATGTCCGCCTGCACCGGTCCGGCGTCAAACACCTGCATCACCCGGTGGTCGCCGAGTTGAGCCTCGGCTACGAGTCGATGGAACTCACCGACGGTCAAGGCCTGCGCATCAACCTCTACAGTGCCGGCCCCGGCTCCCCCGACCGCGAGAAGCTCGACGTCCGCGCCAGTTGAGCCGCCACCACAGCAGACCGGCCCTGACATCACCCACCGGCAACTTCGTCTCAGCGATCCAGGTAACCATGGTTTCGAGGCGGATGTCTCAGATCAGTCGCCTGCCAGGCGTACGGCACGCATGTTCGGGTGTTCGGCCGATCTTGCATCGTTCGACGTACGGCGTGGGTTGCGGTCCGGAGTATTGGTGACGGCGTGCAGGCTGCGCGTCAGTAATCGTGACCAGGGGACAGAGTAATGGTGATGAACATCTATTCAAGGGCGGCGGGGGATTGATCATCCTGAGAACTCGACCATCGGCAAGAAACGCGTCTGTGTGCTACTCCTGGCCGTGCTCGCGATCGTCGCCGGCACCTAAATAGCTGCACCGGCTGCGGCTCCGCCGCGACCGGGCCCGCCCGGCGCCCCTATGAACGTCAGCCACTCACTGCGGCCCGCCCCGCGGCGTCCCGGAGCCGCCGGGACGCCGCGAACACCACACAACACTCGCCCGTCACTCTGATAGACGTCCTCGTTCACAGCGCGCAACGGGTAGGACGCACGCAAATCGCGCTTTCGACCGTCGCCCGCGGGAATGCGCGGTCCATTGACGCCAGTAATGATCTTCGGGCGATAGGCGCCGGGGTGGGTTCCCGACCGTGCAAATATCGCTGGCGCAGGTCCCGGAATTGATCCACATTGTGAAATCACAAGATATACCAGTCGTTGCCGCGAGCAGGTGAACCGTAGAAACCGCCCGGAACGGCCGGGATACCAGAATCGATCATCCGATCGGACGCCGATACCCGACTGATGGATTGTTCGCAGTTTTATCCCTCTTCGAGGGGAAGAACTCCGTCGCGGATGTGCGACCATTGCACACCCTGAGGACAAAAATTGATCATTGGGAGGGGCCGTGCCGAAAAGGCCGACAGGTCAGTGCGCCGACGCGGTTGTCGTCCTACCCGGGATCATGGGCTCCGAGCTGGTCGAAACAGCAACCGGAAGACCGCTGTGGGGTTTGGCGAACGCGGGCTGGTATCGAGACGCGTGGTGCTCCGGCTCCTCCCTGGATACTCTGGCC
>DATMVU010000164.1:0-12577 GCA_035562875.1 Actinoplanes sp. | reverse complement strand
GAGCGAGTCCAGCGGCACGAGAGGTGCTCAGCGGCACGAGAGTAAGCGCAGTGGGTACAGAAGCGAAGCTCAGCGGACGCGAGAATGAGGTTGGCAGCGCACCGGATCACGGGCTGACATGCGCACCCGCAGCAATCAAGCAAGAGTCTCGCCAGGCCCTGACAGTGCGCACGGATCATCATCGTGCTGGACTCGCTCTCGTGCCCGCTGGGCTCGCTTCTGTGCCCAGCGGGCTCGCTTCTGTGCCCACTGGGCTCGGATCTTGGTGGGCCGGCCACGAAATCGGTGGTCGATCGACCAAGATCCGGGACGGGCAAGGCGGGACTGCCGATCCTGGTCGAACGACCACCGAAATCGGCAGGCGACCAACCAAGATCCGAGACAGACAAGGCGAGACTGCCGACCCCGGTCAAACAACCACCGAAATCGGCAGGCGACCAACCAAGATCTGGGAAGGGAGTGGTCAGCCGGCCGCGGCATCGGCGCCCCGGCCGGCGGCTGCGGTCAAGAGAAGGGCTCTGGCGCGCCGAAATTGCGGCACGGTCCGCAGACCGTGACGGCCCGTCGGGCGCGGCACGTCTACAGGGACACACGGTCGGCGAATGTGCGCCTGGCTCCCGGGAGCCAGGCGCCGTGAGCCGGGCGCACAACGCCAGGCCGAAACGAGCGCATAGCGCCAGGCCAGAAAGGCCAGGCCAGGACGGACGCACGGCGCCAGCCGAGACGGGCGGACGGCGCCAGGCCGGGCGGGCGGCCAGGCGGCCAGGCGGGCAGGCGGACGGGCGGACGGGCGGACGGACGGGCGAGACGGACTGGCGGGCGAGTCGGACTGGCGGGCGAGACGGGCGAGGAGCGGTAGTCGGCTCGGGGAAGGGATCGCATCGCGGAGGGGCGGTGGGGGCGGGCTGGGCTATTCGCTGACGGCGATGTAGCGCTCGTCCTCCTCGTAGTAGTCGGGGTCGGCGCCCAGGCGGGGGTCGGAGGTGTCCACGTCGACGTCGGGGAGGGAGTCGTCGAGGTGGGCGGCCATGTCGTCGGTGAGGAAGTGGTGGGACAGGTTCAGGCGGCGCAGGTGGGTCAGGGGCTGGCCGGTGAGCAGGGCTTCGGCACCGGTGTCGGAGAGGATGCCGAGGGACAGGTCGAGTTCGTCGAGGCGGGCGATCACGGGGGCGATGGCGACGGCGGCGGCCACCTCGTCGGACAGTTCGGCGTTGCGCAGTCCCAGGTGGCGCAGTGCGGGCAGGCGCTGGCCGGACAGGACTCCGGCGAGGTCGTCGACGATGGTGGGGCTGCCGTGGTAGTCCTCGGTGCCGAGCCACAGTTCGAGGTGTTCCAGGGCGGGCAGGTCGCTGGCGCCGACTCCGCGGGCCACCGGGCCGGGCAGGCCGCTGCCTTCGAGGATGAGGCGGCGCAGGTTGTCGTGGCGGATCGGGGGGAACTTCAGGCCGGCGGAGCCGCGCACCTGGAGGTGTTCCAGGGTGGGGGCGGCGGCGAGCAGGACACTCAGGTCACTCTGGTGGATCCAGGAGATCTCAGCTTCCCGTTCGAAGACGTCGCCGACGAACAGGGCCCGCAGTTTCGGCATCCGGGTGAGGGCGGCGGCGATCTGCTCGTAGTCGGGGGCGCTGTCGTCACCGTCCGAGATGATCAGGGTGGTGGCCCGGTCGCCCCACTGTTCGACGAAGCCGTCCAGGTCCATGTCGCAGGTCCGGCCGACGATCTCCGGGCGCTGCCTCCGGTCGAGGGTGCAGGTGTGACACGGGCAGCCGTTGGCCCACAGGCCACCCCAGCTGAGCCGCCACGCCACCGCGGCCGGGTCGGGGGTGTCCAGGCCGGAGTAGTACTCCAGGGTGGGCAGTCCGGCGAACGAGGAGAGATGATCGTCGTTGTCCATGGCCGGGGATGATAGGGGGCTCACCGGTCGCGGAGTGCCTCCAGGGTCAGGTGCCAGGGGAAGGCGGCGACGGCTTCGGCACTGTCCGCGGTGTCGTGCGGCTCCCACTGGCCGGGGCCGAGCAGCACTGTCACGCCTTCGGCGCGCAACTGGTCGATGCTGCGGCGGAACGGGACGCGGGCGGCCAGGGCCCGGTTCACGAACGGCAGCACCACGACCGGGATGCCGAGGCCGGGGGCTTCGGCGAGCAGGCCCAGCACGTACGTGTCGGCGATGCCCTGGGCGAACTTGTTGACCGTGTTGTAGGTGGCCGGCGCCAGGATGATCGCGTCGGGGCGGGGCGGGCGCGGGTCGGTGGGTGCCCGGTAGCGGCTGCGGACCGGGCGGCCGGTCTGTTCCGCCAGGGCGTCCGGGTCGATGAAGGCGAGCGCCTGCGGGGTGGCGACCACCTGCACGGTCCAGCCGCCTGCCTGGGCCAGGGTCACCAGCCGGCCGAGATCGCCGGCGGCCCCGGAAGCGCACACCAGAACGTAGAGCACCCGCCCATTGATCATGGGTTCACGATATGCAGGGCCTGCCAGATCCTGTCGGCGGTGTAGGGCAGGTCGGTGAGGCGGAGGCCGAGGGCGTCGCGGAGGGCGTTGCCCAGGGCGGGTGACACCGGGTTGTACGGGGATTCGCTCATCGATTTGGCGCCGAGCGGCCCGATCGTGTCGGTGGTCTGTGCGAAGTGCACCTCGGTGACGGGGACGTCGGCGACGGTGGGCAGGTGGTATTGCCGGAACGCGGTGGTGGTCACCCGGCCGTCGTCGTCGAGGTCGACGTGTTCGGCGAGGGTGGCGCCGAGGGCCTGGGCGACGCCGCCTTCGATCTGGCCGCGCAGCTGTCCCGGGTTCATCACGGTGCCCGCGTCGGCGCTGTGCACTGACCGCAGGATGCGCAGTTCGCCGGTGGACGGGTCGACGGCCACCCGGAAGAACTGGGCGTTGAACGCGACCGACCGGGGCGTACCGTCGAAGTGGCCGTGTGCGGTGATCGGCCCGCCGGCTCGCGCCACCAGCTCGGGCAGCGGGGTCGGGCCGACCCGGTGAGCGGTGAGGACGTGTCTCTCGGCCGGGGTGTACGAGGCGAGGGCGAGGAGTTCGGCGCGCAGCGAGCGGGCGGCGAGCAGTACCGCTTTACCGGCGACGACGACGCCGGTGGAGGCGAAGGCGCCGGTGTCGTGCCGGACCACGTCGGTGTCGGACTGCCGGATGACGATCCGGCCGGGTGTGGTGTGCAGTTCGTCGGCGACGATCTGGGCGTGCACGGTGGTGCTGCCGTTGCCGAATTCGGCGGTGCCGACGGCGAGTTCGTAACGGCCGTCGGGCAGCAGAGTGACCGACGCGTCGGCGTAGTGGCCGCCGGGCGGGCCGGCCGCGATCATCGCGATCGCCATGCCGTCGCCGACGAGCCAGCCGGGCGGGGCCTCGTCGACGGTGGCGGCGGCCGCACGCATCCGGTCCAGGCACTGGTCGAGGCCGTAGCTGGCGATGCCGAGGTCGGGGACGTGACCGCCGGGTGCGGTCAGGTCGTCGCCGGGACGGACCACGTTGATCTCCCGGAAGGTGACCGGGTCCATGCCGATCATGCGGGCCACCTCGTCGAGGGTCTGTTCGACGGCGAAGGTGACCTGGCCCAGCCCGTAGCCGCGGAAGGCTCCGGCGGGCACGGTGTGCGTATACACCGAATACGCATCTGTCCGAATGTTTCCGCATTTGTAGACCGCGACTGTCTCATGGCAACCGTGGTGCATCACCGAGGGCCCGTGGTTACCGTAAGCACCCGTGTTGACCAGCACGTTCAACTGCAGAGCGGTCAACTCGCCGGAGGCCAGCGCCCCCGCCTGCACGGGGATCGTGAACGGATGCCGGGTGGTGGCCCCGGTGAACTGCTCGGCCCGGGTGTACTCCCACTTCACCGGCCGCCCGGTCCGCAGCACGGCGAGCGCCACCAGGTCCTCGACGAGCATCTCCTGCTTGCCCCCGAAACCTCCCCCGACCCGGCCGGCGACGACCCGCACCTTGTCGTGCGGGAAGGCGAAGAGGCGGGCGAGGGCCCGCCGGGTCAGGAACGGTGTCTGCGTGCTCGACCTGATGACGAGACGGTCGTCGTCGTCCAGCCACCCGACCGCCCCGTGCGTCTCCAGACTGGCGTGCTGCACGCGTGGAGTCCGGAATGTCGCCGAGTACACCGCGTCGGCACGAGCGAAACCGGCGTCCACATCACCGATGGCGGCGTGCAACTCCCCCACCACGTTGCCGTCCGCCCGGGCGATCCCCTCCGCGGCCCCCTTGTCCCCGTGCACCAGCGGAGCCCCGGGTGCCATGGCGAGAGCAGGATCAACAACGGACGGGAGTACGTCGTACGAGACCCGCAGTCTCCGCACGCCCTCCTCCGCAGCCGCCTCGGAGACCGCGACCACCGCGGCGACGCGCTGCCCCACGAACCGGAGCACCTCGTCGAGGACACGGGTGTCGTAGGGGTCTTCGGCCTCGTTCTCGTGCTGTCCGGTGGAGAAGAGCCGGTCGGGCGCGTCCTTGTGGGTGAGCACCGCCTCGACACCGGGCACGGCGAGCGCCTCGGACGTGTCGATGTCGAGGATCCGGGCGTGCGCGTGCGGTGACCGCAGCACCTTCAGGTGCAGCAGGCCGGGCACGTCCACGTCGAAGGTGTAGCGGGCTTTCCCGGTCACGATCTCCGGACCGGCGGGCGCACCGACACTCGTGCCGACGAGCGGGCCGGCTTTGTCGCCGACGAGCGGGCCGGCTTTGTCGCCGGCGAGCGGGCCGGTTCTGTCGCCGGCGAGCGGGCCGCCGCGCGGGCAGCCGACGGCCGGCCGGCCTTCCACGGCGTCGAGGACGGCCCGGTATCCCGTACAACGGCAGAGGTTGCCTTTGAGGGATCTCGGCAGGTCGTCACGCTGACCGTCGGTGAGTGCGGCGGTCGTCATGATCATGCCGGCGGTGCAGAAGCCGCACTGGAATCCCTGCGCGTCGAGGAAGCTCTGCTGGACCGGGTGCAACTCACCGTCACCGGGGGCGAGACCTTCGATGGTGGTGACCTGCCGGCCGGCCGCCCGGAACGCCGGGTAGACACAGGAGTGCACCGGTTTACCGTCGACGTGCACCGTGCAGGCGCCGCAGTCGCCCGCGTCGCAGCCCTTCTTGACCCCGAAGCAGCCCTCTTCCCGCAGGTAGGTGCGCAGGCACTGGCCGGGGCGGGGTGCCCGCTCGTGCGGTGTTCCATTGATCTCGACGGTCATGCGGCCCCCTCCAACTCGGCCCGGATCTGTGCCGCGTAGAGCTGGGTGAGGTGCCGCCGCCACTCCGGGCTGCCGTGCACGTCCTCGACCCAATCAACCAACTTCTCCGGATTTTTCGTGACAAAAGGTCGTTTCGTGGCGGCTGTCACGGTCAGTGACACCGAACCCTCCGCATCCCGATGTCCGATCACCAGCACCGCCGAGCGGCCATGACGGAACAGGGACCCACGCCGGTACGCCGTACGAGCACCGAGCGCCACCAGTGGCAACCGGATCGCCCGCAGGAACTCGCCGTCGCGCAGGACCGTGGTCCCCTCCCCGGTCACGAACTCGGCGGCCGGGACGAGTCGTTGCGACTCCGGCCCGACCAGCACACACGTCCCGCCCAGGGCGACACTCAGCGAGATCATCGGCCCGGCCGGCAGCGCCGCGCACAGGTTCCCGCCGACTGTCGCCACGTTCCAGATCTTGAACGAGGCGAAGAACGCGTGGCAGCACCAGAGCACCAGCGGGTACCGCGAGCCAAGCCCGTCGGCCAGCTCGGCGATCGTGCAGGTGGCCGCCACCTCGACGTGATCGTCGTGCCAGGTGAGCGGGGGCCAGCCGGCGGCCGCCAGATCGAGCAGACGACTGATGTGCGGGCTGGGCTCACCGAACAGGGCGGTTCCCCCGCCCATCCAGGCGTCGCCGGGCCGCCACATGCCGGGGCCGGCCGGACTGATCACTGCGGTGACGGTGTGCAGATCCACAAAATCACGCTACGCCAGCCATGTTTCCGTTCCCAGCGATCTTCTCCGGCCCGCCGGAACCTGCCGTCCGTTCCCACGGCTCGGGACTTTCGGCCCTGATCGCGCGTGAAGTGCCTGGTCAACAGTAGGCATCGACAATGGGGAAAGGACAGCGGTGGACGCGCTCGATATCTCGCGGTGGCAGTTCGGCATCATCACCGTGTATCACTACATCTTCGTTCCGATAACGATCGGGCTCTCCTTTCTGGTAGCGGGTATTCAGACGGCCTGGGTGCGTACCGGCAAGGAGAAGTACCTCCGGGCCACCAGGTTCTGGGGCAGGCTCTTTCTGATCAACTTCGCGATCGGGGTGGTCACCGGGATCGTGCAGGAGTTCCAGTTCGGCATGAACTGGTCGGCGTACTCCCGCTTCGTCGGCGACATCTTCGGCGCCCCGCTCGCCATCGAGGGCCTGCTCGCCTTCTTCATGGAGTCGACGTTCCTCGGCCTGTGGATCTTCGGCTGGGACCGGCTGCCGAAGCGCGTGCACCTGGCGACGATCTGGATCGCGGCGACCGGCACGATGATGTCGGCCTACTTCATCCTGGCCGCGAACTCCTGGATGCAGCACCCGGTCGGCTGGACCATGGGCGACGGGCGTGCCGAACTCACCAGCATCGGGGCGGTCCTCACCAACTCCACCACCCTGGTCACCTTCCCGCACACCATCACCGCCTGCTTCCTCACCGCGGGCGCGCTGCTGATCGCGGTCAGCGCCTGGCACATCAAGCGCGGCAACCAGGACGACGTGTTCCGGCCGTCGCTGCGGCTCGGTGCGTGGGTGGTACTGATCGCCGGGCTCGGCGTGCTGATCACCGGGGACGTCCAGGCCCGGGTGATGACCGAGCAGCAGCCGATGAAGATGGCCGCCGCCGAGGCCCTCTACGACACCACCGAGTCGGCGTCGTTCTCCGCGTTCACCATCGGCTCGCTGGACGGCTCCGAGGAGATCTGGTCGGTCCGGATCCCCTCCCTGTTGTCCCTGATGGCGACCGGGGATCCGTCCGGGGAGGTCGAGGGGATCAACGACATCCAGCGGGAGTACGAACAGACCTACGGTGCCGGGAACTACACGCCGAACGTGCCCGTCGCGTACTGGTCCTTCCGGCTGATGATCGGATTCGGCGTCGTCGCGATGGTGATCGCGGCAGCGGCCCTCTGGTTCACCCGCGGCGGCCGGAGCCCGAAATCCCGCCTGCTCTTCGCCGCCGGGATCGGCACCATCGCCATGCCGCTGCTGGCCAACGCCTTCGGCTGGATCTTCACCGAGATGGGCCGCCAGCCGTGGAGCGTGTTCGGACTGCTGAAGACCGCAGACTCGGGCTCCCCCTCGGTGTCCACCGCCGAAGCCGCGACCGGCCTGATCGTGCTCACCGTGGTCTACGGGGTGCTCGCGGTCATCGAGTTCGGGCTGTTCGTCAAGTACGCCAAGGCCGGCGCACCGTCGATCGAGCCACCGGCCGCTGACGACGACGCCGACAAACCACTCGCGTTCGCCTACTGAGGACCCGCTGACATGGAACTCACCACCGTCTGGTTCATTCTGATCGGCGTCCTCTGGGCCGGGTACTTCCTCCTCGAGGGCTTCGACTTCGGCGTCGGCATCCTGCTGCCGGTGCTCGGCAGGGACGATCGGTCCCGCCGGCTCGCCATCAACACCATCGGCCCGGTCTGGGACGGCAACGAGGTCTGGCTGCTCGTCGCCGGCGGCGCCACCTTCGCCGCCTTCCCCGAGTGGTACGCCACCCTCTTCTCCGGGTTCTTCCTGCCGCTGCTGCTCATCCTAGTCGCCCTGATCGTCCGGGGAGTGGCCTTCGAATACCGCCACAAGCGGGAGTCGGCACGCTGGAAGCAGGGCTGGGACCAGTGCATCTTCTGGGGCAGTCTGGTCCCGGCGATCCTCTGGGGAGTGGCGTTCGGCAACATCCTGCGGGGCGTGCCGATCGACGCCCAGCACGAGTACGTGGGCGGATTCTTCAACCTGCTCAACCCGTACGCACTGCTCGGTGGTCTGACCACGCTCACCCTGTTCACGCTGCACGGCGCGGTCTTCCTGGCTCTGAAGACGGACGGCCCGATGCGCACCGAGGCCGGGCGGCTCGCCGCCAGGCTCGCGCTGGTCGCCGTCCCGATCGCGGCCGGTTTCCTGCTCTGGACCGGGATCACCACCCCCGACACCTGGGGCATCGCGCTGTCGGTGCTGGCCGCCGTGGCCCTGCTCGGCGCGGTGTGGCTGACCCGGGCCCGGCGCGAGGGCTGGGCGTTCACGGCCACCGGCGCGACCATCGTGCTCGCGGTGGCGGCCCTGTTCACCACCCTGTTCCCGAACGTGATGCCGTCGACCCTGGACGCCGCGAACAGCCTGACCGTGGTGAACGCGTCGTCCACCCCGTACACGCTGACCGTGATGACCTGGGTGGCGGTCATGTTCACCCCGATCGTGCTGCTCTACCAGGGCTGGACGTACTGGGTGTTCCGCAAGCGCCTCAAGCTCAGCGACATCCCGGCCTGACCGTCGTTCCGGGAGCGGCCCGGCGCGGGCCGCTCCCTCCGCTCTCCCATGAACCACTCCACCCACCGAAGGAAACCGATGAAGCCGCTGGACCCCCGGCTCCTCCGGTACGCCCGCACGACCCGGACCTACCTCGCGGCGACAGTCGTCCTCGGCACGGTCCACGCCGCCCTGCTGATCGCCCAGGCCGTCCTGCTCGCGGACGCCATCACCGAGGTCTTCCTGGACGGCGCCGGGATCACCGGGCTGACCACGGGCCTCCTCGGCCTCGAACTCCCGATGCCGGCCGCCCTGGTGGCGGTGATCGCGGCGAAGGCGGCGGTCGCCTGGCTGCAGGAGGTCGCGTCGGCCCGCTCGGCCGCAGCGGTCAAGAGCCAGCTCCGCAGCCGCCTCCTCGACCACGTCGCCGCCCTCGGACCGCGGGACCAGCTGCCGTCCGGGGAGGTCGCCGCGCTCGCCGGGAACGGCCTGGACGCGCTCGACGACTACTTCGCGAAGTATCTGCCCCAACTGGTACTCGCCGTTCTCGTACCGGGAATCCTGCTCGCGCGGCTACTGCCCGCGGACCTGGTCGCGGCCGGGACCATCGTGGTCACCCTGCCGCTGATCCCGGTGTTCATGGCGCTCGTCGGGATGCACACCGAGGCGCAGAACCGGAGGCAGTTCCGGCTGCTCGCCCGGCTGTCCCATCACTTCCTCGACGTCGTGGCCGGGCTGCCGACGCTCAAACTGTTCGGGCGGGCCCGTGCCCAGGCCGGGATCATCCGGCGGATCAGTGACGCTCAGCGGCGGCACACCATGCGCACGCTGCGGACCGCGTTCCTGTCGTCGCTGGTACTGGAACTGCTCGCCACACTCTCCGTCGCGCTCGTCGCCGTCGGGATCGGCCTGCGGCTGGTCTCCGGGAATCTCGACCTGGCCACCGCGCTGATCGTGCTGATCCTGGCGCCGGAGGCGTACCGGCCGCTGCGGGAGGTCGGTGCCAACTTCCACGCCAGCGCTGAAGGGCTGGCCGCGGCCGAAGAGGTGTTCGCCGTACTGGAGACGCCACTGCCCGCCGCCGGCACCGGCACGCCGCCGGCCGGGGACATCGTGTTCGACGGTGTGGAGGTCCGGTTCCCGGGACGATCGGGGACCGCCCTGCGACTCGACGCCACCATCGAACCGGGGACGATCGTCGCGCTCACCGGGCCGTCCGGCTGCGGGAAGTCCACGGCGCTGAACGTACTGCTCGGCTTCGTCAGCCCGACGGCGGGTCAGGTGACGCTCGGTGGCGTACCGCTGCAAGCAGTTGATCTTGAAGGGTGGCGGCGGCGCATCGCGTGGGTGCCGCAACAGCCGCACCTCTTCGCCGCCTCGGTCTTCGACAACATCACCCTGGGCGCCGCCGTCGCCACCCCCGACGTGGTCGCGGCCACCCGGGCGGCCGGCGCCGAAGAGTTCGTCAACGGGCTGCCGGAGAGCTACTCGACGATGCTCGGCGACGACGGCACCGGGCTCTCCGCCGGACAGCGGCAGCGGATCGCCCTGGCCCGGGCCTTCCTGCGGGACGCGCCGATCGTGCTGCTCGACGAACCCACCGCCAACCTGGACGCCGCCACCGCCGCCGAGGTGATGGCCGCGATCCGCCGGCTCGCCGCCGGCCGCACCGTGATCATGGCGGCGCACCGGCCGGAACTGATCGCCCTCGCCGACCGGGTCATCGCCCTGACCGAGAGCCTCTCCCCCGGCCCGCTGACCGAGAACCCGGCGCCGGCCCTCTCCCCCGGCCCGCTGACCACACACCTGGAGCCGGCATGAGCCTGTCCACCGTCTCCCTGATCCGGCCCGCCGCCGGACGGCTCGGCATGGCCGTCCTCGCCGGAGTGGGAGCCGCCGGAGCCGCCGTCGCGCTGACCGCCTGCTCCGCCTGGCTGATCTCGCGGGCCGCCCTGCACCCGCCGGTCCTGCACCTGATGGTGGCGATCGTCGCGGTCCGGGCCTGCGGGCTCAGCCGGGGAGTACTGCGCTACCTGGAACGGCTGATCGGACACGACGCCGCCTTCCGCATCCTCACCGACGTGCGGGTCCGGCTCTACACCCGCCTCGAACGGCTCGCCCCCGCCGGGCTCGCCGACTTCCGCCGTGCCGACCTGGCCCGGCGGCTCGCCTCCGACGTCGACGCGGTACTCGACCTGGTCACCCGGGTGGTATTGCCGTACGCGGTGGCCGGAGTCGTCGGCCTGGCCTCGGTACTCGTCGTCGGCGCCCTCGTCCCGGTCGCCGGCCTGGTCCTGGCCGCGGCCCTGCTCGCGGCCGGCGCCGGAGTACCCCTGCTGCAACAGGCCACGGCCCGGCGCGCCGACGGACGGCTCGCCCCGCTGCGGGCCGAACTCGCCACCGGTGTCGTCGACCTGCTGCACGGACTGCCGGACCTGACCGCGTACGGTGCCACCCGCGACCGCCTCGACCGGCTCGCCGGCACCGATCGCCGGCTCACCGAAGCCTCCCGGCGATCCGCGGCCACCGCCGGCCTGGGTGCGGCGGTCACCGCCCTCAGCACCGGAACCGCCGTGATCGCCGGGCTGATCGCCGGGGCCGTCGCGGTGCGGGCCGGAACACTGCCCGGCGAACTGCTCGCCCTGATCGTGCTGACCCCCCTCGCGGTGTTCGAGATCGCCGGGCCACTGCCGGCGGCGGCTCAGCGATGGGCCACGGCCCGCACGTCACTCCAGCGCCTGACCGAACTCTGGCAGACCCCGGACCCGATCCCCTGCGCGGAGGCCGCCGGGCGCGACGAGACCGTGCGGCCGGCGGGTGGGGTGGTGCCGGAGATGCGGGTGGAGGGGGTGACCGCGGGGTGGGTGGATCGGCGTACCGCGGTGCGTGGGGTTGATCTGGTTCTTCCGGCCGGTGGACGGGTGGCGCTGACCGGGCCGAGCGGCTCGGGCAAGAGCACCGTGGCGGCGCTGCTCGTGCGGTTCCTCGATCCGCGAGCCGGGCGGGTGACCATGGACGGGCGGGATCTGCGGGACATCCCGGCCGACGAGGTGCGGCGGGTGGTCGGATATCTGCCCGAGGACTCCTACCTGTTCGACACCACGATCGGCGACAACCTGCGGATCGGGCGGCCGGGGGCGAGCGACGGCGAACTGCACGAGGCGCTTCGGCAGGCCCGGCTCCTGGACTGGGTGCAGAGCCTGCCGGACGGCCTGGACACCCTGGTCGGCGAGCACGGGATGGCTCTCTCCGGCGGCCAGCGACGGCGGCTCGCCCTGGCACGGCTGCTGCTCACCGACGCCCGGGTACTGATCCTCGACGAACCGACCGAACACCTCGACGACGCCACGGCTGCCGCCCTGACCGGCGACCTGCTGGCAGCGGCCGGGCCACGGACCGTCCTCCTGATCACCCACCGCACCGACCTGACCGGCTTGACGGTCGTCCCCATGCCGCGCGGGGTGCGCTAGACGTGGGCCGGGACCGGGGCGGTGACGGCGGGGAAGGTCAGGGTGAAGGTGGTGCCGCGGCCCACCACCGACTGGACGGCGATGGTGCCGCCGTGGTCGCGGACGATGTCACGGACGATGGCCAGTCCCAGGCCGGGGCCCTGGACGGCCTGCTCCATGGCGTTGCCGGCCCGGTGGAACGGGGTGAACAGGCCGGGGACGTCCTCGGCGGGGATGCCGATGCCGGTGTCGGTGACCGAGATGGCGACGCTGCGGCTGTCGGCGGCCATCCGGCAGGTGACACTGCCGCCGGACGGGGTGAACTTGATCGCGTTCTCCAGGAGCTTACGCAGGGCCCGCTGCATCTGGGTGCGGTCGCCGCGGATCCAGCCGTGGTCGGCGTCGAAGGTGACGGTGAGGTTCTTGGCGCGGGCCGCGTTGTCCAGTTCGTGCCGGACCGTGACGGCGAGGTCGGCCAGGTCGAGGGGGTCGGGGCCGACGGCGATGCTGTTGTCGGGGCGGTCGAGCAGGATCAGGTCGCCGATGGTGTCGTGCAGGCGGTGCGCATTGCGCAGGATGGCGTTGAGGGCGCGCTGCTGGACCGTGGAGAGAACACCGCCGTCCTCCTCGGCGATCATCTCGGTGTAGCCG
>DATMVU010000163.1:0-2408 GCA_035562875.1 Actinoplanes sp. | reverse complement strand
GGCTCGGGCTGGGGCTCGGGCTGGGGCTCGGGCTGGGGCTCGGGCTCGGGCTCGGATCCTAAGTCCAGGACCCGATCCGGATCCGGGCTCGGATCCTGGCCCTGGACGTCTTCCGATACGGCAGCCTCGCCGGCCCGGACGGCAGTTGGCCGCCGGCATCCTGGCGACGTGCGCGCAACGGCGATGCCACCACCAGGAGGAAGACCCGATTCGGTCGCCGGTCACCGAGGTGTTGTCCGGGCTTGCGGCTCGGGCCACCGGAGGCGGTTGTCGATCAGCCGGATTCGGCTGTTCTATCGGGGATGTCGGGTGCGGGCGGGCGAGGTTGCCGGGGATGCCGGGTGAGGGCGGTAGGGATAGCCGGTGAGTAGGGATCGAAGCCCGGCTGTCGCGCTGCGGGCCCGGTGTCGGGCCACGTCGCGCGGACGCACGGGTTGTCTCGGATTTACGCGAGGGGAAAATCGTAAAATAGCGGATTTTGGGGCTTGATTTTTGTAGTGCGGCACGGACGGTGAGCGAGTCGGCAACCGGGACGAAGGAAGCGGCGAGAGGCCCGCTGCCGCGATGCGGCGGGGACGGTGCGGCGGGGACGGTGCGGCGGGGACGGTGCGGCGGGGTGACCGGGTCAGGCCAGGTGGAGGACGGTCCAGAGGGCTGTCACGCCGGCCAGCAGGGACAGCGGGACGGTGGCGGCGCCGAGTTTGAGGAATTCGGCGGTCCGGGGGGCCGCGTCGCGGGCGTGCAGGATGCGGCGCCACAGCAGGGTGGCGAGGGAACCGGTGTAGGTCAGGTTGGGGCCTACGTTGACGCCGATCAGGACCGCCAGCAGCAGGGCGGGGCGGTCGGCCACGGCGGGTAGCAGGACCAGGGTGGCGGGGAGGTTGTTCAGGACGTTCGCCAGGACCGCGGCCAGGAAGGCCACGCCGAGCAGGCTCAGCAGGTCGTCGTGGTGGGGGATCCAGGTGTCGATCAGGGTGCCGAGGCCGTTGTCGCGGACGGCCAGGACCACCACGCCCAGGGCCAGGACGAAGGCGCAGAATGCCGGGTTGGCTTCGATGATCAGGTCGCGGGGGCGCAGGGTGCGGGCGCGGAGCAGCGGTACGGCCAGGGCCAGGGCTCCGGCTGTGGCCACGTATGCCGGTTCGACGCCGAACGGCTGCAGGGCGGCGAAACCGATCAGGGTGACCGCCAGTACGGTCAGGGCGTAGCGGGGTGGCGGGCCGGGTTCGGCGGGGTCGGCGGTGGCCGGTTCGGACAGGTCGCGGGCGAAGAACCACTGGAAGATCAGGTATTCGACGGCGATGACCGCCAGCCACGGGGCGGCCATCAGGGCGGCGAAACCGGCGAAGGTCAGGCCGCTGGCGGCGAAGGCCAGCAGGTTCGTCAGGTTGGAGACGGGCAGCAGCAGGGACGCCGAGTTGGCCAGGTGGTTGCAGGCGTAGGCGTGCGGGCGGTGGCTGACGCCGGCTCGGGCGGCGACCGCGAAGACGACAGGGGTCAGCAGTACCACTGTGGCGTCCAGGCTGAGGACCGCGGTGGTGACGGCTGCCGCGGCGAAGACGGCTCCGAGCAGGCGGCGGGGGCGGCCCCGGCCGCGGCGGGCGACGAGCGCGCCGGCCCAGGTGAAGACGCCGTGCTGTTCGGCGGTGTGCGCCAGCACCAGGATGGCGGCCAGGAACGCCACCGTCGGGGCCAGCTCGTGGATCTCGGTGAGGGCGCCGGACGGGGTGACCAGACCGAAGGCTACGGCGGCGAGGGCGGCGGGGACGGCCGCCGTGGCCTCGGGGAGACCACGGGGTCGCATGACAGCGAAGCCGAGCACCGCCACCAGCAGCGCCAACGCAATGATCAAGGACACCGGCGCAGCGTAAGCCGCCGCGGGTGCAGCGGCGACCGGACCGGGTGTGGCTTTCGCCGCACCCGGCCAGCCGAACCCGCCAGCCGAACCCGACCAGCCGAACCCGACCAGCCGAACCCGCCAGCCGAACCCGTCGGCCGAACCCGGCCGGCCCAGACGTCCGGACACGGCGACCGCACCCGGGGAGGGTCAGTCGTCGCTGTCGTCCTCGGCCGGGTCGGGTTCGACACGGCGCAGGCGGAGCTTGGTGATCGCCCGTCCGGTGATCTCGACGACCTCGGCGGTGTGGCCGTCGATCGAGACGGTCTCGCCGGGGACTGTCGGGATGTGGCCGAGCCGGGCCAGCATCAGCCCGGCCACCGTGGTGTAGTCGCCGGCGTCGATCTCCTCGATGTCGACGCCGATGTCCGGCAGGTCGTGGATCGGGAAGGTGCCGGGCAGCAGCATCGCCCCGTCGTCCTCCCGGACCACCGACTGCACGTCCCGGTCGGTCTCGTCGTAGATCTCGCCGACGACCTCCTCGACCAGGTCCTCCATCGTCACGATGCCG
>DATMVU010000162.1:0-20145 GCA_035562875.1 Actinoplanes sp. | reverse complement strand
CGGCGGCGGCCCGCTTGCACAGCTCGATCGCCTGCTCCCGGCCGACCTGGTTGGGTGGCAGCGCGAACCCGCCGTCCACGTCCGGATGCCGTGGCACGACGGCGACCAGATGCAGCTCCGGGTTGTCCCGCATCGCCGCGGCGAACAGTTGCGCGACCTCCTTCGACCACAGGTACTGGTCCTCCAGGTAGATCAGCCGCCGGGCCCGCTTGATCGCCTTCGTGTAGCCGCGGGCCACACTGCGCTCACCCAGCTTCGCGAACCCGTACGGCGGCCGCATCGCCGGATAGGTCCGCAGCACCTGCACCGTGTGGGTGCCGCACTCCGGCGGATCCGGCGGCTGCTCGGGCAGCGGGTCGGGGCTCAGGTCCTCGCCGCGCAGCCGGTCGGTGATCGTGGCGATCGGGCCGTCCTGATCGAGCGGCACCCGGTCGGTCCAGCGTTCCCGGAACGTCTGGTCGAGGGTGCCGACGACCGGCCCGCGCAGCGCGAGCTGGATGTCGTGCCAGGGCGGATGCTCGCTGTACATCGCCGCCATCTGCACCGCCTGCGGATCGCCGTGGTGCTCGGCGGTGTCCCGGCGGCTGTGGCACAGGTCGATGCCACCGGCGAACGCGATGTCCCGTTCCGGATGGTTCGGGTGCCGCAGCACCACCAGCTTCTGATGGTGCGAGCCACCCCGGCGGACCCGCTGGTCGAGCAGCACCTCACCACCGGCCGCCTCGATGTCGTCGCTGAGGTTCCGGTTCTCGTCCTGGCTGTACGCCAGCTTGTCCAGATGGGACCGCCACAGCAGCCCCTTGACCACCACACCCCGTTTCGCCGCCCCGGCGAACAGTTCGGCGACGGTCGGCCCGTCGTCGCGGGTGCGCTCGTCCGGGTCACCCCGCCAGTCGGTGAAGAACAGGTGATCACCGGGCTCGAGCGCCTCGATTTCGGTCACCAGCCGATCGAAGTAACTTTGCCCGTGAATCAGTGGCTCGACCGTGTTTCCGGTGTTCCATGTGGGTATGGAGGTGTCCGGGTTGCCGCGTTCGTCAGCGGTCAGAAGCCAAGGCACGGCATCCCCTTCGAGGTCGACGACGCCCTCACCGTAAGCCTCCCGACCGCTGCCCGCATCCGCAGCGGCGCCCCCCGACCCCGTGGAGGGACACCCATGAGCAGCGAGCCGCTGACCACCGTCACCACGCCCGAATCCGCTGAGAAGGGCCTGCTCATCGCGGTCCTGCTACTGGTGCTCATGGGTGCCGGAGCGATGCTCCTGATGTCCTGACCGGCCGTTTACAGCACCCACTCGTCATCGCGGATGATCTCGGTCACGCCTTTCGGCCCGGTCCCGGTCACCGTGATGCCCTCGCCGCCGATCACCACATCGGTGTGCACCGTCGACGTGTTCAACCCCAGCGCCTCCCGCTCGTCCGGAGACTTGGCCAGTCCCCCCGGTACCGCGAACGGGAAACTCGAACCCCAGGCCACGTGACAGCCGGCGTTCTCGTCGAAGAGAGTGTTGTGGAAGACGATGCCCGCCCGGGCGATCCGGCTGTCCCGGTCCACCAGCGAGACCTCACCCAGGTAGCGCGCACCCGGGTCGGAGTCCAACTGGGCCAGCACGGCATCCACCCCGGAATCCGCCGACACCTCCACGATCCGGCCACCGGACAGCGTCAGCCGCAGGCCGAGAACCAGCTGCCCGTTCAGCACCAGTGGCTTCGTCACACGCAGCGTGCCCTCGGCGGTCGACCGGTCGGGGCTGGTGAACACCTCCTCGGTGGGGATGTTAGGCATGTACGGGACGCCCGCCCCGTCGATCAGCCCGCCACCGGTCCAGTGACAGCCGGGGATCAGGCCCACCGTCAGATCGGTACCGGAACCTTCGTACCGGATGGCTGTCAATTCCAGCGCGTCCAGTGCCGCGCCGCGCTCGGCGAGTGTCGCCGCCCGTTCCTGCCAGGCCGCTGCCGGATCCTCGGCGTCCAGGCGCATCGCCGTGGCCACCGCCTCCCACAGCCGCTCGGTGTCCGGCTCGCCGAACACCTGCTCCGCCCAGCCCGGGTTGGGCGCACCCACGGCGGTCCAGCGCAGCCGGCCCATCATCGCCTCGCGCCAGGTCCGCATCTCGTCCACCCGGACCGCCGCGGCCTTCGCCGGATCGGTGCCGTCCAGGACGTGCGGGTTCGGGTCACCGAGCAGAGTGATCGAGGCGACGCCCTGCTCGGCCCACTCCTGGAAACGCTGCACCGCCCAGCCGCGGCTCCCGGTGAGCGACTCCAGAGTGGAGTGCACGACGGCGGACCGGCGCATCGGCCCGTCCGACCAGAGGGGCTCGACCCAGGCGGCACCCGCGGCGTAGGCGGCCTCGGTGACCGCGCGGGCGATCTCCAGGTGGGCGGTGTCGGTGCGCAGAATGACTCCCTGCCCGGGCTGGACGTTGGCGCCAGCCCGGACCACGACGTCAGCGAATCGCTGGATTCGGTCCATGCCGCTCAGCCTAGTCAGTGTGCGGCATCCGGCCCGCCGGGATGACGCCCAACCGTCCCTTCTGGAAGTCCTCGAACGCCTGCTTCAGCTCCTCCTTGGTGTTCATCACGAAGGGGCCGTAGTGGGCGATCGGCTCGCGGATCGGCTTGCCGCCCATGATGAACAGATCAAGTTCGGTCTTCGCCTCGACCCGGATCGCGTCGCCCGGACCGTGGGTGGCGAGCTGGCCCAGGTGGAACGGGCGCAGATCCGGGCCGACCCAGCCCTCGCCACTCAGCGCGTAGACCAGGGCGTTGTAGTCGGGCTGCCACGGCAGGTCGAGTCGCGCCCCGGGCTGCATGGTGATGTGGGCGAGGTTGATCGGGGTGAACGTGGATCCCGGTCCGGCATGCCCGGCGATCTCTCCGGCGATGACCCGGATCAGTGCGCCGCCGTCGGGAGTGGTGAGCAGGGCTGCCTTCGAGCCACGGATGTCCTGGTATTTCGGGTCGATCATCTTCGACGCCCGCGGCAGGTTGACCCACAACTGCAGCCCGTGGAACAGGCCGCCGCTCATCACCAGGTGCTCCGGCGGGGTCTCGATGTGCAGGATCCCCGAGCCCGCGGTCATCCACTGCGTGTCACTGTTCGCGATCGAGCCACCGCTGCCCAGTGAGTCCTGGTGGTCCATGATCCCGTCGATCATGTAGGTGACCGTCTCGAACCCGCGGTGCGGGTGCCAGGGGGTTCCCTTCGGCTCTCCGGGCGCATAGTCCACCTCACCCATCTGGTCGAGGTGGATGAAGGGATCCAATTCGGTCATCGGCACGCCGGCGAAGGCCCGGCGGACCGGGAAGCCCTCGCCCTCGTAGCCCTTGGGGGCGGTCGTCAGGCGGCGCACCGGGCGGTACTCCGTCGCGACCGGGTCCAGCTTCGGCAGGCGTGGCAGAACAAGGACGTCATCGACGGTGATTGCAGGCATTTCGAGCCCTCCTGACTTCAGTGGTGTCAGCGTAGCTCTTTCAAATCTGAAATACCAGGCATCGGCTTCAAATCTGAAGGACTAGTGAGCTGCGTCATCAGGGACGAATCGCTCCAGCACACCGAGCCGTATCGGAAGGCGTGTGAGCAGGTCGTGGGAGAGTTCATGCACCACGTGCCGATCCTGACCGAGGGCATGGCCGACGGCTCCTCGATCGGGTACACCCGCCAGGCGCTCAAGGCGACCGGCTACCACATCGACCCCGAGTTCCGGGACAGCGAGGCGACGTCCTGCTGCCCGCCTACCCGGGCATCTGACGGCGCTGGGCAATACACAGGCACCGGATGTGGGGCTCTTCAGCCCGAAGGGGCGGCTCGGGTTTGAGCATCCGGCGATGGAGGGCGACACGCTCGTTCACACCGACCTCGGCCCGGCCAACCTCATCGTCACCCCGGACGGTCTGCGTATCGTCGACTGGGCGATGGCGGCGAAAGCTGCGCCGTGGGTGGAATCGGCCATCACGGCAGAGGATGTCGATACCGCCGGGTCACGCGTTTCTGATCTTGGCGAAGGCGCGGCCGATCACTGCGAGTTCCTCGTCGTCCAGGCGGTCGATGAAGGCCTTGTGGACGGTGTCCAGGTGGGCGGGTGCGGCGCTCCGGAGGGTGTCGACGCCTAGGTCGGTCAGCACCGCCTCCTGGCCGCGGCCGTCCTCGGAGCAGCTCTCCTTGCGTACCAGACCGCGTTTGATCATGGAATTGATCTGGTAGGTGATCCGGCTCGGGGACAGCACCAGGCGGCTGGCCAACTCGCCCATCCGGATCCGGCGGCCGGGCGTGTCGGCGAGCGCGACGAGCACGTGGTAGTCGTTCATGCTCAGGCCGGTGGCGGCGCGCAGCTCGTCCTCGAGGCGGGTGTGCAGGGCCCACGAGCTCTCGATGAAGGTGCGCCAGTGCGCGAGCTGGGTTGCGGTGAGCGGTTCGGCCATGCCACGAACCGTACTCCTTAAAATCTGAAAAATGATTAGGGTACGGGTGTGACGATCCGCCGAGCCACTCCCGCCGACGCCGCCGAGCTGGTCCGCCTCCGTTCGATCATGCTGCGCAGCTTCCACCGCGGCGACTGGAACGACGACTGGTGCGAACCGGCCCGAGCCTCCCTGGCCCGCCGCCTGGCCGCTGCCGAACCCACCCTCGCCGCCTTCGTCGCCGACCGTCCCGACGGCTCCGGCCTGGCCGCCTCGGTGATCGGCATCATCGAGGAGCGCCTCGGCGGCCCGGGCAACCCCGACGGCCGGGCCGGCTACGTCTTCAGCGTCTCCACCGAACCGGACATGCGCCGCCGCGGCTACTCCCGCGCCTGTATGGAGGCCTTGCTCCAGTGGTACCGCGACCAGGGAGTCCGGGTCGTCGACCTGCGCGCCTCACCCGACGGCGAACCCCTCTACACCTCCCTCGGCTTCACCCGCACCTCCGACCCGGCGATGCGACTGCGTCTTTGAAACCCTTCTTCCGGTACGCCCCCGAACAGTCCCGCCGCCAACCGCGAGGCGGGCGGCACACCGGGCCGACCCCCGACCGCCGGGCCGAATGCGATGGCCCGGCCCGGCGGTCCCGTCTGCTCCGGCTCAGGCGGCAGGCGTGTTCAGCGCCGCGGCGAGCCGCTCCCGAGCCGTGTCGACGTCGACCCCGCGCTCGGTCAGGATCAGCATCGCCAGTCCTTGGCCCTCGCGCAGGATGCCCAGCATGATGTGCTCCGGCGCGATGAAGTTGTGCTTGAGCCGGATCGCCTCCCGCAACGACAGCTCCAGCACCTTCTTGTTCCGTGCCGAGAACGGCCGGTGGTCATACCCGGCGGTGAACCGCCCGAAGAACCCCCTCTTCTTGCGCGGCTGGGTCAGGCGCAGCGAACCGGCTCCGAAGTTCTCCTCGATCGCGGCCCGGACCGCGTCCAGGTCGATCCCGATCGACTTGAGAACCGCGGCGTCCTCGGCATCCCGCTCGGCGCTCGACATGAGCCCACTGCGATCGCCGACGTGCCGGACGATCGCCGCTCGCACATATGTCTCGTCGACCTCGCCGGCGGCCCCGCGCAACGCGGCCCGGACCGTCTCGTCCGGGCCGGCGACCAGCGCCAGCAGGGTGTGCTCGGTCCCGACCGTGTCGTGCCCCAGCGCCACCGCCTGCTGCTGGGCGCCGATCACGGTGTCCCGGGCGGCCTTCGTGAATCGCTCGAACATCGTCAATCCCTCCGTGGGTCCGGCATCGGCATCAGACGGGCGTGTTTCTTGTGCACACCCTGGCGGGTCACCTCCAGGACGTCGGCGATCTCCTGCCAGGACCACCCCTTGGCCCGGGCGTTGGCGACCTGGAGTTGCTCCAGCCCTTCCAGTAGACGGCGCAACGCCACCACCGCTCGAAGCCCGATCCGTGGATCGGTGCTGCCGGCGGCTGCGGCGAGCTCGGTAGCCTCACTCATGCCGTCAACCTACGTTGACATTTGATTGGTGTCAACTCCGGTTGACGGTAATGGCAAAAATAGAACCGGCCCGCGATCAGCGCAGCGCACTCGGTGAGTGTCGTCCCGCCTCGCGCGCGGCCGGTTCCCGATCTAGGCTCCGCGGCCGGTCTTCTCCTGCAATTCGTCGATCTTGCGAGAGGCGTCCGCTTTCGTCAGGCCGTCGGGGACCTCCTCGTGCGCCTCGGCGGCCAGGGTGTGCAGATAGGACTCCTGTGCCCCGGTCGCCGGCTGGTCGCCCGTAGTCCAGTCGGCCGGGTCCTTGATCGCATTGCCGGAGCCGGTTTCGCCGGCTGCCTGATTCTCGGATGCGGAGCTTCCGGTGTCTGCGGTGTTCGCCTTGCCGGCCATGGGGACGTCCTTTCAGTAACGGTCTCGAACATCTGTGCCGTTACCCGGAGCCGGGATCTCCATGCCCCTGCGGATCGCCACCATCCGGTGGATATGCGGTGCGTAGCCAAGCGATTCCGGAGGTCTGGTGGGGAGAGACGCGGAGAGGCCGGCCCCGAAGGGTCGGCCTCTTCCGCGTATGTACTTGTCGGTTCGGGTGGTGCGGTGGTGGGTCAGGTCAAGTCCCAGGCCGGCAGCCGGCCCAGGGAGACGGTCAGTTCGACCGGGTGGTGGACCGGGGCGGCGACGGTGAAGCGGGCGCCGAACGGGTCGCGGAGTTCGGCGAAGGCGGTGAGCCCGGCCTCGGACGGTTCCGTGATGACGGCGCCGCCCATCCGCTCGCAGTGGTCGGCGGCCGCCTGGATGTCCTCGACCTGGAACGCGGCACGCCACCAGGCGCCCCGGAAGCCGGGCGCGAGGCCGGCGATGGCGTCATGCCCGGGGCTGAGCCATTCGCCGGAGCCGAACTCGTTCTGCAGCAGCCAGCCGAAGGCGGAGCCGTAGAAGCGGGCGGCCGCGTCCGGGTCGTCGGTGATGAGTTCCGGCCACGACATGGTGCCGGGCTCGTTGCCGGCCTGTGCGCCGGCGAAGTCGTATCCCTGCCAGAGGCCGATGATGGCGCCGTTCGGGTCGGCGACGATGGCACGCCGTCCGCCGTGCGCCTCCGCCGGGCTGCTCAGGCAGTGGCCGCCGGAGAGGGCGACCTGTTCGAGGGTCTCCTCGAGGTCGGGTGTGCTCAGGTGTGTCAGCCAGCCGTCGGGCCGGTCGTACCGGCTGCGAGTGAGGCCGGCGACGGCACGCCCTCCGAGCTTGAACCGATCACCCGCTGACTCCCAACCGAACAACTCTGCGTAGAACTGTGCCGCGCGTGCGGGGTCCGCACTCGCCAGTTCGACCCAGCAAGGTGTCAATGGTGCATAGCCTCTGATCCGCATGAGCCGCTCCATGGTGGACATCCCCAGTTACCTTCGTACTCTACGGCACTGATAACGCTTCGTCACCACCAGCCGGTTCATTGTCCGGTTTAGAGCAGTATTAACTTACTCTTTGTGAGCGGCTGAGTGATCCAGGTTACGCATGACCGGAGTCACCGCTACTCCGTGCAGCACTACGGACACGACGACGACGAATGCCGCGGTCGCCCACAGGAGATCCGCATTCGGGAAATCAGCGTGCGTGACTGCGTACGCTAAGTAATAAAACGTGCCGACGCCACGGATACCGAACACGGCGATCACCCAGTGTTCCGAAGTGCGTCCGGGGGCCCCGTGCAAAGCGGCGAAAGCGGACAGTGGACGGACCACGAAGATCAGTGTCAGACCGGCCAGCGCGGCCTGCCAGGTGAGTGGGGTCAGCAGCCCGCCGACCACGGCTCCGCCGAGCAGCAGGAGCAGCAGTACGGTCAACAGCCGCTCGACCTGTTCGGCGAAATCGTGCAGCACCTGGTGGTACTCGTGGGACCGCTCGGCCGCCCGGATCGCCCGCGCCGCCACGAACACCGCGACGAAACCGTAGCCGCCGACCACCTCGACCAGCCCGTACGCCAGAAAGGTCGCGGCCAGCGCCTGGAAACCCTCGGAGTGCCGGGCGAGCCGGATCGAGTCACGCCGGGCCCGGAAGAACAGCCAGCCCAGCACCTTCCCGACCAGCAGTCCACCGGCCAGACCGACGACACCCTTGTAGAGGACGTCGACCAGGATCCAATCGGTGAACCAGCCGGCCGGGTCGAGCCCGTGCAGCGCGATCGCGATCGCGGCGTAGACGAACGGGAACGCCAGCCCGTCGTTGAGCCCCGCCTCGGACGTGAGCGCGAACCGCACCTCGTCCTCGGAGTCCTCCTCGTCGGTCGGCTCACCGACCTGCACGTCGGACGCCAGCACCGGGTCGGTCGGGGCCATCGCCGCGCCCAGCAGCAGCGCCGTCGCCGGCACCAGACCGGCCCACCACCAGCCGAGCAGCGCGGTGGCGCCGATCGTCACCGGCATCGCCACGATCAGCAGCCGTCCGGTGGACGCCCAGCGGCGCCGCCCGAACGGCCTGTCGATCTTCAGCCCGGCACCCATCAGCGCGACGATCACGCACACCTCGGTGAGGTGCTCGGTGAGCTCCGGATGGGCCAGCGGATCCGCCTCGGGCAGCCCCAGCGGCAGGCCGAAGAGCAGCAGCCCCAACCCGAGGAAGGTCATCGGCATGGACAACGGGCGTCGCTCCAGGACCCGCGGCAGGATGCCCGCGAGCAGGGCGCCGGCGCCGAAGAGAGCGAACAACGCATCGGACACCGTGACGCCCGCCAGAATCATGCCGGCGGTTTACCCGCTAAGAGCATCTCGAACCACACGGTGGAACCGCGCACCGTCGGGTCGGTGCCCCACGAGTCGCTGAGCTCCTCGATCAGGCCCAGGCCGCGGCCCCGGCTGGCCAGGGTGTCGGCGCGGGCCCGGATGACGCTGCCCCGGGTGCCGGTGTCGGCGACCGACACCAGCAGACGCTCGGCGTTGAGGTCGATGTGCACCTGGGCCGGGGTGCCCGCGTGCAGCAGCGCGTTGGTGGTCAGCTCACTGGTGCACAGGATCGCCGAGCCGATCACCGCCTCCGGAACGTGCCACTCCCGCAGCCGGGTGGTCATCCACTGCCGGACCCGGCTCGGCCCGGTCGGCTCGGCGGCCACCTGCATCGTCGCGGACCGGCTCATCGCCATCGCGTGCTCGACGGCGAGGACTGCCACGTCGTCGTCGGTGGTGCCCTCGACCGCGGCGGTGGCCAGGGAGCACATGTTGCGCGGGTCGCCACTCGAGGACGCGGCAGCGGCGGCGACGAGCGCGTCCAGCCCCTCGTTGAGGGCCCGGCCGCGCCGCTCCACCACCCCGTCGCTGAACATCAGGATGGTGTCGCCGCGCTCCAGCCGCAGGGTGCCGGTCTGCCAGCGCCCGCCCAGCCCCAGCGGCGCCCCGGGCGGAACCTTGACCAGCTCGGCGGTGGCCGGGCCGCCACCGTGCCCGGCGCGGCGCAGCACCGGCGGAGGGTGACCGGCGCTGGCCAGGGTGATCGTGCCGTCCGACGGGTCGAGCACCCCGTAGACCACGGTCACGAAGATCTCCTCGTTGCGGGACTCCGCACCCAGCGAGCCGACCAGCCGGTCCAGCCCGGCCAGCACGCTCGGCGGTGACGGATCGGTCAGCGCCATCGCCCGCAGCGCGGCCCGCACCTGCCCCATCACCGCCGCGGCTCGCACGTCGTGCCCGGCCACGTCACCGAGCACCATCGCCAGCCGGCCGTCGGCCAGGTGGAACGCGTCGTAGAAGTCACCGCCCGCGGCGTTGCCGTCGACACCCACGTCGTAGCGCGCGGCGATGCGGAACGTGTCCAGCTCCGGCAGGTGCTCGGGAAGCATGCTGCGCTGCAGCAACTGGGCAGTGCCGTGCTGGGCCTCGAACTGCCGGGCCCGCTCGGCGGCTTGCGCGACCAGCTCGGCCGCCGCTTTCAGCAGGGCCCGCTCGGCGGGCAGCCAGACGTGCGCTCGCCGGAACCCGACGGTGAGCGCCCCGCGGACCGACGGCGTGCGCAGCGGCAGCGCGGCCAGCGCGCGGACCAGGGTCTCGTGGCGGTCGCTGGCGACCTCGCGCAGCGGCTCGCCGTCGGACACGAACGTCGCGACGCCGGTCTCGGCCGCCGCCACCGCTGGTGCCGCCGGGTCCGCCCCGATCCGGCGCCACACCGGGGGCAGCCGCTCGTCGGCCTCGTCGAGCATCTCGCCACGGATCCGGCGGACGTAGCGGTAGGCCAGGCCGTCGTCGACGGCCAGGACACAATGATCAAGATCAAAGGAGGCCATCGCGTACGCCATGACCACGCGCGTGACGTCGTCGATCGTGAGAGCCCCGGCCAGTCGCGCGGTCAGCTCACCCAGGCTCTGCAGGCGATGGATCACGTGGGTGGTCTCGGCGGCCACCGTCAGCACCCCGGCCACCTCACCGCGGGAGGTGCGGATCACCGAGTGGCCGCGGGTGTAGAAGGCCGGCTCGGTGTGGCCCGGCGCGAACTGCACCTGACTCTCCGGCTCCAGGATCGCCCGGCTGCTGCGGTGCACCTGCTGGATCACGTCACCCAGGCCCGGCTGCTCCCACGCGGCGCCGAACGCCAGCGCGGCCGGCCGGCCCAGCGCCGACGGGTGCAGCGCGCCGAGGACCTCGGCGTAGGCGTCGTTGTAGACGACCAGGAAGTCGTCGCCGGTGGTGAGCAGCATCGGCATCGGGGAGGCGAGCACCAGCTCGACGGCGGCCCGGACCGCCGGGTCCCACCGGGTGATCGGGCCGAGGGAGGTGGCCGACCAGTCGAACGCGTGCACCAGGGTCGCGCAGCCGGTGCCGGTGTGCGGGCCGGACGACTGCTGCACGGGCAGCGTGGTGAGCGGGGACGGGTGGAGGCCCCCCGATCCATACCCTGCCGCGCCGCCGACCATGCGGAAAGCCTATCCCGTGTGGGCCGTTTGTACGATGCCCCACCGGCCGACCGTCCGGTTGCCGACCGTTCCCCGGTATCGCTGCGCCCCGCAGTGCCAGTATGCACGGCATTCCGGCTCACCCTGCGTGAATGATTGAGACGAATCTGATCTTGGGTCGGACCGGCCGTTCACCTATAGTCGCGGCGTGATCGAACCATCGCCCGGTGTGCGGCGTGACCTGCCGGACCCGTACCGGACGGGGGAGGGCGCCACCCCGCACGACCCCGGAACCGGCGCCGCCTGGAACCCGCCCGGCCGGCACCAGGACTACCCGGAGTACGCGCCGGAGCCGCTGCCCGCGCGCAGCACCGGCGAGACGGCCCCGCAGGCCGGCCCCGACCTCGGTGATCATCGGTACGACGCGCTCGCCGCCTGGAACGAGTCCGCGCAGACCATGACGATGGCCGCGGTCGGCAGCGAGCCTCGACCGGCGTACCACGACTCCTTTGATCCCGCGTCGTTCTCGGACACCGTGCCGCGCCACTCGGTGCCGCCCGCGCGAACCGTGCGCCGCGCCCTGCGCACCCGCCGCGAGCGGATCGCCGTCGCCGTCGCCGTCGCAGGATTCGTCCTCGCCGGGGGTGCTGCGGCCGTCTGGGCCGGCGGTTCCGACCCGGACCAGCTGGTCACCATCGACGCCGCCCCCGGCCTGCTGACCACCGGGCCGGCCACCGATCCCACGGACGGCCCGGTGGCCGGCGACGACACCGCCGCCTCGCCCACCCCGTCGGCCCGGGCCAGCACGTCCGCGTCACCGAAACCGTCCCCGTCGCTGTCGGTGACCCGTTCCCCGGCCGTCGTCACCACCCTGCCGGCCGGCCGGATCTCCCGCGGCCCGGCCCGGGTCTCCGCCGGACCGGTCGCCGGAAGCCCCGCGCTCAGCGCCTCCTACGGGTACGCCGACGGATCCGGCTCGATCGAGGTCGTCAACACCGGCACCGCCGACGCCACCGGCTGGACCGTGGGCCTCACCGTTCCCGGCGGCGAAACCGTCACCGTGACCAGTGGTGACGTCACCGTCCTGCAGTCCGGGAGCAGCGTGACCTTCCGGCCCTCCGGGGGCGCGGTGCCGGCCGCTGGTCTGATCGCCTTCTCGTTCGCCGTGGACCCGGTCCCGGCCGAGGAGCCGACCGGCTGCACCATCGACGGCCACTCCTGCGGATAGGTCCCGTTCGTCGTTTTCCGCTGCCCGCCCGTCGCACCCGCGGGTGGGCGAGACTGTAATCCCGGAGTCACTCTGCGGATTCAGGAGGACGGATGACCGGAGACGGGCTCAGTCGCGGCCTGAGCGACATGTGGCGGTCGGTGGTGCAGTTCCTGCCGACCGCCTGCGTGTTCCTCGTCATCCTTCTGGCCGGCTACCTGCTGGCCCGGCTGGCCCGCACGGTCACGACCCGGGCCCTGCACCGGTTCGGCTTCGACCAGGCCCTCCAGCGAGACGGGGCCCTCCAGCGAGATCCGCCCGTCGAGCGAGGCCCGGCCGGGGGTTCCGGGCTGCCGAGTCCCACCGAGGTCTGCGCTCGCCTCGCCTTCCTGGTGGTCCTGCTCCTCAGCCTGCAACTCGCCTTCGGGCTGTGGGGTCCCAACCCGGCGAGTGACCTGCTCAACGCCCTGATCGGCTGGTTGCCCCGGCTCTTCGTGGCGATCGTGATCGTGGTGGTCGTCGCCGCCGTCGCGCGGGCCGCCCACGATCTGACCGTCGCGGCGCTCGGCCCGCTAGGGTACGCCCGGATCCTCGGCCGGGCAGCCGCCACCGGCATCGTCACGCTCGGCGTCATCGCGGCCCTGGACCAGATCGGCGTCGCCACCTCGGTCACCCGGCCGCTGCTGATCGCGGTCCTGGCCACCGTCGCCGGGGTGATCGTCGTCGGGGTCGGCGGCGGTCTCGTCCGGCCCATGCAGCAGCGCTGGGAGGGCTGGCTGGACCGGGCCGCCACCGAGTCGACGGCGATCAGACAGCAGGCCCGGGCGTACGCGGCGGAGAAGGCCGAAGTATCCGCGGCGGAAGCGAAGGCTGCTAAGGAAGCAGAGAGGGAAGCGGAGAGAGAAGAAGCGAGGGCAGCGGAGGAGGCGCGCCGCGAGTCGGCCCGCCGGACCGTCCGCATGCCGGAGGCGACCGCGCCCCGGCCTCCCGATGGGACGCCATTAGGTGGAGAGCCGCGAGGTGAGACGCCGGCAGGTGGGAAGGCGGGCGCCGGGACACCGCGAGGTGAGACGCCGGATGGCGGGACTCCCCGAGATGACGAGCTGATGGGCGAGGAGCCCGAGGACTGGGAGGCGCGGTGGGCCGCGGAGGAGCATCGCACCCCCGAACCGGACGAGGACCGCACCCAGGTGATCACTCCACCGCCGCCCGGTGAGGTGCCCACCGAGAACCTGCGGAACGACGAGGTGGAGACGGTCTTCGTGAATCCCGGGCCGACGGTCCTGACCCCGGGGGTGCGCCCGGTCCCGGCGCCCCTGCCGGACGATGACCCGACAGTGCCGAACCTGCTGCGCGGCGAGACGAGCGAGACGAGCGCGGGGGACGAGGAGCCGCCCAGGTTCCTGCCCGGCAGAGCGGGCGGTGACGGCACCGGGGCGGGCGGTGACGACACCACGGTGGTCGTGTCGGAGACCCGGCGGCCGAGCCCGCGGAAGGACGGCGGGCCGGCACCGGGGTGATTCCGGTGCCGGCCCGTGCGGGTCCGATCAGCGTGTCAGCGGGGCGGTGGCGGGTGCGGCGACCAGCGGCGCGACGGCAGGGTCAGCGGGGCGGCGGCAGGGTCTCGGCCAGCATGCAGACGGCGAGCAGCCGGCGCAGCACCCAGTCGTTCTCGTTCCAGTCGATGGGCCCGTCGGGGGCGTCCCACCCGTGCTGGAGGGCGGCGTCGCGTACCCCTTCGGCGTAGGCGGCCAGCAGGATGGCGCTCAGCGGCCGGGTGTCGGCGTTGAGGCTGTCGCGAACGCCGGCGGCGTGCTGGTCGATGACCGACATCAGGCCGGGGTTCCCACTCGCGGCGGCGAGTCCGGTGACGCCGACCGCGGCGGTCAGGTCGGCCAGGGAGGCGTGGGCGGAGCGCTGGGCGGCACGGGCGGCGGCGTTGCTGAACAGACCATTCATGTGGAGAAACGTTAGGTAGCCCGGGGTGACCGACGGTTCTCCCTGCGTTGCAGCCCGGTTGAACTCGAAATGGCTGGGCAATCAGGGGGCGTGACGAGACCGGACGACCTGACGGTGCAGGCGCTGGGGAAGCTGAGCGAGGCGCTGGAGACGGTGGAGCGGGCCCGCGGGCATCTCTACAGCACGCATCAGCTGGTGGGGTCCGCGGATTTCGCGCTGGACCAGGCGGTCTCGCTGTTCATGCAGGCCGGGCACGTGGAGACGGCGGAGCGGATCCAGCGGGAGCTGATCGGCCGGAACGTCATCCCGGGGCACTGGACGTTCCAGATCGTCGAGGAGTTCGACGACGGCTACTACGCCGAGTTCCGGGAGATGGAGCGCCGGGCGCGGGACGAACTCGCCGGCGGTCGCCGGCATCTGTACGAGGCCGAGCTGAAGGAACGACGGCGGACACACGGGCGGCCGGGCCACGAGGCCCGGCCGGCACCCGACGGTGGGGTTACTCCGAGTACTTGACGGGTTCGGGCCTGCGACGCTGGGCGTCGTCGGCGATGATCACCGTGGCTACCAGCATGGCTACCACGACGGCGAAGAACCAGGACGCGTCATCGATCAGCTTGGCCGCCAGGGGTGCCTGGAACGCGGCGAGCATGAAGCCCACCCAGGCGAGTTGGCGCTGACGCTCAGAAAGGAATCCGACAGATCGCACTCGGACATTCTGGCGCGATATGGCCGGTTCGCCGTCACCCGTTCGGCCGATTCTCAGTTGTCCGATGGTGCCCACCGACATGCGCCTCAGTCGTTCCATCGTCGTGGTGACCGGTCTGACCGTGCTGGCCGCCGGGGGTTTGGCAGCGCTCGGGAAGGTGTCCGGGCCGCGGGAGCAACCCCTGTTCGTGATGCCCGATCCACCCGGGATCTCGGTGCCGGCCGAGCGGGTGACCACCGGGCCGCTACTGGATCGTTCCGGCGCTTGGCTCACGCTGGGTGACGCCGCCAGTCGGGTTCGGGTACGGTTCGCGCGCCTGCCGGGCCTGCTCTACCGGGTCAGCACCGCCCCGGACGCCGGTGTCGCGGCGGTGGTGTCCCGCCGCGGCGGGCGGGTGACGGTGCGGCTCCGGGCGACCGACGGGGCCGGACTGGACGAGGTGCGGATCGTGCTGAACCGGGCCGTCCGGTGGGACATCCGGCTGCCCGCGGGGGCGGGGGAGCAGCAGATCAACCTCAAGGACGGGCGGGTACGCCGGATCAGCCTCGGTTCGGCCGGTCTGTCCCGGGTGTGGCTGCCGGAGCCGGACGGCACGGTGCCGGTGGTGTTCACCGGCGGGGTCGGCACGGCGGTGCTGTCGGCCCGCAACGGCGCGCCGTTCCGGATCAGGTTCGACGCCGGTGCCGGATCGGTGGAGACGCCGTGGACCGCCAACAACGGCACCGCCGCCGGAACCGTATTGCGGGAGCCGGCCTTCCCGGATTCCCGTGACCGTTACCGGGTGCGGGCGCAAGGTGGCGTGGGGGCGCTCGTCATTCATCGCGGAAAGGGCCGCATTCGGCCCGGCGGCCGGGAGTGATCCGGTGTCCCGCCTGCCGGGCCGTGGTATCCGGTGACTTTTCCCATGCGTACCGGAAAAAGGTTCTGCTCAGATTCCCGGTCGATCAACCTGACCGCGCCAGGAGCCGGTCTCGGCGCCCCCGCGGTTTTCGATGAACTCCTTGAACCGGTGCAGGTCGCCCTTGACCCGGCGGTCGACGACGCCGAGCTTGTCACCGGCGGTCTCGACGAATCCCTGCGGGTCGAAGTCCATCTGGACGGTGACCCGGGTGTGCTCGTCGTCGAGCCGGTGGAAGGTGACCACGCCGGCCTGCTTTTCGCCGCCGGTGGTGTGCCAGGCCACCCGCTCGTCGGGCAGCTGCTCGGTGATCTCGGCGTCGAACTCGCGCTTCACCCCGGCGATCTCGGTCTTCCAGTGGGTGTGGGTGTCGTCGAGCTGACGGATCTCGCTGACCCCCTCCATGAACTGGGGGAATTCCTCGAACTGGGTCCACTGGTTGTATGCGGTGCGAATCGGGACGTTGACGTCGACGAATTCGGTAACCGTGCTCACGAGTCATCTCCCCTTACTTGAATGGTTCGTACGACAATGGGGTGCCCGGCAGTGGGGGGCCTAAACTCGCCGGGTGGAAACCGTTGACGCCATCGTGATCGGGGCCGGGCACAACGGCCTGGTCGCGGCGAACCTGCTCGCCGATGCCGGCTGGACCGTCCGGGTGATCGAGGCGACCGGGCATCCGGGCGGCGCGGTCCGCTCCGGCGAGATCACCGCGCCCGGCTACCTGTCCGATCTCTTCAGTGCCTTCCACCCCCTGGGGTACGCCTCCCCGGTGCTGCGGTCCCTCGATCTCGACGTGCGCTGGCTGCACTCCCCGAACGTGTTCAGCCACCTGCTCCCGGACGGCCGGGCCGCCACGGTGAGCCGCGATCCGGACCGGACCGCCGCGTCGATGGAACGGTTCGCTCCCGGTGACGGAGAGCGCTGGACGGACGCCTACGCCCAGTGGCGGGGTATCTCGGACCGGCTGCTGGACGTGCTGTTCACCCCGTTCCCGCCGATCCGTTCCGGACTCGGCCTGCTGCGGGGCCTGGGTACCGCGGAGTCCCTGCGGATGGCCCGCCGCCTGTTGCTGCCGGTGTCCCAGCTGGGCCGGGAACTGTTCCGTGGTGAGGGGGCCCGGCTGGCGCTGGCCGGCTGCGCCCTGCACACCGACCTGACCCCGCAGGACGCCGGTGGCGGGATCTTCGGCTGGCTGCTGGCGATGCTCGGCCAGCAGGTCGGCTGGCCGGTGCCGGCCGGTGGTGCGGGCGCGCTGACGTCGGCGCTGGTCCGCCGGTTCCCGGGCGAGATCGTCTACGGCACGCCGGTGTCCCGGGTGCTGGTGGCCCGCGGCCGGGCGGTCGGGGTGCGAACCGCCGACGGCCGGGACTGGCGGGCCCGGCGGGCGGTGATCGCCGACGTCCCCGCCCCGGTGCTCTTCCTCGACCTGGTCGGTGAGCGCTGGCTGCCGCCGCGGATGGTGGACGATCTCCGCCACTTCCGGTGGGACGGGGCCACCGTCAAGGTGGACTGGGCGGTACGCGGCCGGGTGCCGTGGGCGAACCCGGAGGTGGCCGGCTCGGGGACGGTGCACCTGGGCGCCGACCTGAACGGCCTGACCCGGTACGCCGGCGCCCTCGCCTCCGACGAACTGCCGAAGGACCCGTTCCTGCTACTCGGTCAGATGACCACTGCTGATCCGTCCCGGTCACCGGCCGGGACCGAGTCGATGTGGGCGTACACCCATCTGCCGCACCGCCGGTCGTGGACGGCCGGGGAGATCGCCGAGCACGTCGAGCGGATGGAGTCGGTGGTCGAGCAGAGTGCCCCCGGCTTCCGGTCGCTGGTCGAGGCCCGGCATGTGTACTCCCCGGCCGATCTGGAGCAGGAGAACCCGTCCCTGGTCGGCGGAGCCCTGGGCGCCGGCACGTCGGCGGTGTTCCAGCAGCTGTTCCTCCGGCCGATCCCGGGCCTTGGCCGAGCCGACACCCCGGTGGACCGGCTGTTCCAGGCCGGAGCCTCCTCCCACCCGGGCCCCGGCGTCCACGGCGCCCCCGGCGCGAACGCCGCCCGCGCGGCTCTGGCCCGCGACCGGGGCCTGACCGGATCCCTGTACCGCGCCGCCGTCGACGGCGCTCACCGGGCGATCTACCGCTGAGCGACGTCGGCCAGGCGGCGCAGGCTCTCCACGTTGCGGCGGTGCAGGATCAGGTCGTTGATCTTGTTGCGGGCCCAGCGCAGCGGCCCGTCGGTGAAGTCCTCCTCGATCACCACGCGGGTGGCGGCACCCTCGCTCACCGGGTGCAGGCGGATCAGCACCTCGGCCGCGCCGAGCGGCCACAAGCCGGCCTTCAGGCGCAGTTCGTGGCCGGGTTCGCAGGCGAGCACCGTCGACGAGTCGTGCAGGGAGAGTGGCCACGGCCCGGCCTTGTGGTGCAGCCGGGACCCGGGCGCCGGCCACGTCTCGTCGACATCCCTGATGTGCACGGTCCCGACCACCCAGTCGCTGTAGGTCCAGCCGTCGGCCAGTACGGCGAAGACCCGGTCCGGTGGAGCCTGCACGATTCGCGAAACAATCGCCACGGACCTGGGACTACCCCGAACGGGCCGACGGTAACGGGCCGGGTCGTCAGAACCCGGTGACGACGGCTGCCAGGGCGAAGACGAGTGCGGCCCCGACCGCGAGACCCGCCAGGGCGAAGGCGCCGGCGGCCCGGATGATCTCACTGACCGGGGCCAGGGCGGTGCGGAGTGCGTTCACGGCCAGGCACAGCGCGATCCCGGCGATGAAGAGGTAGAGGGAACCGGTCGTTGTCATGGGTTTCTCCTGTCGCGGCAACGAAGGGGAGAGTCGATCGACCTGAGTCAACTTTGCATTGCAACAGTTCATGATTGCAATGCACGTTTCGGGTAGTGCAAATCCGGCGAGCGCGTGGAAGAGTTTCGGGGAGGTCAATGCAATGCACCCCCGATCCATCGATCATGTACAGCCTGCTTGGATGAAATCATGAAAAACACTGAAATGTCCGAACTTGCATTGACGGTCATCGCTGCTTCGTGCGCTCAGGGCACCTGCCCGACGGTCTACGAGACGAACCGTGGCACCGTCATGGTCCAGGGCTATACGGTCAGCGCCGAGGCAGCCCGCGCCGCCGGTGTGGACATGCCCGAGGGCGAACAGATGGTCGAGATCCCCCTCGCGCTGATCGATCAGCTGGCGAGGCGGTCCTGACGATTCCACGGCGACCACGAAAGGCGGGGCTCATGACCGGTGACGGCCCGGAACCCCGCCCGGAGTCCTTGACCGTCGGTGACCAGATCCGTGCCCGAAGGGAGAGTCTCCGGCTCACGGGCAGCGCCCTCGCCGCCCGTGCCGGACTGACCCAGGCCAAGGTGTCCCGCATCGAGAACAACCGCACCGCGGCGGCACCCGATGACGTCCACCGGCTCGCGACCGCCATGATGATGACCGTCGAGGAGGTCGACGCCCTGGTCCGACTCGCGTGGGAGGCCAAGTCGGGCGGCCGTGCGAAGGCCGGTGAACCGGAGCTGTCGCACTGGCGCCCGGCGAGCAACACCATTGCACAGCGGCAGGCCGACATCGAACAGATCGAGGCGACGACCCGGCAGGTGCGGGTGTTCCAGCCCGGAGTGATCCCCGGTCTCCTCCAGGTCAGCGACTACGCGGAAGCGGTCATGCGCAGCGTGTACCGGCTCAGTGAACACGCCGACGCGGATCTGGTCGCCGCGATCGCGGGCCGGATGGCGAGGCAGCGGGTGCTTGCCATGCCGGGCAAGACCTTCCACTTCCTGCTCGCCGAGGCCGCCTTGAGCAGCCGTCTCGGTAGTCCGGAGACCATGCTCTCGCAGATCCGCCGGATCCGTCAGGAGGCCGGCCGGGAGAACGTCACGATCTCGGTGATCCCGTTCGACGCGGAGCTCTCCTTCCCCCTGGTGAACGGCTTCGAGATGCTGGACGACAGGTTCGTGATGATCGACCTCTACACCATGACGCTGACCGTGGAGGTGGTCACGGACCTGGACAACTACCGGAAGACCTTCGACATCCTGGCCGAGTCCGCCACCACCGAGATCGATCCCGTCCTCGACAAGTACCAGGATCTCTACCACCGACTCGCCGCGCGGCGCTGAATGCGCCCGGCCGGTCGGATTCCGGATTTACGCTGCTCAGGCGGCCGATGATCGGCCATCCATGTTTACGGTTCGGGCTGTCGGGCATTGGTCGGCGCGTACCCCACCCAGGCTCGCCGAAGGAGACCCCGTGCGCATTGCGATGATCTCCGAGCACACCGGTCCGCTCAGTGCGGCCGGTCAGGACGTCCAGGTCGCCGACCTGTCGGACGCACTGGCCGGGCTCGGGCACGACGTGCACGTCTACACCCGGCGGGCGGATCCGGACGTCGCCGAGGTGGTGGTCACACCGGGCGGCGTTCGCGTGATCAACGTGACCGCCGGTCCGGCCCGCCCGGTCCCGTCCGATCTGCTGCTGCCCTACATGGGGGAGTTCGCCCGGCTGCTCGCCGACCGGTGGCGCGACGACTGGATGCCGGAGGTCGCGCACGCCCACTCCTGGACCAGTGGCCGG
>DATMVU010000161.1:0-1884 GCA_035562875.1 Actinoplanes sp. | reverse complement strand
GGCTTCGTGACCCGCACCGAACAGCTCGCCGAACGTTACGGCGACCGGTTCACCCCGCCGCCGCTGCTGCTCGCCAAAGCCGCCGCCAACGAGACATTTACATAAACTCGACTTTCGCACTTTTGGATGGTCGCTTCTGGTCGGCGGCGTGGTGGAGTGAGTCGATCTCGGAAGTAGCGAAGCATCGGCAGTTCACTATCTTCGGGCAGAAGGTGTGGACTACCGATGCTTCAGTACGAGACCCTACCGCCGTCGCTGGCCGGGCTGCTTCGCTCGTTCCGGTCATGTTTCACCGCTCCGTCGTTGCGGACGTTCAGCGTGCTGCTGGCCGGGATGATCGCGCAGCCGGGCCGGCGGACGGTGTGCGGGATGCTGACCGGGGCCGGGCTGGCCGGGATCTGGCACCACGCCAGAGCCCACTGGTTCTTCAGCCGGGCCCGCTGGGATACCGGCGAGGTCGGCCTGATGCTGTTCCGCCTGGTCGTTGCCCATCTGATTGCCGATGACGCGCCGATCACCCTCGTCGTCGATGACACCCTGCTGCGCCGTAGCGGCCGCAAGGTGGCCCAGGCCGGCTGGCACTACGACGGCGCCGCGGGCCGTGACGAGAAGGGCCGGGCCCGGACCGCATGGGGCAACTGCTGGGTAGTGACGGCCGTCGTGGTGACCCTGCCGATGCTGCGCCGCCCGGTCGCCCTGCCGGTCGCGGCCGCCCTGTATCCACCCCGCGACGCGAGCAAACACGTCCTGGCCTGCCACCTGGTCACCCGCCTCGCCCAAGCCCTGCCGGACCGGCGGTTTCATGTGGTCGCCGACTGCTGGTACGCCGGCATGGACGGCGCGGCCGGCGCCGCCCGCACCCCCGCGGCCACCGGCCGGGGCCTGCCCGCCAACGTCACCGTCACCGCCCGGCTGCGCGCCAACGCCGGACTCACCGCAATCGCCGCACCCGTCCCCGGCGCCGCCGGCCGGCCCCGCCGCATCGGTGCGCGTCTCGGCACCCCGAAACACCTCGCCGCGACCGCCGTCTGGACCAGCGCCCGCGTGCACCGCTACGGCACCACCAGCACCGTCGAACTCGCCGAGTTCACCGTGCTCTGGTACGGCGTCTACCGCAGCCGCGCCGTCCGGGTGGTCCTGCTACGCGAACCCGACCGGCCCACCCGATCCGGCTACCACCTCGCCCTGATCACCACCGACCTGCACACCCCCGCCACCGGCCTGATCAACCGCTACGCCACCCGCTGGAGTATCGAAGTCGCCTTCGAAGACGCCAAACAGATCACCGGCGTCGGCCAGGCCCGCAACCGCACCCGACAAGCCGTCGAACGCACCGCCCCGTTCGGCTTCTACACCCAGAGCATCGTGATCCTCTGGTACACCCTGCACGGCCACACCGGCCACACCGTCACCCACCGACGCACCACCGCACCCTGGTACCAGACCAAAACCGAGCCGTCCTACCAAGACATGATCACCAAGCTCCGCCGAACCCTCATCGCCGCCCGAGTTCTTGGCACATCCCCAGCTCAACCCACCGACGAAGAACTCCACACCCTCCGACTGACCTGGGCCGAAGAAGCCGCATAGAACCCCACAACTACGAAACTCGAGACCACCGATTTCGGTGGCTGGCCCACCAAGATCCGAGCCCAGTGGGCACAGAAGCGAGCCCAGCGGGCACGAGAGCGAGTCCAGCACGATGATGATCCGTGCGCACTGTCAGGGCCTGGCGAGACTCTGGCTTGATTGCTGCGGGTGCGCATGTCAGCCCGTGATCCGGTGCGCTGCCAACCTCATTCTCGCGTCCGCTGAGCTTCGCTTCTGTACCCACTGCGCTTACTCTCGTGCCGCTGAGCACCTCTCGTGCCGCTGGACTCGCTC
>DATMVU010000160.1:0-4695 GCA_035562875.1 Actinoplanes sp. | reverse complement strand
GGTGTGGACGGCCGCCCACCCGCCTCGTCCTGCCGATACTCCGCGATCATCTTCCTCGGCCACTGCACTGGCCAGTACCAGACCCGGGCCGCCTTGATCCACAGGTAGATCGCGACCAGGTGCGCCCACCCGAACTCGGTCAGCGTCCGTTCCAGCGAGCCTTCGTCCGGGGCGAAGCGCAGATTCACCGCCACGGCGCCAGTGCCACCCAGAACAGCACCCAGGGGTGACGCTTGCGAAGTTCACCCATCATCCGGTCGGCGAAATCCAGCAAGAAATCCACGACCATCATTGTCGTACGTGTTGTCGAACGGTTCAGTCGACGGAAGCCGAGCAGGATGGCGTCCTCGTGCCCGGCGGCGGCTCGGACCGGTGAGGGAAGGCCCTGATCGGCGCGGAAGATGACGTAGACATCGACGACGAACGGCATCCGGGAGATTGTTCCATGGTGCTGATCTAATCGCCTGATGATCGACGGGGGTGCTGTGGAAGAGCCGCTGACGTGGGGTGTGGTGGCCAACGTCAGCCGGGACGTGTTCACCCGGCAGCGGACCGGCAGGAGACGGCCGGGCACCCGGCATTTCGTACCGGGCGCGAAGGTCTGGGTTTTGCAGATCAGTTGGGGTGACGGTGGTCAGCATCGCTACGTGGTGGGTGTGCGGCGTGGGACCGGGGGCCGCGGCTTCATCCGGTTGGTGATGAACACCGACTTCCTGGTGAACTACCGCGTCAAACCGGTCCACAGCCCCACCGTCTACGCAGCCATGGGCCAGCCGGACGGCAACGGTGACGCGCCGCCGCTGTACCGGTCCCGCCAGGAGGCCCAGGAGACCGTCGACCGGGCGAAATGGGAGCGGACCCGGATCACCCACCTCGATCTGCGGGAGTCTCCGGCCGCCATGCACAACGCCGACGAGACGTGTGCGTTCTGCGACGGCCGGGACGCTGCCCGGGCCGGGGTCGACGTCAACCCGTACGACGAGTCCGCGGAGTTCGTCGCCGGGACCGTCGACTGGTGGGGCACCGATCACGGACTGTGGCGGTGCGGCTGGCTCACCGAGACGCACATGGTGGTCACCGACCGGATCAGTGACCTCGGCGTCCAGCACATCGCCCTGCGCCGCCGGAAGCTGCGGTGGGCGACGGACTGGCTGGCCCGGACCGCGGTGGGCCGGACCGTCGCCGAGCTGGAGTCGGACGGCATCGGCCGCAACCGGCTGCGGTTCGTCCGCGGCGACTACCAGCCGCGCCTGCTCGACGGCATCGTGCACGCCTGGATCGACGACGAGGACCGGGTGGTCAGGACCCAGTCCGGCTGACCTGCCCGACACGCCGGCCGGTGGCGATCCAACGATCGAGTGTCGCCGTGGCCGCGCCGCTGTCGACGGCCTCGGCACACCGGGCGACCGCAGCGCCGAGCCGGTCGAGCAGAGGGCCACCAGACGCGGACGCCACAGCGCCGAGCCGGTCGAGCGGAGCGCTGTCGGCGGCGACCACTGCCGCGGCGGCGTTGAGGATCACGACGTCCCGGACCGGGCCGGGCTTCCCGCCGACGACGGCCCGCAGGATGTCCGCGTTGCCGGCCGCGCCGCCACCTCGCAGCGCGCCGGCCGGCACCCGGTCGAAACCGAGGTCCCGAGGGTCGAGCCGGGTGGCGGTGACGGTCCCGTCGTGCACCGTCCAGATCTGCGATCCGGCCGCGGTGGTCAGCTTGTCCAGCCCGTCGTCGCCGCGTACGACCAGGCCCGAGCGCCCGCCCGCGGCCAGCACGTCCGCGACGATCGGTGCCATCCGCGCGTCCGCGACACCGATCACCTGACACCGTGGATCCGCGGGGTTGATCAGCGGGCCGAGCACGTTGAAGACCGTGGGGAAACCGAGCTCCCGGCGTACCGGAGAAGCATGTCGCAGTCCGGTGTTGAATCTCGGCGCGAACAGGAACGTGATGCCGGCCTCGGCGGCGACCCGGGCGGCCTGCCCCGGAGTCAGGTCCAGCGGGAGGCCGAGGTGCTCGACCAGGTCGGCGGCGCCCGCGGTGTGCGACGACGCGGACCGTCCGCCGTGCTTGACCACCGTCACCCCGGTCGCGGCGGCGACCACGGCGGCCATCGTGGAGACGTTGACGGCGCCGGTCCCGTCCCCGCCGGTGCCGGCGATGTCGACCGTCGGCCCGGCGATCGGTACCGGAGTCGCGTTGGCGCGCAGGGCGGTGACCAGTCCGGACACCTCGGTGGCTGTCTCGCCCTTGGCGCGCAGCGCGGTCAGGAATCCGGCCGTCTGCGCGTCGGTCAGCGACCCGGCGATGATCTGATCCATCACCCACGAGGTCTGCGCGCTGGTCAGGTCACCGCCGGTGAGCAGGCGGTTCAGGATGATCGGCATGGTCGGTGACATGGGAGTCCTCGCAAGGAGAATGCCCGGCGAGGCTGCTCACGAAGACGGCCGCCTCAGCGGGCGGCCGGTGGGTTCGAACAGGTCAGGGGCCGCCTAGGAGACGGGCCACCAACCGGTCGAACGCAGGAACATGACGACACCCTAACAATCCGCGTGCCGGACATGGAGATGACCGTCGAGTGGATAGGCGGGCGGGGCTGCCGGCAGGATCCGGTCGAGGGCGAAGCCGGACTTCTCGGCGACGCGGCAGGACGCCGGGTTGTCGGCCTGGTGGAGAAGTTCGAGGCGGTGCGGGCCGTCGCCTCGGAAGGTGTCGAAGGCCCAGGCGGTGAGGGCGTCCAGCGCGCGGGTGGCCACACCCCGGCCACGTGCCTGGACCACCGTCCAGTAGCCGACCTGAGCGGTGGGGCTGCCGGCGGCTGCGTCCTTGAGCACCACGTGACCCACCAGCCGGGACGACCCCGTTTCCAGGACGGCGAAAGCGAACCGGTCGGCCGCCGCCCAGCCCTGTTCCTGCGCCCGTATCCATCGCAGCCCGTCGTCCTCGGTGTCGATCGGCACGGCGGTCCGGCTCCGGAGGACCGGGTCCCGGTGCGCTTCGACCAGTGCGGCGACGTCCGCCACGCGCCAGGGACGGAGGGTGAGATCGGGAGCGGAGTTCGTGATCATGGAAGTGGGCGTGACCGGCGGCTTCGCCGAACCGGCGGTGGGGTGCTCGGCCATCAGGTGGAACGCAGGCCGTTGATCAGGGCGGTGAGCCCGAACTCGAAGTGGGTGGCGAACCCGGTGTCGGTCAGTGCCGCGCCGGCGGCCGTCAGCGTGGGATACGTCGAAGGGTCCAGGGCGTCCTGCAGCCGGGTCAGGTCGGCGAGGTCGCCTGCCGCCGCCTGCTCCTCGAGGGTGTGCCCGACGGTGAAGTGCACGATCGCGAACATTCCGCGTGCGGCGTCGTCGGGTGTGAAACCCGCTTTGACGAGCGCTGCGATGGTGGCTTCGGCGAATCCCAGGGTGTTCGGCCCGGTGGAGCGGGTGCCGGCGTAGACGCGGGCACCGTCGCGGTGGGCGAGCAGGCAGGCGCGCAGCCGGTGGGCGAGTGTCGTGGCGGTCTGCGCCCAGTCGGTGCTGTCGGTGTCGTCCGTGCAGCCGGCGAGCATCCGTTCGGCCATCGCGGTGAGTAGGTCCTGTTTGGTGGCGAAGTACCGGTAGAGGGCTCCGGCCTGCGCGTTCAGCGCGTCGGCGAGACGGCGCATGGTCAGCGCGTCCAGTCCGTTCTCGTTCAGCAGTCGCAGCGCCTCGTCGACGGTGCGGTCGCGGTCGAGTCTGGCCGGCCGGCCGCGGGACGGAGGTGCGGGGGTTGTCGTGGAGCCCATGGTGGGAACTATAGTGAACCGCGTTCACGTGAACGCTGTTCATTAATTACTGCGGAAGGATGAGATCTGATGGACGCCGAGGTGATCGTGGTGGGAGCGGGCCCGACCGGGCTGATGCTCGCCGGGGAACTGGCCCTGGCCGGAGTCCGCGTGCTGGTCGTGGAACGGCGTGACTCGCCACAGCGCGACTCGCGGGCGCTGACACTGCATCCGCGAAGCATCGAGGTGCTGGACCAGCGCGGACTGGCCGATCGGTTCCTCTCGGAAGGCCGGCCGGTGCCCGGATGGCACTTCGCGGGACTGCCGACCCGGTTGGACTTCGCCGCGCTGGACAGCCGGCACGGGTACACGCTGTTCCTCGCCCAGGCGCACACCGAGCGGCTGCTGACGGAGTGGGTGCAGGAGCTGGGCGTACCGATCTCGCGGGGTGCAGCGGTGACCGCGATCGCCCAGGATCCCGGCGGTGTCGGCGTCACGGTCGGCGGCGCCGTGCTGCGGGCCGAGTACGTGGTCGGTTGCGACGGAGGCCGCAGCGTGGTCCGGGAGGCTGCCGGGATCGAGTTCCCCGGAACCGGGGAGACCCTCACCGGCATGCTCGGCGACTTCGCCGTCGTCGACACCTCCGCCCTGAGCCGCGCCGAGTCCGGGGGAGTGCTGGCCGTCCCCCTCGGCGACGGGACGACCCGTTTCGTGGCCGTCGACCCGCAACGGATGCGGGAGCCGTCGTCGACACCGGTGACACTCGACGAGTTCCGGGCCACGCTGCTGCGCTGCTGCGGAACCGATTTCGGGATCGCCGGGCCGCGCTGGCTGTCCCGGTTCGGCAACACCACCCGGCTCGCCGCGCGATACCGGGACGGCCGCGTCCTGCTGGCCGGGGACGCCGCGCACGTGCACTTCCCGGCGGCCGGGCAGGGCCTCAACACCGGCC
>DATMVU010000159.1:0-3762 GCA_035562875.1 Actinoplanes sp. | reverse complement strand
TTTCCGGGTGCGGCTGGACCTGATGTATGCCAAGCCGCCGATCTGGCGTCGTTTGGACCTGCCGGGCGACCTCATGCTTGATGAGCTGCATGTCGTGCTGCAGGTCGCGATGGGCTGGCAGGACGGTCATCTGCATAAGTTCGGTGTCGGGACCGACCGGCGTACCCGTGCCTACTTCGTCACCGGGTTTGATCTCAGCGAAGGCGACGACGGTGTCGTCGAGGACGGTGTGCGGCTCGATCAGGTGGTCTCCGATAAGGGTGAGCGCTTGTTCTATGACTACGACTTCGGCGACGGATGGGAGCACGTGCTGGTGGTCGAAGACGTTTTCGATGATCCGCCTCCGGCTCCGGTGTGTCTGACGGGCAAGATGGCCTGCCCGCCGGAGGACTGTGGCGGCCTGGGCGGCTATGAGGAGTTGGCTGCGTGGGTTCGTGGTGGGTACGACCCGCGGGCAACGCCGATGGGGCTGGGTGCGCAGGAGATGAGGGACTGGCTGCCCCAGGGCTGGCACCCCGATCGTTTCTCGGTGGTCGAGACCAATGACGCTCTGGCCGCGTTGATTACGCGTTGAGGATTCTTCACTGCCGAGGTTAAAGGAGCTGGGTTCGGAAGCCTCCGGTCTCGAGCAGGGACCGGGCGATGTAGTTGGTGAGGTTGCGGAAGCCCAGGGCGGATCCGCGGAGGTGTTCGAGGCGGCCATTGATCGCTTCGGTCGGCCCGTTGGAGGTGCCGGGGCGGTCGAAGTAGGCCAAGACGTCGGCGGCACGCTTCTTCAGTGTCCGTCCGAGGGTGATCAGTTCCTGAAGCGGCTTGGGAACGCCGGCGCTCAGCGTGGTGATCAATGCCGCCATCATGGTGCGGCCCTTGCGGCGGTCGGGTTCACGGTAGGCGGCCACGGTGCGCTGATACATCTGCCAGGTGGCCTCGACCTCGGCGTGGGCGTCGACCGCGAACAGCGCGGCCAGCCGGGCTTTCTGCTTGTCGGTGAGCAGATCGGCACCGGTGTGCAGGGTGCGTCGCGATCGGTAGCGCGGATCGCTGCTGCGGCCGCGGTGCCCGCAGGTGGCCAGCTGCACCCGGCGGCGGCACTCGTCGAGGGCGTTGCCGGCCAACCGGACTACGTGGAAGGGGTCCATCACCGTGGCCGCCTCGGGTAGCTCTTCAGCGGTGGCGGTCTTGAACCCGGAGAATCCGTCCATGGCAACGACTTCCACCCCGTCACGCCAGTCCTGTGGCCGCTGGGCCAACCAGTCGGCGAACGCCTTCTTGGAGCGGCCCTCCACCATGTCAAGCAGCCGAGCCGGGCCGGTCCCATCGCGCACCGGCGTCAAGTCGATGATGACGGTGACGTACTTGTCACCGCGGCGGGTGTGGCGCCACACGTGCTCATCGACGCCGATCACCGCTACGCCGTCGAAGCGGGCCGGATCGGCGATCAGCACCCGCTGACCTTCGGCCAACACGGCGTTGTTGGCGGTGTTCCACGACACCGCTAACGCCTCGGCGACCCGGGCCACCGACAGGTGCTGACAGACAAGGGCTTCCAGCGCCCAGCGCAGAGCACGCCGGGACAACCTGGCGCGTGGCTCGGCCGCCTTGCCGGTGTCCTGGCGCCACACATGGGCGCACCCGGCGCAACGGTAGCGGCGGATAGTGACCAGCAGCGTGGTGGGCCGCCAACCGAACGGCTCATGAGCAAGCTGACGGGTGAGGCTGTCACGGGGACTGCCTTCCTCACCGCAGCGGCGGCACCATCGATCCTCGTCAATGGCCCGACACGCCAGCACGGCCCGGTCGGGCTGCAGGCGTTGGCCGGTCACCTCCAACCCAAGCTCGTCGAGGCGGCAGAAAGTGGTCAGGTCAGCGCAGGCGAAGCCCGCCCGACCGGTAGCGTCAGGCACGTCGAGGTCTTTCGGATGAGGCGTGTAGGAACCTTCATCTTCGAAAGACCTCGACCCCTATCCCGGCAACGACGCGCCGACGACCTCTACACCCTCAACTGCGAAGAGCCGCATTAGTGGCCACCGGATTGTCTTTAGACGTTCCACTATCGCGCCGTCGTGATTTTCCGTTGACTAATACAGCACGAGCCCTTCCCACTTACGGTTTCGCCGGCGGCTCGGACGTTTACTTCATGGACTCGACGAATATCTCCCGCACATTCGACATCGCAACTGCGGGCCTCGCCGGCGGAATCCGATTCGATATTCCGTGGTATTACGTCCAGAACCAACAGGGCACCTTCAACTGGTCGGTCGTGGACACCCTCGTCGCGCAGGCCAACGCCAGGAACCTGTTCGTCCTCGCCTCCATCGCGTCCTCACCCCCGTGGGCGGCGGCGGCCAACAGCGGCAGCACACCCTGGGCGCGCCCCCGCAGCGCAACGGAGTACGCGGACTTCTGCGCCCTCGTCGCGACTCGGTACAAAGGGCGGATCGACGCCTACGAGATCTGGAACGAGCCGAACGGAAAGTTGTTCTTCAGCCCGAGCGTCGATGCCGCGTTCTACACCTCGATGGTCAAGGCCGCCTACCCGAGGATCAAGGCCGTCGACCCGTCCGTCACCGTGCTCGCGGGCGCGTTGGCCCAGACCGGAACGATCGCAGGCAACATGTCGTCCAACGACTTCCTGGCGAGCATGTACACGAACGGTCTGGCGGGTTCGTGCGATGCCGTGTCGTTCCATCCGTACGAGTGGACGTTCAACACGACCTTCGCCCAGCAGATGCGCAGCAACGGAACGGCGATGCGGCAGGCGATCGACCTGCACAATCGGATGAAAGCCAACGGGGACGGCGCCAAGAAGCTCTGGGCATCTGAATTCGGCGTTCCCACAGTCAGTTCGGTTACCCAGGAAACTCAGAACGCCCTTCTCGTGGGCTGTCTTCAGCAGTGGCAGGAGGTCTCGTTCGGCGGACCGCTGTTCATTCACACGATGCGCGACAGGGCCACCGGAAGCTCGAACATGGAGGACGTCTTCGGGGTGGCGACCACCGCCTACGAACCGAAGACCGCGCTCTACGGGCTCAACGGTCTCGCCGGCGGCGGATTCCCGAAGCGGTACGAGTATCAGGTGTTCATGCAGAACGTCGACTCCGCGCTGGGACCGCCCGTCGGACCGGCTTTTCCGCAGAGCTACGGCTACGCCCAGGAGTGCGAGAACGGCACCCGGTACGCCACCAACAACGGTTTCATCAGCTCGCCGACGGCGGTCGCCACGGTGGCGCGCGGGTGGAACGTCGTGCCGCTGTCCCCTTTCGCCAACGGCATTCAGGACATGGACGTAACCGGCGGCTTCCGCATCTTCAGCAGGTCCGACCTGGGCACCCACGCCGTGTACGGAGCGATTCTCGCGGCCTGGCAATCCGACATGGGTTTCCCGAAGACCGACCAGTACCAACCGTCCGGCACGAACGGCGCCAGGGTGGACTTCGAATTCGCGACGATCACCTGGACACCCCGCGGCGGCACGGTGGTGACCCGCGTCGCCGCCTGATCGCGGCTCACCGACACGGCACCCGTATGGTCCGGCGGGCACACCGATTACGATCGACACCCATGACCCGAGTTTTATCAGTTTAGTGCGCAGCGTTTGATCTGATCTTGGCCAGCGTTGACATCGGCGAGCTGGTGGGCTTTCTTGAATGCGGTGATGACGGGCAGCATGGTCGCGGTTTCGGCCTTGTTGCCCTCGAACGCTTCGACCATCAGCGGCATCCCGGAGGCGTCGGTGAGCAGCCCGAGAGTGATCTGAGGTTC
>DATMVU010000158.1:0-12046 GCA_035562875.1 Actinoplanes sp. | reverse complement strand
CGGCATCCTCGACCACCACGTGCGCCTGGAATCGGGGGAGACGTTCTACAACCCGGTCCGGGTGATCGCCGACGGTGACGCGTGCGAGGTGGTGTTCGTGGTCCGCCGGGTCGACGGGGTCGGCGACGACGACTTCGAACGCGACGTACGGGCGGTCACCGCCGACCTGGCCGGCCTGAAACGGCTGCTTGAAGATCAGCCGTAGCCTGCCTGCCGGACCTGCAGACCCATCGCCATCGCCAGGATCACGGCCTGCTCGGCGGTGATCACCGCGTCCTTCAACTCGACGGTTCGCGGGTCGAAGGCGTGCAGGTCGGTGCCGCGCAGGTCGCAGCCGGTGAAGTCGGCGCCGGTGAGCTGGGCCGCGGACAGGTCCAGACCGCGCATCGTGCCGTTGCGGCAGCGGGCGCCGGTCAGGTCGGCCTCCCGCATGCGGGTGCCGGTGAACGTGGCGGTGCCCAGGTCGGCCCGGGGCAGCGAGACGAACGACCAGTCACCGCCGTCGACGACCGTCAGATCGAACGTGCAGGCGTCGAACGTACTGCCGAGGGTCTTGCAGTTGGTGAAGCTGGCGTCGAAGAAGTTGCAGTTGACGAACCGGCAGTTCAGGTAGGCGACGTCGACCTGTCGGGAACAGTTGAACCGGGTGTCCCGGAAGACGCAGCCGTCGAACTCGATGCCCTCCAGATCGGTCTCGCACAGATCCAGCGACGAGAACTGCACCTGCTCGTGCCGGCGCTCCTTGCCCGCGCCGGCGTCCCAGTCCCGGGTGGTGATCGTCTTCACGGGCGGCGTCGCGGGGAGCGGGCCAGGTAGGCGTGCGGGTACGGCAGCGGCTGGTCGCCCGCGGCGGTCAACCGGTCCAGGTGCTTGTCGTCCAGGCTCCAGCCGGCGGCCCCGAGAGTGTCGCTGAGCTGGGCGGCACTGCGCGCCCCGACGATCGGCGCGGTCACCCCGGGCCGCTGCGCCACCCACCGCAACGCGACCTGCGCCGGGGTGTGCCCGACCTCGTCCGCCACGGAGATCAGCGTGTCGGTGACCCGCCACACCCGCTCGTCGACGCTGTCCTCCCAGTTTCCCAGCCACGGCTGCTGGTCGCCGTCCCAGCGGGCACCGGACGGGGCCGCGGTCATGCCCCGCCGATACTTTCCGGTCAGCCAGCCGCCCCGCATCGGCGACCACGGAATGATCCCGACACCCTCGTTGCGGCACACCGGCACATGCTCGTGCTCGATCTCCCGGTCGATCAGGTTGTAGAGCGGCTGCGACGCCACGAACGGCTCCCAGCCCCGGAAGCGGGCCACGTCCACCGATTTCTGCAGTTGCCACGCCGCATAGTTGGAGACCCCCAAGTGCCTGACCTTGCCGGTACGGACCAACTGGTCGAGCGTGGACAGCGTCTCCTCGACGGGTGTCGTCTCGTCGAAACAGTGCAGCTGGTACAGGTCGATGTAGTCGGTGCCGAGCCGTCGCAGGCTGTCGTGCACCGCCGCGATCAGGTGCTTACGTCCCGCCCCGTGATCGTTGCGCCCGTCGCCGGTGGCCCAGAACCCCTTCGTCGCCACGACGAACGAGTCCCGCCGCTGCCCGGCCAGCCACCGCCCGACGATCTCTTCGGACACGCCACCCGCGTACACGTCGGCGGTGTCGATGAAGTCACCACCCGCCGCGACGAACGTGTCGAGGATGGCATGCGACTCCGCTTCGTCAGCCTCCTTGCCGAACGTCATCGTCCCCAGGCACAGCTCACTCACGCGAAGCCCACTGGCCCCGACATTCCGGTATTCCATGCCCTCGATCCTTTCAGTACATCTGTACGTTTGCCACCGTGATACGGACCTTGCGCGCGATCGGGTTCTGGGCCGACGTTGAGTGCGGCCGGGTAGCCGATCTCGCAGGCGTTGACCAGTAGTCTGATGACTTCGGCTGGCGCGTCGTGGTAGCCGTAGGCGGACCAGATGCCGGCGAGCCCCCGACCTCGCCTGCCACCCAGGACGATCGATGCCTTCCGGCCTGTCATGGAGATCCAGCGCCGCGCCGGGTCCTCGCCAACGCGAGGGATACCGTTCCGTCGTGCACCTGCGTCGAAAGCCGAGTAGCGGATGGTCACGCGATCAGCGTCGCGCGGCCATCGCGGTGTTGCTGTCAGCCGCGATGAGGGAAATCCGTGCCCTGGCATCGAGCCCCGACCGTTCGAAACATCCCGACGGTCACCTCACCGAGATCAGGCTCATCGCCGACGTCTGTCACAACCTGCCCGGCGCCGACCGACCCCGGCCAGCCGGCGAGTATGACGGACTCGTCCACACCTGGCAGACCGCCAACGATTTTCAGCGATCCTGGCTGCGCAAGCACTTCGCCCGATCTGCTATCGATACCACGTTCGGCGTCTTCACCACCTTGGACGAGGCGCTGAAGGCACTGGGCTGAGGCGGGTCAGCGGCCGAGACGGGTGGTGACGACCAGGTCGTGCAGGGCGGCGACGGCGGCCGGGTCGGCGTACGCGGGGAGTTTGGTCTCGTCTCTGGCGTCCTCCAGCTCGGCTCGCAGGGCCGGCACGTCGGCGGCCAGCCATGCGGCTGCCTGGGCCGGGAGGGGGCCGTGTTCGGCCTCGCGCTTCGCGGCGATCAGTTCGGGGACGTAGGGCAGGCGGGCGCCCAGGGTCCGCAGGTCGCATTCGAGTTCGCCGGTGCGCATCAGGTGGATGCCGGTCAGCAGGACACGCAGCGTGTACAGGGCGGGTTTGAGCTGGCCGGTGCCGTGATACAGGCGTTCCTGGGTGCGGGCGAACCCCAGGTAGTGGTGGGCGTGGTTGCTGGTGATCAGGCCGGGCGCGAGCCGTCGAAGCTCGGCGTGGACGTCGGTGGTGTGCACCACCAGCGGGGACAGCAACTGTTCCAGGACGTAGCCGTTGCGGCTGTTCAGGAGTTTCGCGAATTTCAGCAGGTCGTGGCTGACGATGTCGAGTTCGACGCCGTCGCGGAGGCCGGAGTGTTCCAGGGTGTCGGGGCCGGTGCGCAGTCCCACCACCTCGTCCGGCGGCAGCACGTGGGACGCCCGCAGGTCGAGGTCGAGGTCGGAGTCGGTGGAGGCGAAACCGTACAGGTGGGCGCCGCTGACGGTGGCGAACAGCAGGGGATACGGGAGGGCGGTGGCGGCGTCGGCGGCCCACTGCGGCACTTCGGTGGTCACTGCTGCAGGTTCCTTTCGCGTACGGCTACCAGCAGCCGGTCCACAGCGGCCCGGTCCGGGTGTTCGGGCAGGGCGGTCCCGGCAGCGGCAGCGCTCAGGTCGTCCTGGAGGCGGGCGGCCCAGCCGGCGACGGCGGGCCACTCGACCTCGCCCCGGCGTACCGCAAGAAGGTCGTCTCGCAGGTGTGTCACGTCGACCAGGACCTCGCCGGTGCGCAGCACGTGGGCACCGGCCGTCAGCAGGCGGATCATGTGCATGGCCTGCTTGAAGTTGACCTCGCCGGTCCGCTCGCGCCGGGACGCCACCTTGGCGAGCTGGTCACGGGCGTAGTTCCCGTAGGTCTCCGCCACCCGGGTCGACAGGAACGACCGCCTGATGGCCAGCAGCTGCTCGCCGTCGGTGGTGCGGGAGGAGATCAGCGGCGACCACAGCACCTCCAGGACCGTCGGGTTGGCCTGCAGGGCGAGGGTGCAGAATCGTTCGATCTCCCAGGAGAACTGCTCGTCGGCCGGCCCGTCCAGGTGGGTGGGCGGCTTGTCGAGGGTCCAGAAGTCGCGGGTCGGGGCGACGAACACACCCCGGCGGTCGTGATCGGAACCGGGCCCGTGGAGTCCGTAGGCGCGGGAACCGACGACGACCGCCAGGGCGGTGTGCCGTTCGACAAGGTGGATCATGAAACGGGAGCGTACGGCTACGCGTCCAGCAGCGTCGCGTCGATTTCGGCGATCTCGCTCTGGTCGAGAGCCGGGTTGCCGAGGGCGGCGATGTTGTTCTCCAGCTGCTGGACACTCGACGCGCCGATGATCAGCGAGGTCATCCGTTCGTCGCGCAGCGCCCAGACCAGGGCGAGCTGGGCGAGTGACTGGCCACGCCGCTTGGCGATGTCGTTGAGCTTGTGCAGCCGGCCGAGGGTCGCGGGGTCCAGGGCGTCCTCGTTGAGGAACACGCTGGTACGGATCCGCGAGTCGTCCGGGATGCCACCGAGGTACCGGTCGGTGAGCAGGCCCTGGGCGAGGGGGCTGAACGCGATGCAGCCCGCCCCGGCGGACTCCAGGGTGTCCAGGAGGTGGTCGTCCTCGATCCAGCGGTTCAGCATCGAGTAGGACGGCTGGTGGATCAGCAGCGGGGTGCCCAGCTCCGTCAGCAGGGCGGCGGCTTTGGCGGCCTGCTCGGACTTGTAGTTGCTGATGCCGACGTAGAGGGCCTTGCCGGAGCGGACGATCGCGTCGAGCGCGGTCATCGTCTCCTCGAGGGGCGTCTCCGGGTCTGGCCGGTGGTGGTAGAAGACGTCGACGTAGTCCAGTTCCATGCGCTTGAGGGACTGGTCCAGCGACGACACCAGGTATTTACGGGATCCCCAGTCACCGTAGGGGCCCTCCCACATGCCGTAGCCGGCCTTCGTCGAGATGATCAGCTCGTCCCGGTGGTGCTGGAAGTCGGCTTTGAGGATGCGGCCGAAGTTGGTCTCGGCGCTGCCGGGCGGCGGCCCGTAGTTGTTGGCCAGGTCGAAGTGGGTCACACCCAGGTCGAAGGCCCGGCGGACGATGTCGGCCTGACGGTCCAGGGGCCGGCCGGCTCCGAAGTTGTGCCAGAGGCCCAGGCTGATGGCGGGGAGCTTGAGACCGCTGCGACCAGCACGCCGGTAGATCATTTCGGCGTAGCGGTCGGCGGCAGGGAAGTACGTCACAGGCACACCCTAGGACTCCCGATCATGGCGGCGTGCGCTGGTAGGTTGGTCTCGCCAGTAATACCCATGCGGGAGAGACCCTGCTCACAGGGCGCCGAAGGGGCAAATCCTCCCCGGAACCTCTCAGGCAAAAGGACCGCGGTGGCTCGGCACTCTGAAATACCCGCAGTCGGGGTATGACAGAGGGGGAGGTCTGCTCTCTGACCTTCTCACGCTTGGAGTCGCCCATGACGTCCCCGTTCGTCGCCCGCCACATCGGCCCGGACAACCACGAGCAGGATCAGATGCTCAAGGCCGTCGGGTACGGGTCGGTAGAGCAGCTCATGGACGCGGCCATCCCCGCGGCGATCCGTTTCGACGGGGTACTCGACCTGCCGGCCGGCGCCTCCGAGGAACAGACGATCGCCGAGCTGCGGGCCATCGCCGGCCGTAACGTCCTGGCCACCCCGATGATCGGCCTCGGCTACTACAACACCGTCACCCCCGCGGTGATCAAGCGCAACGTGCTGGAGAACCCGGCCTGGTACACGGCGTACACCCCGTACCAGCCGGAGATCAGCCAGGGCCGCCTGGAGGCGCTGCTCAACTTCCAGACCATGGTCACCGACCTGACCGGGCTGACCACCGCCAACGCGTCGATGCTGGACGAGGCCACCGCGGTCGCCGAGGCGATGACCCTCGCGCGGCGGGTGTCCAAGAGCAAGAGCAGCGTGTACGCGGTGGACGCCGACACCTTCCCGCAGACACTGTCGGTGCTGCGCACCCGGGCCGAACCGCTCGGGATCACCGTGCAGCTCGTCGACCTCGACGCCGGGGAGCTGCCGGACGATTACTTCGGGCTGCACGTGCAGTACCCGGGCGCTTCGGGCACGGTCCGGGACCACTCGGCCCTGGTCCAGGCCGCGCATGCCAAGGGCGCCCTGGTCACGGCCGCCGCCGACCTGCTCGCGCTGACCCTGCTGCGGGCGCCCGGCGAGATCGGCGTGGACATCGCCGCGGGCACCACGCAGCGGTTCGGCGTACCGCTCGGCTTCGGTGGCCCGCACGCCGGCTACCTCGCCGTGCGCGCCGGCCTGGAGCGGTCGCTGCCCGGGCGTCTCGTCGGGGTCTCCAAGGACGCCGACGGCGACCGCGCCTACCGCCTGGCCCTGCAGACCCGCGAGCAGCACATCCGCCGCGAGAAGGCGACCAGCAACATCTGCACCGCCCAGGTGCTCCTCGCGGTGATGGCCAGCATGTACGCGGTCTACCACGGCCCTCGCGGTCTGCACGGGATCGCGGCCCGGGTGCACGGCCACGCGCTGACGCTCGCCGGTTCACTGACAGCCGCCGGCGTCGAGCTGGCCTCGGGCGCCTTCTTCGACACGGTGACCGCCGTCGTCCCCGGCCGGGCCGCCGCGATCGTCGCCACGGCCGCCGGGTCCGGTGTCGACCTGCTGCTGGTGGACGCCGACCGGGTGTCGATCTCCACCGACGAGACGACCACTTCCGGTCACGTCGAGGCGGTGCTCGCCGCGTTCGGGGTCTCCCCGGCGGCGGCCGCCACCTCGGGTCTGGAGGCGCTGGCCCGCACCTCCGACTACCTGACGCACCCGGTGTTCAACACCCACCACTCCGAGACGAGCATGCTGCGCTACCTGCGCAAGCTGTCCGACCGGGACTACGCGCTGGACCGGGGCATGATCCCGCTCGGCTCGTGCACGATGAAGCTGAACGCGACCACCGAGATGGCGGCCGTCACCTGGCCGGAGTTCGCCAACATCCACCCGTTCGCGCCGTCGTCGCAGACCGAGGGCTACGAGCACCTGGTCGCGCAGCTGGAGACGTGGCTGGCCGAGATCACCGGCTACGACGCGGTCAGCGTGCAGCCGAACGCCGGCTCGCAGGGTGAGCTGGCCGGTCTGCTCGCGATCCGCGGCTACCACCGCTCGCGCGGTGACGAGCACCGCGACGTCTGCCTGATCCCGTCGTCGGCGCACGGCACCAACGCCGCCAGCGCGGTGATGGCCGGGATGCGGGTCGTCGTGGTCGCCTGTGACACCGACGGCAACGTGGACCTGACCGACCTGGCCGCCAAGATCGAGAGGCACCGGGACAATCTGTCCGCGATCATGGTGACCTACCCGTCGACGCACGGCGTGTACGAGACGTCGATCGCCGAACTGTGCGCCAAGGTGCACGAGGCGGGCGGCCAGGTGTACGTGGACGGCGCCAACCTGAACGCGCTCGTCGGCTACGCCCGGCCCGGGAGGTTCGGCGCCGACGTGTCACACCTGAACCTGCACAAGACGTTCTGCATCCCGCACGGTGGCGGCGGCCCCGGCGTGGGCCCGGTCGCGGTCGGCGCGCACCTGGCCGGCTTCCTGCCGGGCAACCCCCTCGAAGAGGGCGATCACCACGCGGTGTCGGCGGCGGCGCACGGGTCGGCGGGCATCCTGCCGATCTCCTGGGCGTACATCCGGATGATGGGCCCGGACGGTCTGAAGGCGGCGACCGCTGCGGCGGTGCTGGCGGCCAACTATGTGGCGGCGCGGCTGCGGGAGCACTACCCGGTGCTGTACGCGGGTGCGGGCGGCCTGGTCGCGCACGAGTGCATCCTGGACCTGCGACCGATCACCAAGGCCACCGGGGTGAGCGTCGACGACGTCGCGAAGCGGCTCATCGACTACGGCTTCCACGCGCCGACCATGTCGTTCCCGGTCGCCGGCACCCTGATGGTGGAGCCGACCGAGAGTGAGGACCTGGCCGAGCTGGACCGTTTCATCGCCGCGATGATCGCCATCAAGGGCGAGATCGACAAGGTCGCGGCGGGGGAGTGGCCGGCGGGTGACAATCCGCTGGCGAACGCGCCGCACACGGCGTCGTCGGTGACAGCGGATGAATGGAATCACGCGTATTCACGCTCCGTGGCCGGTTTCCCGGAGGGCGTGGACCGGACGGCGAAATACTGGCCGCCGGTACGGCGTATCGACGGGGCGTTCGGCGACCGGAATCTGGTGTGTTCCTGTCCGTCACCGGAGGCATTCGAGGACTGAGTCCGTTGCGCAGGTCGCGGTCGTCTCTGATCGCGGCCTGCGCGTTTTTCCAGGTACCTCGTCGGTTACGCTGCGTGCTTGGTTCAGGCCGCTAGAGCGTGCACTGCCGGGCCGCGGTGGGGCTCGATCATGGTGCCGTCCGGTAGGAGCTCACCGGTGTCCTCGAAGACGATGACGCCGTTGCAGAGCAGGCTCCAGCCCTGCTCCCGGAAGGTCGCGATGATGCGCGCGGCCTCACGATCGGTGGCGTCGGCGGATGGGCATGGGTTCAGGTGCTGGCACATCGTTTACTCCGGTTGGGGGCTGTGTGAAGGTTCACATTTGCGGTGACGAACGTTACCTCACATCGAACGACAACGGTTCAAGGCGGTGACGGCGCCGGTGCGTGTCTCCTCGGCTCCCATGCTCCACGCCGAGGCTGTCGTCGACCACTCTCCGCGACCTCCGTTCGGTGCTCCGCCGGGTGCGCCGGCCGTTTGCCAAGCCCGTCACCACGCGTTACGGGCGTTTCGATGGCATCGGGGTGATCCCGGTGACCCCGCCGAGCTTCTTGCCGCCTTCCTCGCCGACAACGGACTGCCGGTGCGAAACCTTGGCCGAAAGGATGACAAAGATAATCCGATCGGTGATGGCGCCATTTGCGGAGCAGCACTGTACGTATCCGCTGACGCCGGTTCCGTAATGTCCGGCGGAATGGTCGGCGCCGATTCCCCGGTGCCCGGCATTCCGGATATGTACGCGGTGATCTACGCGCACGGACCGTCCCCGGAGAATCCGGCGGCCGGCCCGTGGCATGCCGGGCCCTCCCCGGCCGCCCCCTGGAGCCTCGGCCCGTGGCGGGAGAGCTGGACCCGCGACGACCACGCCGCCGCCGTGCAGCACGTCCGTGACGCCATCGGGCGCGGCGACGTCTATCAGGTCAACGTCGTCGGCCACGCGTCCGCGCCCTACACCGGCGACCCCACCGCCGCCCTGCGCCGGGTGGCGGCCCTTCCCGGAGCCCGCTACGGCGGAGTCCTCGGCGGCCACGGCTGGGCGATCGCCACCGCCTCCCCGGAGACCCTGATCGAGGTCCGCGACGGCACCGTCATCACCCGGCCGATCAAGGGCACCCGTCCCGCCACCGCGGCCGGCCGCCGGGAACTGCTCGCCTCGGCCAAGGAACGCGCCGAACACGTCATGATCGTCGACCTGGAACGCAACGACCTCGCCCGGCTCCCCGGAACCGGGCCGGTCCGGGTCGAGGAACTGTTCGCCGTACGGCAATGGTGTGGCCTGTGGCAGGCCGAGTCGGTCGTCGCCGCCGACCTGGACCCCGGCGTGGGCCTCGCCGACCTGCTGCGCGCCGTCTGTCCCGGCGGCAGCGTCACCGGCGCCCCCAAACTCGCCGCCCTGGAACAGATCGCCGGCCTGGAGCCGGTCGGCCGCGGCGTCAGCATGGGCGCGCTGGGCTGGATCGGGCACGACCACCTCGACCTGGGACTCACCATCCGCACCGTCGCGGCCGACGGCACCCGCGCCCACGTCTGGGCCGGCGGCGGCATCACCGCCGACAGCGACCCGATCGCCGAGGTCGACGAGGCCGCCGCCAAGTCCGCGCCGATCCGGGCGGTGCTGCGCACAGCCTCCTGATAGCCGGTTCCGAGCCGTCTCTACCGAATGCGTGCCACTGTCGGCATCCGCCCCCACGGAAGGGGGCTGAGCGCGTAATTTGACCGACGCGCGGCACCGGAGACGATCCACAGTGGCACTGCCGAGTGCTGCGGTGGATGTAGAGAGGCGACATCGCGGACATGCTCGACATACTGGATCTCCCGACGACCGCCCGTTACCAGCGGGCGGACTTCACGCACTTCGCCACCGCCTTCACCGCCCGCCTCCACGGCAGTGCCTACCAGCTCTGCCGGGACTGGCACCTCGCCCAGGACCTCACCCAGGCCACACTGGCCAAACTGTTCCTGAGCTGGGACCGGGCCGCGGACAGCGACAACCTGTCGGCGTACGCCCAGAAGGTCCTGCTCCGGGTCTACCTCGACCACCGGCGGCGGCGCAGCTCCACCGAGACCGTGCCCGGCGACCTGCGCGAGCCGGAGTACTCGATGAGTCCCGAGCTGCGGATCACCCTGCAGGAGGCGCTGTCCCAGCTGCCGGTCCGGGACCGGGCCATCGTGATGCTGCGGTACTACGCCGACCACAGTGTGGAACAGGTCGCTCAGGAACTGGACGTGCCGATCACCGTGGTGAAGAGCCAGACCCGGCGCTCCCTGATCAAGCTCCGGCACATGCTCAGCGGCGAACGCCCCACCCTGTTCGCCTGATCCCCGGTCCCCGCCGGTATTCCCCGCCACGCTCGCGGCCCTCGCCGCTGATAGATCGGTAACGACCGGATAGCCTTCGGGTCATGACGATCAGGCCCATCCGCCTCTACGGTGACCCGGTGCTGCGTACCGACGCCGACGAGGTCACCACCTTCGACGCCGAACTGCGCGACCTCGTCCGCGACCTGGAGGACACCGTCCGCGAGCCGGGCCGGGCCGGCGTCGCCGCCCCGCAGATCGGCGTCAGCCTGCGGGTGTTCTCCTACAACGTCGGCGGTGTCGTCGGCCACATGGTCAACCCGGTGCTCAGCGACTTCGCCGGCGAGCAGACCGACGAGGAGGGCTGCCTCTCGCTGCCCGGCCTCGGCTTCGACACCACCCGATCCGCATCGGTCACCGCCACCGGTTTCGACAAGCACGGCGACCCCCTGGTCATCCACGGCACCGGCTTCCTGGCCCGCGCCCTGCAACACGAGACCGACCACCTGGCCGGCCGGCTCTACGTCGACACCCTCACCGGCGACGTCCGCCGCCAGGCCCTGCGCGAGCTCCGCCGTGTCGTCCCCCGCCCCTGACGCTCCCGACCCGGCGTCCTCTGCGGCCGGCGCCGCGGGCCCGATGCCGCCGGGGTGGTCGTCGATGGATGCCCGTCGCCTGGCCGCCGACTCCCTCGCGGCCGGCGACCCCACCGGCTGGTTCGAGCGGTTGTACGCCGGCGCCCGCACCGGAGACGCCGTCGTCCCGTGGGACGTGGCCGCCCCCAGCGCCCGTCTGCTCGCCCTCGACCTGCCGCCCGGCGCGGGCCGCAGCGCCCTGATCGTGGGCTGCGGCCCCGGCCGCGACGCCGAACACGTGGCCACCCTCGGTTACACCACGACCGCATTCGACATCTCGGCGACAGCGATCGACCTGGCCCGCGAACGCCACCCCGGCAGCCCCGTCGACTACGTGGTGGCCGACCTGCTCGACCCGCCACCGCACTGGCATCAGGCGTACGACCTGGTCCTGGAGAGCAACAACGTCCAGGCCCTGCCCGCCGCGATCCGGGCCGCCGCGATCACCGCGACAGCCGGCTTCGTGGCTCCCGGCGGCACCCTGATCGTGCTGGCCGCGGCCACCACCCGCATCGACACCGACGGTTCCGGCCCACCGTGGCCGCTCACCCGCACCGAGATCACCGGCTTCGCCACCGGCGGCCTGCACCAGGTGTCCCTCGACCAGGTGGACGCTCCCGGAACCGCCCTGCCCACCCGCTGGCAGGCGATCTTCCGACGCTGAACGCCCGTCCCGGTCGCATAGTCTCGACCGGGAAGGGAGCCCCGATGACACTGCCCGGCGCACGGCTCTACGACACCATCGGCTCGGCCTACCCGGCCACCCGGCGCACCGAACCCCGGATCGCCGCCCGGATCTGGGCGGCGCTCGGGGACGCCCGGACGGTCCTGAACGTCGGGGCGGGCACCGGCTCCTACGAACCACCGGACCGTGCCGTCACGGCGGTGGAGCCGTCCGCGGTGATGCGGGCCCGACGCCCCGCGGGAGCCGCGCCGTGTGTCGCCGCCGGGGCCGGGAACCTGCCGTTCGGGGACCGGGTCTTCGACGCGGCCATGGCGGTCAGCACCGTGCATCACTGGCCGGACCCGGTCGCCGGGGTGCGGGAGATGAAGCGGGTGGCCCGCCGGGTGGTGGTGTTCACCTACGACGCCGACAGCCCCGGCTGGCTCGACCGGTTCTGGCTCACCCGCGACTACCTGCCGGAGTTCGCCGGCCTGCTCACCGGGCTGCCGTCACTGGCCGAACTCACCCGGGCGATC
>DATMVU010000157.1:0-9010 GCA_035562875.1 Actinoplanes sp. | reverse complement strand
CTCCGGTGACTTCCTGACCGTTCACGGTACGACGGACGTGCCCGGCGCCGAACCACCTCCGGTACTGCTGGCCGCCCTCGGCCCGGCCATGCTCCGGCTCGCCGGATCGGCCGCCGGTGGGGCGATCACCTGGATGACCGGCCCACGCACCCTGGAATCCCACGTCGTCCCGCTGGTCACCGCCGCCGCCGTGGGCCGCCCCGCCCCGCGGATCGTCGCTGCCCTGCCGGTCTGCGTCACCGACGACGCGGCCGCCGCCCGGGACCGGATCGCCGGACGGTTCGGCCTGGCCGGGCTGGTGCCCGAGTACCGGCGCGTCCTCGACATCGAAGGTGTCACCGGCCCCCAGGACGTGGCGCTCACCGGCGACGAGGAGGCCGTCACCCGGGGGATCGAGCTTCTCGCCGCCACCGGCATCACCGAGTTCGTGGCGGCCCCGGTCGGCACCGCCCACGAACAACACCGCACCCTCGGCCTGCTGCAGTCGGTCCGGACCGGGGATGCCTGACGCCGCCGATCATCCCCGTGCGCCGCTGACCTCCCGGCGGGCGGCGGCGAACTTGCGGGCCGGGCTGCCGATCAGCGTCCGGTACGACCAGGGCCAGTCGGTGACGTGATCCCCGATCACCTCGAAGACCCGGGCGGCGTGCGGGTACTCGCCGGCCATGTGCAGCGTCATCGCGAACGTGTTGGCCCGTGACGCCCACCCGGGCGCCCGCACGAAGGCGGGGGACAGCACCGACTTCTCTGCGGCGGCGCGCAGCTCGGCACGTACCCGCGGGGTCTTCATGTGCTTGTCGTCCTCCCCGGCCGGCAGGCTCAGCCAGTACTCGAGGTGGGCGACGGCCAGCACCGAGGGCAGCAGACTGCCGGCCGGCGCGCTCGCGGTCGCCTCGTGCGCGAAGGCGAACATCTCGGCGTGGCTGCCGAACCACTTCTGGCACAGATATTGCAGCCGCTGCTCGTGCGCCATCACGTGGTGCGGAGCCCGCGTGGTCACCTGCTGGAACCGGGCCGCGGCCAGGTCGTGCGGAACCTGCCGGCCGCGCGCCGACATGGTCAGCCAGCACCAGGCCAGCACCTCGTCGGGGTCTCGGCCGGTGACCTCGTCCAGGACGTTCTCGGCGATCTTCAGACGCCGGTGGAACTCGGCCATCCGGTCGCCGCTGGTGTGCTTGGCCAGCCGGGCGCCGCGGGCCTCCCAGGCCCAGGCGACCGCGTGGCAGCCGCGGATCAGCAGCGGCAGTGTCGACTCCGGCTCGTCGGCGACCCAGCCGGGGATCCAGTCCTGCACCTGCGGGGCATCGTCGGCCACCGCCATCAGGAACGTGCGTTCGTCCAGGCCGTCGGCGTCCGCGAAGATCTGCTGGACGGTGTCGCGGTCGCGGGCGGCCAGTGCGGTGATCAAGGCCCGGGCGCGCGGATCACCCTGGGCCGGATCGATGGACGGTGTGCGCCGGAACGGCCACATGATGATCAACTCCCCGTGTGTGAGGCGCGATCATATCGAGATCAGCCACTGAAGATCCACATCAATGGCGAACACCGAAAACCCGGATTCGGTACGCCTACCCACGGTCCCGTGCCTACCGCGCGAGGCGGGCGTCCCACCGGGTCACCCCGCGGCCGCCGGGCCGATGCGATGGCCAGGCGGGATGTGATCTCCTGACTGTCGTGAACATCGACGACACCGGCGGCTCCGTCTCGCTTGCCCTGGACCAGGCCGTCGAGACGGCCCGGCTTCTGGAGAGCGTCGTCATCTCGCTGGATCGCATCACCTCCCGGATGGCAGGCGGCGACGCGGACGCCCACACCCTCGACCGGTTCGTCACCGACTGGTTGGTCGGCCCCCGCCTCTCCCGGGCCCGCATCGAGCTCTGGGCGGCGATCGCCCAGACGATAGGCGACGAGGCGGTCGAGGAGATCGCGGCGAACACGCCGGCCTTCCCCGCCCCTGTTCCCGACGAGATCCGCGCACAGATCGAGGAACGACGCCGGTGGAACCTCGAACTACACGGCGAGCCCGAGGACCACACGGCGTGATCGAGCGCGCCGTGCAGCCCTGGTGAGCGCCGGTCAGAGCTTGCGGCAGTAGAGGGCGTCCGGAGTGCGGGGCGAGAACAGGCGGCCGGTCCAGGCGACGCCCGCCGCGTACTCGTCGTCGGCGCACTGGCCCTTGTGGTGGCCACTCGCGAACTCGCCGCCCGGGCTGCCGGCCGGACGGTTGCCGGCCCGGTCGAACCACACGGTCCGGCCGGTTCCGGCCACGGATGACGAGGCGCACAGGGCGCTGGACACGGCGGCGCCCCGGACGGCGTACCCGATCAGGAAGGCCCCGGCGGGACACTGGAACTTGGTGTAGCCGGATGCCCAGTCGGTGGTCACGTGCCGTTCGTCGGTGACCACCTGATGGGTGCTCCACGACAGGGCGGTGCTCGCGCACAGGCCCCGGTTGCCGGTGTGGCTGAGACCGATCAGCCGCTGTCCGTCCGGGCAGGCCGCCTTCCGGGCTCCGGGATCCCAGTCGCCGGCGGCACGCATCCGGGCCGAGGCGACAAAATCGCCGTGGTCGGGGCTGAGCATGGACCGGGACGCGACCGGGGCGACGTACCCGCGCAGTCCGCTCGTGATCAGTCGCTGCCAGGCGCCGGACCGCCAGTCGCCGCCCTCGCCGATCCCGCTCCGGACGCCGGAACGGTCCCAGAACAGCAGGCCCCAGCCGTTCGCGGCGCGCCGTTCCGCCCAGCCCACCACCGGCCAGTACGCGAAGTCGGCATCCGTGGCGACCAAGAGGTCGGTGAAGTTCGTGAACCATTCACGCTGCTTCGACCCGGCCATAGCGTTGCCGTCCACCCCGAACTCGCTGATCCACACCGGGGCGGTGAAGTGCTGACCGGTTTCGGTCGCCACGTAGAGCGCGTCCCGCTGCAGGACCGCGAACAGGTCGGCCCGGATCAGATCCCGGTAGCGCGGGTCGGTGGTCTCGCCGGTGCCCGTCGCGCCACTGTGATTCGGGCCGGTGTAGTCGTAGAAGTGTGCCGCGTACACCAGCTTTCCCGAGGTGGTGAGCGTGTGCGACAGGGTGCGCACCGGTTTCAGGGTGGGCCGTTCGTGGGCGAACCCGTCGACCGGGATGCCGGTCCAGTTGATGCCCTCCACGATGATCAGCAGGTTCGGGTTGGCCTCGCGCAGGATCCGGTCGCCGAGCCGCTGCGACGCGGTGAACCAGTCGTGGTCGTTGCCCCAGCCCCAGTTCGGGTCGTCGAGGACGTTGCGGCGCACCTCGTTGTAGAGGTCGGCGCCGACCACGCGCGGGTTTCCGGCGTAGCGGCGGGCCATCGTCAGCCAGGTGTCCTCCCACCGGGCGGTGGTCTGCGACGTGTTCCAGCGTTCGTTGCCGTCGACACCACAGCACCAGCGGGTCGTGGTGGTGTGGTTGTTCAGGACCACCGCGAGACCGGATTCGGTCAGAGCGGCCACCACCTGGTCGTACACCCGCAGTGGGGTCAGGCCCTTCCACTGCGGGTTCGCGGCCACCGCCGAGTCGGCCACCGGCCGGGTGTCGTGGACCATCTCGCTGGAGAACGGCAGCCGCACACTGTTCAGCCCGATCGCCTGGAACCCGGCGACGATCTCGGCGACCGGCGCCCGGTCCAGGCCGAGCGGCACCCGGCCGGCGTTCTCCCCGGCGTGATGGTTCGCGTCGTCGGTGTCGCTGCCGGAGCCGGTCCAGGTGCCGCTGGCCCCGTGCCAGTTCCCGGACCGCAGTTTGAACCGGTTCCCGTCCGCGTCGACGATCCACCGCCCGCGGGTGCTCAACGGCGCGGTCCAGCCGGGATCCTCGGCGGCGGACGCGGGCACGGCCGGCAGGATCAGGGCGGTGATCAGGGCGAGCACGAGGGTCAGGCGCACCCACATATTCAAACCCATCAACCCCGATTTAAAAACAACCTTTCCCATTCTGTACGGGGATACAGTCGGCCCTGGCGTTCGAGGGCCTGCACGCCCGCGAGGCCGGAAGCGACGCCTTCGCCGACAACGAGCCGTCCAACCGGATCTCCCGCACCCTCGGCTACGCACCCAACGGCACCGGCTGGGACACCCGCCGCGGCGAACCCGCCCGCATCCAGCAGTGGCGCCTCACCCGCGACACCTGGCAGAAGACCCGCCGCGACGACATCACCCTCTCCGGCGTCGAGCCGTGCCTGCCCGTGCTGGGAATCAGCCCGGATACGCCGCCGGCACGGTGACGAACTCGTCGCAGACCAGCCGCGGCGGTGTCTCCAGTTCGTACACGCGGAAGTAGCACTGCACCCGGAATCTGCCGGTCGCTTCGTCGATCCATTCGGCGCCCGGAACCCACATCCACCGCAGGTTGCCTTCCGGGTCCCTGTCCGGATGTACGCGCTGCGCTGCGGATCGCCATTCCACGGACTGGTAGAGACGCTTATGCCATCGGTCGGTGAGTTCGAAGACGTCGGCGGGAGGATGCGTGGTGTCGCGCCAGCGGGCGATTCGGATCCGGAACGCCTCCACTTCCCAGTCGCCCCAGGTCACCCATCTGTCCGGGTCCCTTGTCACGCATCCCCCTCCGTCGGTGCGGTCAGGTCATGGTTCGGGAGGTCAGGTAGGCCTCGGCCGCGGCACATTCAGCCGGTGTGGGCCGCCCACTGCCGGGATCGTCGGTCTCGTCCGGGCGGCGGAACCAGTCGGTCAGCTCGTTGTGGTCGACGAGCCCGCCGTTCTTGCGGGCCGATCGCCACGGGTCGGATGCCTGGATGAGGGTGCGCAGGTCGGCCGGGGACAGGGCGCCGTAGCGAGCGAGGATGTCGCCGATGGTTCCGGCCTGTGCCTCGGTGCTGATCGGTGTCGCCGTGCCGTCGCTGGCGTCCACGGCCACTCCCTGAGCGGTGGCGTACAGCGGGTCGTCGAAGAGTGGCTGCCCGCACCAGGCCAGATGGTGGCCCTGAGCGAAGAACAGCAGCAGATGCCCCCTGGCGAGGGCGAGGCCGGGCCGACGGAGATCTATGGCGGTGATGACTGAGTTGGCGCTCGTGGTCATCGGCGCAAGGTAGGGCGGACTGAAGATCAGGTAAAGGCCCGAGTCAGGTGACGGATCTGGCACATTGCCCGGAGAGCTGACGAGTGGTTTCGGCTACCGGCCCGGATGCTGCCCGTACGACGAAATCTATCGATACACATTCGCGTTCGATGTCAGATCACGGACTCGTCCCGCAAGATTGTCATCGCTTCTTCTGTGAAACCGGTCGGATGGGACGCCGGGTCCTTTACTCCACGCGCTGGAAGGACAGGGTGCTGTGGCGGGGGACGGCGCGCCAGAGATCGTACAACCGGGGGGTGCTCTTGATCGTGGCCCGGATCTGGGCCAGGGCCGCCGCCCGGCCGGGGCCGACCGCGGTGAAGTCGAGGCCGCTGTCACCGGTCGGCAGGGTGTGGAAGCCGGGGAACCGCATGTCCAGGCTGACCTCCCACCAGCCGGTGAGCACGGCCAGCCGGCGGGTGAAGATCAGGGCGGTGGTGCGGTCGATCCACGAGTAGCGGCCCCACTGCACGATGAAGCCGTCGGCCTCCGGCAGAGCCGGGCTCAGATGATCGATCTCGGTCTGGTTGAACTCGGTGAAGGCCAGCCAGGCGACCTCCACGTCACCCACGTTCTCCGGGTCGACGTGGTGGTTGAGCAGCAGCCGGTCGAATATCTCGCGCGGGTCCTCCGGGCGGACCGCGGCCGCGGCGACCCGGAACGTGTCCCGGCCGCGCTGGTCGGTCAGCCCGTACCGCAGCCGGATGGTGACGGTGTGGTCGCCGTCGCGGCCGACCACGTCACAGCGCAGATCGAGACGCCGCGGCATCCCGGAGTGACGCAGGCGTCCCCCGCTGACCTGCGGCGCATGCCCGAGGATCACGGCTTCGTCGCCGTTCACCTCGGGCAGGTGGACCTTGATCAGGGCCGGCCGGTCGCCGCTCCAATCGATAGCTGTAGCCGTCACGTAGTGCACTTGCCGTATGGTGCCCTACCGCATCAAAGAGGATCATGCGGGGGTGGTGCTCACCGGACGGTGCAGGTTGTTCCGTTCAGGGTGAAGGCGGCCGGCACCGGGTTGCTGCCGGTCCAGCTGCCGAGGAAGCCGAACGATGTGGAGCCGCCGGCCGGGACGCTGCCGTTCCAGGCCGCATTACCGACCGTGACGGCGGCTCCGGACTGCGTGTGCGTGCCACCCCACAGCTGGCTGACCTGCTGGCCGCCGGTGAACTGCCAGGCCACCTTCCACGAGGTCAGTGCCGTGTTGCCGGTGTTGGCGACCTGGACGTCACCCTGGAAGCCGCCCTGCCAGCTCCCGGTGATCCGGTAGGTGATCGCGCAGGCCCCGGTGGCCGGCGGCGTGCTGCCCTCGGGATTGCTGGTCCCCACCGACGCGGACGGCGACGCCTCGATCCTGCTCGGGTCGGCCACACCCCAGTAGGCCGGCTTCGCCTGCAGCCGGGTGTCGAACAGCAGCGGCGCGTCCTTACGGGTCACCGGGAACGTGTCCAGCCAGGTGTTGTCGTCGGCCAGGCCCCACAGCGTCACCGAGGTGATCTCCCCGGGGTACTGGCGGAAGAGGGCGAACATGTCCCGGTAGACGTACGCCTGCTTGAGCAGCCGGTCGGCCGGCGGCGCCGGGAAACTCTCGCTGTTCGCCGTGTAGATGCTCACGTCCATCTCGGTGACCTGCTGGTCGATGCCGAGCGGCACGAACTTGTCGATCATCGCCTTGGTCTCGGCGATCGTCGGCCAGTTGACGTTGATGTGCACCTGATGACCGACGCCGTCGATCGGCACACCCTCCGCCTTCAACTGCTGGACCAGGCCGAACAGGAAGTCCCGTTTGGCCGGCACGTTGGTGTTGTAGTCGTTGATGTACAGCTTCGCGTGCGGCGCCACCTCACGGGCCACCCGGAACGCGGTCCGCAGATAGTCCAACCCGGCCACGGTGTACCAGTTGCTGCGGCGCAACCCATCGGACTGACTCTCGTCGATCACCTCGTTGGCCACGTCCCACACGCCGATGTCGGTGCCGTAGTGGGTGGCCACGTTACGGATGTGGTTCTCCAGACGGGCCAGCAGCAGCGTCTTGTCCGCCGCCGTTCCGGTCATCGCGGTCCCGTCGGCGCGGGTGAAGACCCAGGCCGGGGTCTGGTTGTGCCACACCAGGGTGTGCCCGCGGACGGCGAGACCATTGGCTTTCGCGTACGCCATCAAAGGGTCCGCCTGCGCGTACGTGAACGTGTTCTCAGCCGGCTCCGTGGCATCCCACTTCAGCGCGTTACCCGGGGTGACCGAGTCGAAGTGCTTCGTCAGCAACTGCCCATGCTCGGTGACGATCTCCGCACCGGTGATCGCCGCCCCGACCGGGAACTCGGTGATCACATCCTTGATCGACGGGATGCCCGTCTGCACCGGCAACGCCGGGACGTAGCTTGCGGACAGGTCGTCGATGTGGAACGACCCGGTCGTCGACGCGGTCTCCACGTACACCCGCAGGAATTCGACGTCGGTCGCCAGGGTGTACCGGCCGGTCAACTGGGTCCAGCCGGCCGCGGTCACCGCGGTGTTCCCGGCCACCTGATCGTAAGCGGCCACCCCGCCGGTGCGCCGTTCCACACTCAGGCGCGCGTTGTCGGATCCTTCGGACATCCGGACCCAGACCGAGATCGTGTACGCCGTACCTTTGGTGAACGTGGACAGCACGTCCAGCGACGGGCCCTGCCAGGTGGCGGTCCGGCCGCTGACGAGCAGGCTGCCGGTGCCGCCGTGGGCTTGGGCGGTGCTGTGCGCGAGGGTCTCCGCGGACCGTCCCGCGAAGCCCTGGACGGTGCCGTCCTCGAAATCCTTGGTCAGCACGGTGATCGGGGTGGGATCGTCGGCCGCACTGGCGACCGCGGCGACGCCTGCCACCGGAACCGCCACCAGCAGGGCGGTCAGCAGGCGGGGGAGAGCACGCATCCACGGGCTCCTTCGGGGGAGAAGTGGGGATAGAGCGACATCGTTACATGGGAGCGCTCCCGTCACAACGGTGGCGCCTCCGTGCGATCTCGGGCTCGATTCGCACGTGGCACCTGATCGCCGGCGTGGTGACGGGCACCTGTGACGGGCGGCGCGGCTGGATCTTCCGGCGCTTGTGGCTGGTGCCGGAGAAACGGCGGTCGATGTAGATCCGGTCGGGGACGACGCCGAGGGCGGTCAGCTGTTCGGTCTGGACGGTGTTCCGGTGGACGATCCTCAAACGGAACACCGTGATCAAGGCTGGGTTGTCGTTGAATGCTCGACGCGTCCCATGATCACGGGCCGCACCGGGCAGGGCTACTCCGACGGTGGCAATCCTGTGATCGAGCAGTCGAGCACCCGGCCGTCGAGGGTGCCGATCGCAAGCCGGTTCGCTCCCGCGCATGCGAGTGACAGCGGAACGACTCGGTGGCCGTTCACCCGCAGCTGCTGCCGCACCTGCACCGCGCCGTCCTCGGCGCGCAGGACGACCAGTTCCCCCGAGTTGAACGCGACGTAGACGAAGTCGCCGTCCACGTCGAGTGCGGTGGCCTGATGGTCAGCCGTGAACACCCATTGCGGCTCGCCCGTCGGATACGCGCGGCGTGTTACGAAGGCGTTCCCGGGCAGCAGCCCAGCGCCGTCGTGAACGGTGCCGGCGTGGACGACGGCGGGGCCCGCACGGTCGTTGAGGTAGGCGCCACAGCCACCGAACAGATGCCCGCCGCGCGACGAATCCCACTCGAGCGGGAACAGCCGCCGTACCCGAGGCCGGCGCCGCGTGTCGACGGCGACCACACATTTGTCCTGATGGGGTTCATCGCCCGGACCCTGAAGAAGCAGCAGGTCGGGGGCGTATCGGATGTCGAAGTAGTGATTGAACAGGTCGTAACGTCCCAACTGGACCCTGCGCCCGTGCATACCGGCCGGGTCGACGAGCGTGATCCGGCCCGCCCGCGCCGAAGT
>DATMVU010000156.1:0-3663 GCA_035562875.1 Actinoplanes sp. | reverse complement strand
GGCGAACTGGTCGGCGGTCGCCGCGAACCGGAACTCCAGCTGCCCCAGAGCATCCGCCACGCTCAGCCCGGCATCGGTCAGCGCCCGCAGATAGGCGACCCCGGCAGCCGCCGCACAGGCCACCTCGAACGCGTCGGCGGCTCCGGCGTCGTGGTAGAGCGTGGCGTCCACGGTGATCGTTCGCAGCCCCGGCGCCTCGGCCACACATCGTCCGGCCAGGGCCGCCGCGTCCCGCAGGGCACCGGGCAGGCCGCTCGGGTCACCGGTCCGGGCCCGCCACCCCAGCGGGTCGGCACCGAACCCACCGGACACCGCTGCCGGATCGACATCCCGGGCCGCGAGCAGCGCGAACCAGGCCGCACCGGCCGCGGGGAAGTCCGGGCCGCTGTCCAGGACCACCGGCGCGAGGTCGAGCAGGATGCCGTCGAGGGTGCCCCAGTCGAGCCCGCCGGTCACCAGCCAGAGTGAGGTCGCGCCGTTCTCCAGGTCGGTGAGCGCGGTCCGGCCGTCGGTGTGCCGCTGCCGGACATCCCAGCCGCCCTGGTCACGAGCGCCCCGCACGTACGGGAAGGGTGGCAGTTCCGTGGTCTCGGCCGTCTGCAGCGCCGGGATCCGCAGCCCGTCGTAGGTCCGCGCCGCCAGCAGCTCCTCGACCTGCTCCGGGCCGTCCCCGTCGCCGGCCGTGCCGGATCTCCGGAGGGCGGCGAGCGCCAGCCGTCGCCACTCCCCCAGCCTGGTTTCCTGATCGTCCGCCGTCACGTCCCCCAACATGCTGGTAGCAGCGACTGTTGTCCACCTTATCGATCATTAAGGGCTGGTGTGGGATTCAGCACAGCACCTACGGCCCGCTCCGCATCGAACCGCTGTATACCCAGCGCAGCCACTGTGACACCGGCCACCTGTTCGAGTTCGGCGGCGTCAACCGGGACCGTGACGTGCACCGATTGACATCCGGTCGACTCAGAAGCTGTCCTCGCGCATCTCCCGGACCAGGGACGACACCACCGCCTTGAGGCTGCCGTTGTTGGCCGCGGCGGTCCGCAGCTGTCGCTGGTAGCTGGCGCCGCGGCTGACGATGTCGCGTAACCCGTCGATCTCGGCGGCGCAGTCGAGGGTGGCGATCTGTTCGGCGAGCCGGGTCAGGTCGGTGACGGCTTCGCGGACCCGGCGGTGTGGCGCGCTGACGAGTTCGACGGTGTTGGTGAGCAGTTCCCCGGTGACGTGCGGGAAGCCGCCGGCGGGGCCGAGCTCGGCGAGCAGGCCGGGGGCGGCGGATGTGAGTTCGTCGAGCAGGGTGTAGAGACGGCTGCCGTCGGCCGCCCAGGTCAGCGTGCCGGTGACCGGACCGGGCTGGTTGTAGGCGGGTTTCGGGTGGGCGTTGCCGTCCAGCAGCGACAGCCCGGTGGCGACGTGGAACGCGCGGACGTTCCCGGCCCCGTGCGCGTCGACACCGCCGCCGAGCTTGGTCCCGTCCGGGGAGTAGGCGACCGTCGCGGGGTAGGCGCCGGTCTCGAAGGTCCCGGCGCCGGCCATCGTCTTGGCGGTGAACTGCGCCAGGTGATACGGCGATCCGGCGGCCGTGGCGACCTTGGTCCCGTCCTTGCTGACCGTGACCCCGCCGAGGTACGAGCCGACCTCGGCGGTGGCCAGCGGTGTGACAGTGGTGCCGTCGACCCGGTAGGTGCTGACCGTGGCCGGGCTCAGCCCCGGCACCCCCACGGCCAGGGTGCTGCCCGCTCCGGCGACGAGCGGGGCACTGTAGAAGGAGCCCGGCACCGTCTGCGCCCCGGTGCCGGTGGTGGCGTCGACGGAACCGAGGCCGGGGGTACCGTTCGTGGGGCAGCCGTGCCCGTAGAACAGCCGGGTCCCGGCGAACGCCAGGTTGACCGGGCACGCGACTGTCGTCCAGCGACCGATTTCGGTCAGCGTGGCCGGGTCCAGGACGGCGATGGCGGCGGCCTGACTGAGCGCCACGTACACCCGGTCACCGTTCGCGACGATGCCGGCGGCACCGAACAGGCCGGAGATGGTCTTGGTGGTACGCCCGTCGGTGCCGAGCACGACCACGGTGTTGCCCTCGGACACGAACAGCTTGCCACCGGCGGCGGCCATCGCCTTGGGGGCGGTCAGGGTGGTGACCACGGCCGGCACCTTCGAGGTCGCGGCGGCCGCCGGTACGCCCAGAAGAGCACCGAGCAGGACACCGAGCACCGCACCAGCCGCAAACCTCATGCCCCGAGCCTAGACAGAAGCCACATTCCGGACCCGGTGAACCTCAGTATGATCAGGCATGCGCTTCGTGTTGTTCCCCGGCCGCCACCATCTACTGACCCGCTTCCAGGCGGAGTACCTGAGCGGGCTGGACGCCGGCACCGTGGTGTGGGCGGTCACCTCGGCCAACCACGACAACACCCGGCGCAACCCGGTGCCGTACCACCGCCGGGAAGCCGCCATCGAACGGTTCAGCCTGCTCAGTGGCCTGCGCTCGCTCGTCGTGCCGATCTTCGACACCGCACCGACCGACGCGTTCGCCGAGGTCACGCTGAAGAGCATCGCGGTCGCCACCGGTCTCGAACTCACCCCGGCGGACACCGTGGTCGCCTGCTCGACACCCGAGGTGGCGAAACTCTACGAGCGTCTCGGTTTCCCGATCGCCCCGGCCGAGGCCGAACCGGCGCTGCCCGAGGTGCCGGAGCGGCCGTTCGACGTGCTGCTGCGCCTGGCCGCCGGCGACGACTCGTGGCGCGACCTGGCCCATCCGGCGACCATCGACGTCTACGACCGCTACCGTCTCACCGACACGGTCCGCACGGTGGTCAACGATCCGCTGGTCGGTGACGAGGGTGGTCTCACCGCGACCCGCGACTACCGGACGTACGTGGAGGCGTTCGCCGACGCCGCCGACCGCAAATGGACAGCCGTCCGGCAGCACGTGCGGCCGGGCCGGATCGTGGACATCGGCTGCGGTGCCGGCTCACTACTCGAACTGGCCGACCGCGAACCCGGCCTGCACGAGAGCGACCTGATCGGCGTCGAGGTGGCCCGCCATCTCTACTCCGAATGTGTGCACAAGAAGGCGCAGGGTGTCTTCCGCAACGCCAACGTGTACTTCTACCAGCGCAACGTCCTCGGCGGCGCGATCTTCACCGACCGTTCGGTGGACACCACGCTGACCTTCGCCCTGACCCACGAGATCTGGTCGTACGGGGAACAGCGTGCATCCCTGCTCCAGTTCGCCCGCCGCATCTTCGACCACACCGCCCCGGGCGGGGTCTGGATCAACAGTGACGTGTGCGGGCCGGCCGACCGCACCCGTCAGGTGCTGCTGCGGCTCGCCACCGACGACGGCGACAACCCGGCCCAACCCCGGCACGACCTCGCCGACCTGACTTCCGAGGCGGTTCGCCGGTACGTGGGAGGCCTCTCCACCCGGGCGCGGCTGGACCAGTTCGCCGTCGACTTCGCCTTCCCGTTCGACTTCGAAGCGGTCGACGACCAGACGGTCCGCATCGAGCTGGGCCCGGCGATGGACTTCCTGACCCGCAAGGACTACGTGGACAACTGGCTGTCCGAGACGAAGGAACAGTTCTGCGGGCTGTCCTTCGCCGAGTGGGGCGAACTCCTCGCCGAGGCCGGTTTCGTCCTGGACCCGGCGTCCACCCC
>DATMVU010000155.1:0-3320 GCA_035562875.1 Actinoplanes sp. | reverse complement strand
GTTCGGGCTGTTCCCGCTGATCTACACCGGGTACGTCTCGTTCAACGACTGGGACCTGCTCGACGGCGGCGAGCACACCTGGGTCGGCCTGGCCAACTACACCGAACTGCTGAACGACCCGTACTTCTGGAACTCGCTGGGCAACACGCTGAGCATCTGGGCGCTGTCCACCGTGCCGCAACTCATCGCCGCGCTCTGGATCGCGCACCTGCTCAACCACCGGCTGCGCGCCCGCACCAGCCTGCGGATGGGTGTGCTGCTGCCGAACATCACCTCCATCGTGGCGGTGACCATCGTCTTCACCCAGATGTTCGGCCGCGACTTCGGGATGATCAACTGGTTGTTCGGCCTGGTCGGTGCCGGCCCGATCGACTGGCAGGCCGACACCTGGAGCTCGCACCTGGCCATCTCGCTGATCGTCGCCTGGCGCTGGACCGGCTACAACGCGCTCATCTACCTGGCCTCCATGCAGGCCATCCCGCACGACCTCTACGAAGCCGCCGAACTCGACGGCGCCTCCTCCGGCCAGCAGTTCCGCCGGATCACCGTGCCCATGCTGCGGCCCACGATCATCTTCACCGCCATCATCTCCACCATCGGCGGCCTGCAGATCATGGCCGAACCACTGCTCTTCGCCGGCACCTCGACCCCCACCGGCGGCTCCGACCGGCAGTTCCAGACCGCCGCCCTGTTCATGTACGAACAGGGCTTCCGGGAGTTCCGGTTCGGCTACGCCTCCGCGATCGCCTGGACGCTGTGCCTGGTCATCGCCATCTTCGCGGTCGCCAACTACCTGCTGACCCGGCGCATCGCCAACGACGAGGACTGAGAGCCTTGACAGTCTCAACGACACAAAGACCCTCCGCCGGTACGGTGTCAGAGCCCCGCAGTCACCCGGCGCGCCGTCGCAGTTTCGGCTACCCGCGCCGCGCCTCGGTCTGGACCTACGCCGCCCTGCTCGCCGTCGTCGCCGGGTCGGTCTTCCCGCTCTACTGGTCCCTGGTGGTGTCCTCGCAGACCAGCGAGGCCGTCGCCCAGGTGCCCCCGGTCCTGATCCCGGGCGGCCACCTGTTCGACAACATCGCCCGCGTCTTCGACACCACCGACTTCGCCCGCGCCCTGATGAACTCGTTCATCGTCAGCACCTCGGTGACCGTCTCGGTGGTCTTCTTCTCCACCCTGGCCGGCTTCGCCTTCGCCAAGCTCCGGTTCCGCGGCCGCAAGGCGCTGCTGGTCCTGGCGATCGGCACCTCGGTGGTCCCACAGCAGCTCGGAATCATCCCGCTCTCCCTGCTGATGTCCGAACTCGGCTGGACCGACCAGCTGGCCGCCGTGATCGTCCCCGGCCTGGTCACCGCGTTCGGCGTGTTCTTCATGACCCAGTACCTGGGCCGCGCGGTCCCCGACGAACTCCTGGAAGCCGGCCGGATCGACGGCTGCACCACGTTCGGCCTGTACTGGCACGTGGTGCTGCCGGCCGCGCGGCCGGCAGCGGCGGTACTCGGGCTGTTCACCTTCATGCAGGCCTGGAACGACTTCTTCTGGCCCCTGGTCGTGCTGCAGGACAACGCCACCGTCCAGGTCGCGCTCTCCTCTCTGGCCAGCGGCTACACCACCGACTACACCCTGACGCTGACCGGAACGCTGCTGGCCACGCTCCCGATCCTGGTGATCTTCATGATCCTCGGCCGGCAGATCGTCGGCGGCATCATGCAAGGAGCCATCAAAGGATGACGATGTCGTACGACCTGCCGGAGATGCCGGCCGGATTCGTCTGGGGAGCGGCCACCGCCGCCTACCAGATCGAGGGAGCCGCCGCCGAGGACGGCCGCGGCGAATCGATCTGGGACGTCTTCTGCCGGCGGCCGGGCGCGATCGCCGACGGCACCTCCGGGGAAGTCGCCTGCGACAGCTACCACCGGTGGCGCGACGACGTGGACCTGCTCGCCGGGCTGGGCGTCGACGCGTACCGCTTCTCGATCGCCTGGCCCCGGGTCATCCCGGCCGGGTCCGGAGCGATCAACCGGGCCGGCCTTGACCACTACGACCGGCTCGTCGACGCGCTGTGCGAACGGGGCATCCGGCCGTTCGTCACGCTCTACCACTGGGACCTGCCGCAAGCCCTCGAAGACGCCGGCGGCTGGCGATCCCGGGACACCGCGCACCGGTTCGCCGACTACGCGGCCGTCGTCGCCGGACGCCTCGGCGACCGGGTCCAGGACTGGATCACCCTCAACGAGCCGTACGTCTCCTCGATGGTCGGCTACGCCGAAGGCCGGCACGCACCCGGCGCCACCGAAGGCCACGGTGCGCTCGCCGCCGCCCACCACCTGCTCCTCGGCCACGGCCAGGCCCTCGCCGTCCTGCGCGCGGCCCGCCCGGCGGCCCGCATCGGCATCACCCTCAACCTGTCCCCGGCCGTCCCCGCCAGCGACTCGGCTGCCGACCGGGCGGCCGCCGACCGGATGGACCTGATGCTCAACCGGCAGTTCACCGACCCGGTACTGGGCCGCACCTACCCGGACGGGTTCGAGCGCCTCTACGCCGGAGTCAGTGACCTGTCCTTCCGCCGGCCCGGCGACCTGGACCTCATCGGCGCCCCACTGGACTTCCTCGGCGTCAACTACTACTACCGCATCCACGCCGCCGACACCCCGCACGACCAGCCCGACCCGGCCCGGCGCAGCGCCTTCGACATCGGGGTACGGTCGGTGCCGCGCGACGGCGTACCGCTCACCGACCTGGGATGGCCCATCGAGGAGCAGGGACTCTACGACACGCTGACCGGGCTGGCCGGCCGCTACCCCGGACTACCGCCGATCTACGTGACCGAGAACGGCATCGCCCGGCTCGGCGACGACCCGGCCGAGGCCGACCCGGAACGCATCCGGTTCGTCGCCCGGCACCTGGCCGCCGCCGCCCGCGCGGTCGACGACGCGGCCGTCGACCTGCGCGGCTACTTCTACTGGTCGCTGATCGACAACTTCGAGTGGGCGCGCGGCTACGGCCCCCGGTTCGGCCTGGTCCACGTCGACTACCCGACGGGCGAACGCACCCCGCGCGCCAGTTACCACTGGCTACGGGACCGTCTGCTCACCCGTACCGGAAGAGCGGTCTGACCTCGCCCCTCAGGGCATCCCGTGACGGGCCGCCGGTGATGCGGCCCGTCACGGGATGGCTCATCGGACGGGGGAGATGAAGCCCGAGACGGTCTTGCCGAAGCTGGTGCGGGTGCCGATGGTCGCGCCGGCCGGCAGGTCCTGCGGTTTGACGCTCGACGTGGTGACGGAGCTACCGCCCCAGTTGCCGTTCTCGGTGCG
>DATMVU010000154.1:0-14078 GCA_035562875.1 Actinoplanes sp. | reverse complement strand
AAAAGTCCGTTCAGCTCTGACCCAGCCCGTGTTCGCTGCCCTTCTTCAGCTTGCGGGTGTCCCGCAGCTCCAGGAACGGCTCGTCGTCCGCCGGGTGCCCGGCCGCGATCGCCCGGCCCCGCTCCAGCTCGGCGTCCAGTTCGGCCCCGAGCAGGATCGCCATGTTCGAGATCCACAGCCAGACCAGGAAGGCGATGACACCACCGAGGGTGCCGTACGTCTTGTCGTAGTTGGCGAAGTTGCCCAGGTAGATCGCGAACCCGGCGGAGGCGACCACCCACAGCAGCACCGCGAACACCCCACCCGGCGTGATCCACCGGAACCCGCCGGTCTTGGCGTTCGGCGACGCCCAGTAGAGCAGCGCGAACATCAGGCTCACCAGGATGATCAGTACCGGCCACTTGGCGATGTTCCAGATCGTGACGGCGGCCCCGCCGAACCCGAGCCGCTCCCCGACCACCCGGGACAGCTCCCCGGTGAAGATCACGATGGTGGCCGACAGGATCAGCATCAGCCCGATGGCGGCTGTCACCCCGACCCGGATCGGCAGCGTCTTCCAGATCGGCCGGCCCTCCGGCACGTCGTAGACGGCGTTCGAGGCGCGCATGAACGCCGCCACATACCCCGACGCCGACCAGAACGCGACGAGCAGACCGATGATCGCCGCGACACCGGCCGCCCCGGAGTCGCCCACCTGAGTGAGTACCGTGTCGACGAGGCCGCGCAGCTGCGCGTTCGGGGTCAGATCGTTGACCGCCTCGGTGACCGTGTTCTTGCCGTCGTTGCCGAGCAGCCCCAGCAGCGAGACCAGCACCACAGCAGCCGGGAAGATCGACAGGACGCCGTAGTACGTCAGCGCGGCAGCCCAGTCCGAGATGTTGTCCTCGTCGAACTGCTTCACGGTCCGCTTGACCGCCGCGAACAGCCCCTTCCGGTGCAGCTGGGACGGTTTGTCCGGCCCGGCGTCCGGCCCGGGCGGAGAAGACGAGGAACCGAGGTCGTCCTGTTGGTGCAGTCTCATGGTGGCCCCTTCGAAAAAGCATCTCCGAACAGCACAAACGGCCTACGGGAGTGGGTTCCCGCAGGCCGCGGCGCCTAACCGTCTCGGACGGGTCACTTACACAGCAGACGCTCCATCCGGCGCCCGGCCAGCCACAGCCCACCGGCGGTCAGCGCCACCAGGTAGAACACGTCGAGCAGATGGACCGGCCCCAGTCGCCCCAGCGTGATGCCCCGGATCAGGTCCACCGAGCGGTACAGCGGAGTGACCTCGACCAGCCAGCGCAGCACCTCCGGATAGCCGGTCGCCGGAACGAACGTGCCGGAGAACAGGAACAGCGCGAACTGCCCCGCGGTGATCAGGTCGAAGTCCTGCCAGCTGCGGATCACCGTGGAGATCGCCATGCCCAGCCCGCCGAACGCGAAACCGATCAGCACACTGGCCGGGAAGGCGAGCACCGCCCGGCCCACCGTGGTCAGATCCATCAGCACCATCACCACCAGGAAGGCGGCGGAGTAGACACTGCCCCGGATCATCGCCCAGGAGAGTTCCCCCAGAGCGATCTCGATCGGCCGTACCGGGGTCGCCAGCATCCCCTCGTACAACCGCATGAATTTCATCTTGCCGTAGAAGTTGAAGGTGGTCTCGACGAGCGCCCCGCTCATCGCCGACGCCGCCAGCATCGCCGGGGCCACGAACTCGGCGTAACCCACCAGCCGGCCGCCGGGCAGCGGGATGTCGCCGATCAGCGCACCCACCCCGACCCCGATCGAGAACAGGTACAGCACCGGTTCCAGCAGGCCACCGAGCATGGCCAGCCAGTACGCGCTCTTCAGCGCCGTCACGTTGCGCCCGGCGACCGCCGCCGACCGCCGGGCCAGAGTCGTCGTCAGCACTCAGACCACCAGCCTGTTCCGGTAGCGCCAGACCGCCAGCGCCCACCCGGCGGCAGCCCACAGCGCCAGGTAGAGCACGTGCCACACCGCTGTCACGCCGAGATCCAGGCCCAGTGTGGCGGCCCGGCTCAGCTCGACGCCGTGGGACAGCGGCAGCACGTAGGCGGCCCACCGCAGCACCTCCGGCAGCGCGTCGAGAGGGAAGAAGACCCCGGAGAAGAGCGACATCGGCAGCAGGGCGAACCGCATCAGCACCGTCAACATGGTGTCCGAACCCACACCGGCCGTGTACGCCATCACCGGAGCCGCCACCGACAGCCCCACCAGCACCGAGATCGGCAGCACGGCCAGCGCCCACACCGACCCCAGCGCCCCGAAGAGCGCCGCCACCAGCAGGAACGCGACGACACTGAGCAGCACCCGGAACATCATGAACGCCAGGTGCCCGCCGACGATGTCGGAGACCCGCAGCGGGGCCGCGGCCTGGGCGAAGTAGCTGCGCACCCATTCGAAGAAGGCCCGCACCGGCCAGGTCGCCTCACCGAACGCGGTCTGCACGGCGGCGGACGCGATCAGACCCGGGACCATCCAGGCCAGGTACGGATGACCCTCGACGCCACCGGTCACGTAGGCGCCCACCCCGACGCCGAACCCGAGCATGGTGAGCAGCGGCAGCACCAGTGAGGACAGGGTGCTGGACCGCCACGTACGGCGATAGTTGATCAGGTGGTATTCCAGGACGTAGATCATCGTCAGTCCACCAGCGTCCGGCCGGTGAGGTGCAGGAACACGTCCTCCAGGCTGCTACGGCGGACCAGCGAGCCGGCTGGGGCCAGCTCCCGCCGGTGCACCTCGGCCAGAGCCGCGTCCCCGTCGGTCACGTAGAGCAGCACCCGGTCCGGCAGCACCTCCAGCCGCTCGCCGATACCGTCCAGCTTGCCCGCGTGACCCGCCTGATCGTCCGGGAACCGCAGCTCGACCACCTCCCGCGTCGAGTACTGCTCGATCAGCGCCCGAGGCGACCCCTCGGCCACGATCCGGCCGCCGTCCATCACCACCAGCCGGTCACAGAGCTGCTCGGCCTCGTCCATGTAGTGGGTGGTCAGCACCAGCGTCACCCCCTGCTGCTTGAGCCGGAACAGCCGCTCCCACACCAGATGCCGGGCCTGCGGGTCCAAACCGGTGGTGGGTTCGTCGAGCAGCACGATGTCCGGCTCGTTGACCATGGCCCGGGCGATGGTCAGCCGCCGTTTCATACCGCCGGACAGCGGCTCCACCTTGCTGCCGGCCCGCTCGCCGAGCTGGACGAAGTCGAGCAGCTCCAGAGCCCGGGCACGGGCCGTCTTCCGCGGGATGCCGAAGAACCGGGCGTACGTCGTCAGGTTCTCCAGCACCGACAACTCCGGATCCAGGTTGTCGAGCTGCGGGCACACCCCGAGCCGGGCCCGGATCCGCGGCCCGTCCGTGCGCGGATCCATGTCGAGGATGCGCAGCACACCATCGGTCGGTGGCGAGACACAACCGATCATGCGCATGGTGGAACTCTTGCCGGCCCCGTTGGGCCCCAGAAAGCCGAAGGACTCACCAGGCTGTACGTCTACGTCGATACCGTCGACCGCGGTGAAGTCACCGAACCTTTTGATCAGCCCACGTGCGTGGATGAGAGATGTCACCCACCGACCCTATGGTCAGTCAGTCGGCCGGTTCGAGAGTGGACCGGGCCGCGCCGACCAGCTCGTCGGTCGCCGCCACGATCTCACCGGAGGCGACCGGGGTCCCCGAGTCGTAGCGGACCGCCCAGCTCAGCCCGTCCCGCCCGCTGACCCGGCGGCCGACCACCCGGACCGCACCGGCGGTCAGCTCGTGATGGGTGGTGTACGCCACCGACCGGGTCACCCGGGCCCGCACCTGATCCGGCAGCTCACCCGGCTCCAGCAGCAGGAACGACACCACCGGCCCGTCCACCAGCACGGTGTAGCCGTCCCGGTCCTCGGCCACCTCGGCCGGCGTGATCCGCAGCTCCCGTCCCGACCAGCCGGCCTTGTGGATCTCGTGCCAGCCGAGGCGCTCCGCCCCGGGCAGCCACAGCCCGTGATTGGTGGCCACCACCACGTCCGCCGTCTCGGCGACCGCGGCCCACGCCACCACCCGCTCCTCGGGGCCCAGCGGAGGCCGGGACTCCACGGGAAGCTTGGGACGCCGCCGGAAGAACTTCACACTTCACCTGCCGCCTGGCTACGCAAGGCTCGCGCCTGCTGTTCGAGGGAGAAGAGCTCACCGGCGAGCGCCAGGTACTGATCCTTGTGCGCCACCGGGTTGAGCCGCTGCACCTTGGACTTGAGATCCCGGATCCGGGTGGCCAGCGCGCCACCCTGCAACCGGGCCAGGGTCACCTGCACGTACCTCGGGTCGACCTGGCCGTCGACGTAGAGCGGCTCCACCGCCAGCTCACCGACGAGCATCTGCCCACCCATGTCGGTGCAGGCGTCCCGGACCTTCTCGATCCACACCACGCCGCCGGTCGACGACTGGACCCCGCCGGCCTCAGCGATCGCGTCCCGGACCGCCTGCAGCACGGCGTCGCCGTAGTTCTCCGCACCGACCGCGTCGAACATCGGCCCGGCCAGCACCGGCTCCTGCAACGCCAGCTTCAGCGCCTCCCGCTCGACCAGCCGCTGCGGCGAATCCGGGGCGCCCTTCACCCGGGCGGCCGGCTGCTGGGCCGCCTCACCCCGCAGCGCGTTGTTCACCGCCCGCTGCACCGGCTCCAGATCCATGCCGAGGTCGCCGGCCAGTTTCCGGGCGTACTCCGGCCGCTTCTCCCGGTCCTTGATCTTGGCCACCAGGGGCGCGGCCTTGCGCATCGCCTCCACCCGGCCCTCGACGGAGTCCAGATCGAAGCGGCCGATGGTGTGCCGCAACGCGAAGTCGACGAGCGGCTCCCGCCCGGCGATCATGTCCCGGACCGCCCGGTCACCACGGGCCAGCCGCAGGTCACAAGGGTCCATGTTGCCGGGCGAGACCGCGATGAAGGTACGCCCGACAAAACGCTGATCCTCCTCGAACGCCCGCAGCGCCGCCTTCTGGCCCGCCGCGTCCCCGTCGAAGGTGTAGATGATCTCGCCGGTGAAACTGTCGCTGTCCATCAGCAGGCGCCGCAGCACCTGGATGTGATCCACCCCGAACGCCGTGCCGCAGGTCGCCACCGCGGTCGGCTCACCCGCCTCGTGGCAGGCCATCACATCGGTGTAGCCCTCCACGATCACCGCCCGGCCGCGCTTGGCGATCTCCCGTTTCGCGTGGTCCAGGCCGTAGAGCACGTGCGACTTCTTGTAGATCGGCGTCTCGGGCGTGTTCAGGTACTTCGGGCCGTCGTCGTCGTCGAACAGCTTCCGCGCGCCGAACCCGATCGCGTCACCGGTCACGTCCCGGATCGGCCACAGCAGCCGGCGCCGGAACCTGTCGATCAGCGACCCGGACCGGGCGTGTTTGGACAGGCCCGCCGTCACCAGCTCCTCCGCGGTGAACCCCTTCAGCCGCAGATGCTTGCTCAGCGCGTCCCAGCTGTCCGGGGCGAAACCGCACCCGTACCGCTCCGCCGCGTCCCGGCCGAATCCGCGCTGCGCCAGGAACTCGCGGGCCTTGCGCGCCCCCGGCGTCCCCAGCTGCTCGCGGTAGAAGTCGACGGCGGTGGCGTGCGCGGCGATCAGCCGCTGCTTCTGCCCCGCCTGCGGCCGCGGCCCGGACGGCCTGCTGTCGTCGGTGTCGTACCGCAGCTGGATGCCGGCCTTGCCCGCCAGCCGCTCCACCGACTCGATGAACGTCAGATGCTCCGCGTCCATCAGGAACTTGATCGCGTCCCCGCCCTGCCCGCACCCGTGACAGTTTCCGGTGAGGATGTTGTCCTCCAGGACGAAGGCGTGTGTGCCGTCGACCACCGGACAGAAGACTTCCTCGACCTCACCATGGTCCTCGATCGCCTCGACTACCCACCCTCGGCGCTCGTACTTCTTGCGAGCCGCCACGAATCGATCACGGTGTGCCGTGATCAGGAAGAACTCCTCGGGAATGTCCGAGCCCATGAGGGTGAGACGGTAGATCGGAGTGGTGTACCCGGTCTCGCCGTTCGGTCGCTGCGCGTCCGGGAAGCCGGTTCGGACGAACTCCCGGATGCCGTAGGTCCCGATGCCGATCCGGGTGCAGAGGTCCCGGACGTACTCCAGGTTCTCCCGATGCGCCGAGTTCAGCGAGATGCAGCCGTCCGCCGCCACATCGCCGTCCGCCGCGAAGTAGCCGGCCAGCCAGCCGTACAGGTACGAGAGCGACTCGCCGAGCGGCGGCGTGCTGGTCTTGAAGTACGCCGGCATGTCCGTGACCGTGATCCGGTCATCGCTGGCATAGGTGGCGTTGAGCGGGAACCATTTGAGGAGGTCGCGGTCCTTGTTCCCGTACAGCAGCGCGACGCTGCCACGGTTGAATGTCGTACCGTCGCCGAAGACGATGCCTCGCGCGATCCCGAACGGGGACGGGGTGAGTGTATGCCCGCCGTCACGGGTCGTCAGGGCGCGCGGGAACACATGTGCCAGCCTGTCGCCCGGCCGGAGATCGGCGGTGACGCGCTCGATGCGCTTGCCCTCCGTCCGGCCCCGGACGAACCATCGGTGGTTACCGGTAGCCCGGATCACCTTCTTCTGCCCGTTCCGGGACAGCTTCAGGTGCAGTAGTGGTTGCTCACCGAACGAGCGGAACGGCGCCTCCACGAAACGGCCGTGCGTCGTGATGATGCGATGCCGGCCACCCGCGAGATCCCGGATCTCCCGGATCCCCTGATCGGTGATGACTCGCGTCTCGCCCGCCAGACAGAAATACACATTCCTGGCTGGGGAAACGTTGAAAGATGGTGTCTTCTCGTCGTGGAAGGGGCAGAGCCCCTTCATGTTGCCGCCGCCCGCCGACCGGAGTGTCACCGTCTCGCTGATCACGTCGACGATCGAGGTCCGGTCGCGGACCACGGCGATGTCCTCGTCCTTGACCCGGCCCGCCACGGCATACATCCTGCCTCCTCCGGGCGGGCGCCCGCCACCAGGGTCGGCACGCGTCAGTGGGGTTTCGCCACCAGGTCCTCGTGCCAGGCCACCGCGGCGTGGTCGGTCAGGGACGCGACCTGGTCGATCACCACCCGCAGGGCCGCCGCGTCGTCCACGGCGGCCGCGTGCAGCGGACGGAAGAGCGGATCCAGCCTCTCCGGCGTACGGGTGAGCGCCTCCACCAGCTCGGCCAGGATGGTCCGCTGACGTTCGTACCACTGTTCCGCGGCACGGGACCTCATCACGTACCGGAAAGCCATGCCCTTGAGGAGCGCGCACTGGTCCCGGACCGTGCGCGGCACGATCAGATCGGCCCGGTAGCGGAACAACGGCTCGGTCCCGTGGTGACTCTGTGTCGCACCGACCGCCGAGGCGACGAACCGGCCGGTGAGCACGCTCGTCATCCGTTTCAGGGCGACCAGGGAGTGGTAGTCCCCGTCGTAGCCGGCGACCGCGATCACTGCCGGGTCGGCGAGCAGCTGGTCGAGGGCGTGTTCCAGGTCGTCGCGGGACTCCGAGGAGTAGGTGGCGGCCACGTCGGCGCAGAGGGCCGTCCGTTCCCCGGCGTCGGTCAGTAGATCACTGAACGTGATGTAGCCGCCGTGCACGCCGTCCTCCACGTCGTGCACCGAGTACGCGACGTCGTCGGCCCAGTCCATCACCTGGGCCTCCAGACACTTCCGTTCATCGGTACGGCCGTCCCGGAGCCACTCGAACACCGGCCGGTCATCCTCGTACACACCGAACTTGTGGTGTCCGGGTTTGCGGAACCACGGGTATTTGCAGCAGGCGTCCAGTGCCGCCCGGGTCAGGTTGAGGCCGGAACCGGGTACCTTCGCCTCCAGCCGGGTGAGCACCCGCAGGGTCTGCGCGTTGCCCTCGAAACCGCCGCACGGCCCGGCAGCCGCGTCCAGTGCCGACTCGCCGTTGTGCCCGAACGGCGGGTGACCCAGGTCGTGGGCCAGCCCGGCCACGTCCACCACGTCCGGATCGCAGCCGAGCCGGGCGCCCATCTCCCGGGAGATCTGCGCGACCTCCAGCGAATGGGTGAGCCGGGTGCGCAGGAAGTCGTCCGACCCGGCGGTGTGCACCTGGGTCTTGGCCGCCAGCCGCCGGAACCCGGCCGAATGCAGCACCCGGGCCCGATCCCGCTGGTACGGGGTGCGGCCGTATCCACTGTCCTTGGCGGGTTCCGTGGTCCATCGCTGGGTGTCGGCCGTCATGATCGCCAGAATATGTTCCCGGTGGGGTGACCCGGGCCCGGACAGCGCACCCGTCGTGCGACGACCGCCCTCGATACGTCCCCCAGGATGACGAACCGTGATTCCTGGTTCACCGGCTACCGCCTCGATGCGGCGCCTGCTCACCGAGCTGGGCGAGTCGGGCCGGACCGGCGCGCTGCACGTCGGCGGCGCCCCGGGCGGGGTGCTCTACCTCGTCGCCGGCCGTATCTCGTTCGCCGAGTCGCCCGACAGCCCCGGCCTGGGTGAACGACTGATCTCCTCGGGCCGGCTCGCCCCGCAGACGTGGCGGGCCGTGCACGCGGAAGGCCGGGGCAGCCACCGGGTCGGCCGGGTGCTGCTGCGCGACGGCTGGCTCGGGCGCAACGAACTGGCGCTGCGGGTGATGGCGGTCATCGTCGACGCCACCCACGTGCTGCTGCAGCAGTCCGACGCGCCGGCCCGGTTCGCGCCCGGGGAACGGCACTGGCTCGGTGACGTGGCCGGGGTGGAGCTGGGCGCGCTGGGTCACCTGATCGCGGCACGCCTGCGTGCGGTACCGCGGCCACGACGTCCCCGTAAACGAGTGACGGCCATCCGACCATGACGCACACCACGTGCGACTTCTTATCGCATGGTCACCGGAGGATGGCCCACGGTGGCGGGCGGTAAGCGCCCGACCGGGACCTGAACACCGAGGAGTGAAGTGCCCGGCGTCGACCACTGTCTACAGGAGGCGATGACCATCCCCGGCGCTGTCGGGGCCAGCATCGTCGACTACACCACGGGCTTCCCGGTCGCCACGACCGGAGCCGCACCCAACGAGGACCACGAGGCGGCGGCCGCCGGTACCGCCGAAGTGGTCCAGGCCGCGACCAGCCGTTCGCTGTTCGTCTCGGCGATACCGCACGACCTGCTCGAAGACCTGATCATCACGACCGCCGGGGGATACCACCTCCTGCGTTTGGTCCAGACGGAGTTCGACAGCCGCCTGGTGCTCTACGTGTGGCTGGACCGGGTACGCGGCAACCTCGCCGTGGCCCGTCGCAAGATGCAGCGCCTGGCCGACGAGCTGGTCGCCGCGAAGTGACCCGAATCCGCGACCGGAGAAGGAGCGATCGGTGTTGTTGACGAGGACCGCCACGCCCGGAGAACTGCTCCTGCAGGCCTCCGGCGAGCGGCAGACCGGAGCGCTGGTGGTCGGCGGCCATTCCGGCGGTGTGGTCTACCTCGTCGAAGGCCGGGTCATGTACGCCGAATCGCCCGCCGCTCCCGGGGTGGGCGAGCTGCTCACCTCGTCCCGGCGGCTCGCCGGGCGCACCTGGCAGCAGGCGTACGACATCGGTGGCCCCGGCTCCCGGGTCGGCCGCCTGCTCGTCGAACAGGGCCATCTCACCCAGGGTGAGCTGGAGTTGTGTGTGCTCGGCTCCACCTACGACGCGGCGTACTTCGTGCTGGCCGATGCGGAGGCGCCGGCCGAGTTCCGGCCGGGGATCGTGCACTGGCTGGGACAGGTGGTGCACATCGACGCCGCCGCCGTCGACCGCGAGGTGCGGCGCCGGATGCGGCTGCTCGACGAGATCCACCCCAATCCGCAGATCGACGTGGCGCCGGTCGTCCCGGTGCCCCGGCCACCCCGGCAACGGATCACCCTCACCGCACCGCAGTGGGAGCTGCTGGTACACGCCGATGGTCAGCGCACTCCGGCTGACCTGGCGCAACTCCTCGGACGGGCCGGGTATGCGGTGATTCAGGAACTGCGCCGGATGGCCGCCGGCGGGCTGATCGAGCCACCCGAGGTCCGGGTGCCGGAGGCTTCGGAGTTCGTCCGGCTCCCGCATCCGCGGGGCGGTTCGGTACCGCGGGACCGGCCGGCTCCGGTGCCGGTGAGTCCCGCACCGGCGGGGCCTTCGGTGCATTCCGTTGTGGAGACGTCACCGGTGGATGACAACGCCGGGTCGAACCGGCCCCGGCTGGCCCGCCGGAAACCCGGGGCGAGACTGCCGAAAGAGGTGGCCGGCGAGAGCCCACCCCTGCATCCGGGCACCGATGAGGTCCTGCTCAAACGCATCCGCACCGCATTGCGGGCCCTGCGGTGACGCGCGCACCCCCTCTACAGACGAAGGAGCGAGGCGAAGTGACGGTGGATCCGGCGGTACTCGAGGAGCTCGGCCGACTGCGCGGCAGGCTGCCGGAGCTGTCCGGCAGCGTCCTCGCCACCGCCGACGGACTGGTCATCGCACACGACTCGTACGGCATCGAACCCGACACGCTCGCCGCCCTGGCCGCGGCCCACCTGGCCCTGGCCCGGCGGTTCGCGCACGCGGTCAACCACGGTGACCTACGAGAATCCGTCGTCGAATGCGACGGCGGCTACATCACCTCCTACACCGCGGGACCGAACGCGCTGCTCACCGTGGTCACCTCCGGCAACGCGAACCTCGCCATGGTCCATCTCGAGGCCCGCCGGTGCGTACGCCGCCTGGTCCGGCTCCTCACGGTCGAGATCGCGACACCGCAGCCACAGCTGCGCCCGGAGATCCCCACCCAACCCGGACCGTCCACCCCGCTGGCCCGGCGAACCCCGATGGCCACCCTGCCGAACGTGGTCCGCCGTCGTCAGGCGACCGGCTGACCCATTCCTCTCCCCACGCCATCCCACCCATTTTCCTTGCGCCATCCCACCCATATATGGAGGAATCAATCCCATGGCCGACATGGAAACCGCACTGAAGGAAATCATGGAGATCGACGGCTGTATCGGCGTCGCTCTCGTGGACCACACCAGCGGAATGGCCCTCGGCACCCTCGGCGGCGGCAAGGAACTCGACCTGACGGTCGCCGCCGCCGGTAACACCGACGTGGTCCGGGCCAAACTGCGGGCGATGGAGATGCTGAACCTGTCCGAGAAGATCGAGGACATTCTGATCACACTGGACTCGCAGTACCACATGATCCGGCCCCTGACCAGCCGTTCCGGCAAGGGCCTGTTCCTGTACGTCGCCCTGCGCCGGGACCGCGCCAACCTCGCGATGGCCCGCCACCAGCTCCGCCGCATCGAGAACGACCTCGACGTCTGACCCGGAGCCTGATCGCCACCCCCGGCGGGGAGGGCCCGCACCGCCCTCCCCGCCGTCATACTCATCGGTACGCTGTCCGGCACCGTGAAGGATGACTGAGCTGTGCGGATGTGGCCGTCGGCCGGGTGCCGGGTCGAACCCTGATGCCACATGGCGCGGGCCGGCCCCCGTGAACCGGCCCGCACCATATGGACCTGCGCAACGATTGTTTAGCGAATGGGGGTTTCTCTAAACAGGCGTTTCTTGCGCACCGGCGAGCATACCCCCGCTTCGCGCGCGGGTGTCAACTATGCTGGTGAATGTGTTGTTGAGGCGACGATGGTGCGTACCGTCCGCAGAGGATGGGGCGGGTAATGGTCTCGGATGAGCCGAGTGGACACGATCTACCGCCGCTCGGCACGCTCGCTGCCAGGCTGGAATACCTGTTCGACCACATTCGACCGACGCGGGACGAACTCGGTGACGGTGACGAGCCGGGCCGGAGGTACACCAACAAGGAGATCGCCGACAAGATCAACGGCTGGTCGGCGCAGACCGGCGTCTCGATCAGCGCCGCCTACATCGGCGAACTGCGCCGCGGGGTGGCCAGCGATCCCCGCACCTCTCATGTGCGGGCTCTCGCGCGGGCGTTCGACGTCAACACCGGATACTTCGTGGAGGACGACGCCGCGAGCCGGGTGATGGAGCAGATCGCCGTCCTGAGTGAACTTCGCCGCATCGACGTCAAACAGGTCGCGTTGCGCCAGGTCCTCACCGACACCGGTTTGTCCGCGAACGACACCCTGCTCGTGGAGCAGATGGTTCTCCGGCTGCGCGAGGTGGCCGAGTCGACGGCCGGTGCTGAAGCGAAAACCTTCAAAGATGTCGGCTCATGATCAATTGCGGCGACGGTGTGAGCAGCTCGTCGCCGAGATCGATGTGCCCGAGCCGTTCGACATCCATGAGCTGTGCCGGATCATCGGTGACGAGCGGGCGGGCCGTCCCATCGTGCTGATCCCGATCGCCCTGCCGGCCCGCACGGTGTGCGGGATGTATGTGCCGACCGGCAAGTTCGACGCGATCTTCTACGAGCAGGACACGTCACCCCTGCATCAGATGCTGATCATCGGGCACGAGCTCGGTCACCTGCTCGCCGGTCACCGGGCCTCCGCATCACTCGATCCGGACACGTTCCGGCTGCTGCTGCCGGACCTGGACCCGCGGCTCATTCAGCGCTTCCTCGGCCGCAGCAACTACGACGCGGCCGAGGAGCGCGAGGCGGAGATGATCGGCTCGTTGCTGCTGCGCCGCGCCCGCCGTGGGGGTGCGCGGCCGCCCGCGCCGGTCGACGACCGTCAGGCGGCACTGAACCACCGGCTGCGGCTGGCACTCGAAGATCCCACCGGCTGAAGGCCTCTGGTGGATACGGTTCTCTACGTCGCGTGCGCGGCCACCGGCTGGCTGACCTTCGGGTACATCCTTCGGCTTCAGCGCCTTCGGCCCAGCCCGGCCCGGCGCGCGGTCACGGTGACCTTCGGGGCGTTCGCCGCCGGAATCACGCTCGCGATCCCGCCGCTGGCGGCCGCCGTCGACGGCCTGACCGGCATGCCCAACCTGGCGAAAGTCCTCTCCCACGGCTGCGTGATGGCCATCGTCGTCGGCTCGGAGAGCTGGCTGCTGTTCCTCGCGCTACCGCCGGAACAGGCCGGCCGGCGAACCCTGCGCTGGATACTGGCCACCGCCGGGGCGTACCTGGCGATGCTGGGACTGTTCGGCTACACCCTGCTCGCCGGGTCACCGGTGCGGCTGACCGTGGAGTACGCCCGCGATCCGATGGTGACCGCGTACCTGCTGCTCTTCCTGGTGGTCGGCTTCTTCGCGTCCTTCATCGACATCTCCCGCCTCTGCTGGCAGTACGCCAGGACATGCGGCCGCACCTGGCTACGGCGAGGGCTTCGGACCACGGCTGTCGGTGCCGCCTTCGCTCTGCTCTACGCCCTCAACAAGATCCTCTACCTGCTGGCGTACTGGTCCGGATCGCAGCCCGAAGGCGAGCGCCAGATCGCCGCGGTCCTGGTGACCCTCAGCGCGTTGCTCATGTCGATCGGCCTGACCATGCCGGCATGGGGCCCTCGGCTACCACGCTGGAGCGACCTGCGCTCCTACCGGCGCCTCACGCCGCTGTGGCACGATCTCGTCACCGAGCTGCCCCACATCGAGCTCGACCCGGCACTGCGGCGCGCCCGGACGGCGATCCGCGACATCGACTACGCCCTGATCCGGCGGCTGGCCGAGATCCGGGACGCACGCCTCGCGTTGCGACCCTTCATGGACGCCCGGGTGACCGCCGTCGCCGAGCAGCACGCCGGCCGGGCCGGTCTGACCGGCGAGGACTGCCGGGCCACCGTCGAAGCGGCCCAGCTGGCATATGCCATCCGGATGCACCGCGCCGGGAACGTCACCGACAACCCGCAGCCGGCCGACACCCTGCACCTGCCCGGCGACGGCTATGTCGGCGAAGTCGCCTGGCTGGTGAAGGTCGCCGGCGCCTACGCCAGGTCGGAGGTGGTGGTCCGCACCCTCGCCTCCGTCCCGGTGCCCACCCACCCTGATCTAGGGAGAAATCGTTCATGACCGCCCGATACGACAACCTCACCCGGACCCGGTCGCTGGACCCGGAGCGCGACTACCTGGCCGTCTACCAGACGATGCTGCGCTACGAATTCCCGTGGGACATGAAGCTCGGACTGAACCTGGCGTTCAACAGGTCCTTCTCGCTACCGGAGATCGCCACCGTGCACACCGCGACCGGCGAG
>DATMVU010000153.1:0-8722 GCA_035562875.1 Actinoplanes sp. | reverse complement strand
GTCGCCTTGGTGGCGGTGGCCTTGGTGGCGGTGGTCTTGGCCGCCGTCGCCTTGGTCGCCGTCGTCTTCTTCGCGGCGGTGGTCTTCGCTGCCGCCGTCTTGGTCGCCGCTGCCTTGGTGGCGGTGGCCTTGGTGGCGGTGGTCTTGGCCGGCGCCGTCTTGGTCGCCGCGGTCTTCTTCGCGGCGGCCGTAGTGGTGGTGGCCTTGGTGGCGGTCGTCTTGGCAGGAGTGGCCTTGACGGCGGTCTTCTTCGCGGCGGTGGCGGCCTTGACCGGCTTTCCGCTCGCGACGAGATCCCGGAATGCGCTGCCGACGCGGAAGACCGCGACCGACGTCTTCTTCACCTTCACCGGTTCACCGGTACGCGGATTCCTGGCGGTTCGCGGATTACGCACCCGCTTCTCCCAGGAACCGAATCCGGTGAGCGCTACCTTGTCGCCCTTGGCAACGGCGTTCTGCACCTCACTGATGAACGCGTCCAAAGCCAGGGTCGCCGTCTTCTTGTCTCCCAGCCTGCCGGCGAGCGCCTCGATGAGCTCGGCCTTGTTCACGGTTTCCTCCCGGACGTGACGTGTAGAACTGGCCCGTCGAAGGCCATTCTGCGCGCACGGTATGCCCTGTGATGTGGTTACAGAAACATTCGGGGTAAAAAACCGTTGTGTCCCAACGAATACGCCCCTGCCGGGTGACTCGGCAGGGGCGGAATTCGCGATCGGTGACTAAAGGACGACGACCGGTTTGAAAGCCGGACGGTCCTTCTCGTACGCGGTAATCGCTTCTTCGTGGCGCAGGGTCAGTCCGATGTCGTCGAGACCCTCCATGAGCCGCCAACGGCTGAAGTCGTCGATCGGGAACCCGTAGGCGGCGTCGTCGACCCGGACCACCCGGCCGTCCAGGTCGACGGTGATCTCCTTGTCCGGCTCGCTCTCGGCCAGATCCCAGAGGCTCTCCACGATCTTCTGGTCGAGCTGGATCGGCAGCAGGCCCTCCTTGAGGGAGTTGCCGCGGAAGATGTCGCCGAAGCGGGAGGCGATGACCGCCTTGAACCCGAAGTCGCGCAGCGCCCAGACGGCGTGCTGCCGGGACGATCCGGTGCCGAAGTTGGGCCCGGCGACCAGGATCGTCGCACCCGCGTGGGCCGGCCGGTTGGCCACGAAGTCCGGGTCCTCGCGCCAGGCGCTGAAGAGGCCGTCCTCGAAGCCGGTCCGGGTGACCCGTTTCAGGTAGACCGCCGGGATGATCTGGTCGGTGTCCACGTCGGAGCGGCGCAACGGCATGACCGTGCCGGTGTGGCTGACGAACTTGTCCATGACTGTCCCCTAGCTCAGAGGTCGGCGGGGGCGGCCAGCTTGCCGACCACTGCGGTGGCGGCGGCGACCTGCGGCGAGACCAGGTGGGTACGCCCGCCCTTGCCCTGCCGGCCCTCGAAGTTGCGGTTGGAGGTGGACGCGGCGCGCTGGCCGGGGCTGAGCGTGTCCGGGTTCATGCCCAGGCACATCGAACAGCCCGCGAACCGCCACTCGGCGCCCGCCTCGGTGAAGATCTTGTCCAGGCCCTCGGCCTCGGCCTGCTCACGCACCAGGTAGGAGCCGGGCACGATCATCATGCGGACTCCGTCGGCCACCTTGCGGCCGCGGATCACGTCAGCGGCGGCCCGCAGGTCCTCCAGCCGGCCGTTGGTGCACGAGCCGACGAAGACCACGTCGACCGGGACCTCGCGGAACGGGGTGCCGGGAGTGAGGGCCATGTAGTCGAGCGCACGCTGGGCGGCGCCCCGCTCGACCTCGTCCAGGAAGTCCTCCGGGCTCGGCACGACGCTGTTCAGCGCGGCACCCTGGCCCGGGTTGGTGCCCCAGGTGATGAACGGGCTGATCGCCGAGGCGTCGATGACGATCTCGGTGTCGTACTCGGCGTCCGCGTCGGTGGCGAGGGTCTTCCAGTACTCGACGGCGGCGTCCCAGTCGGCGCCCTTGGCCGCGTGCCTACGGTCCTTGAGGTACGCGAAGGTGGTCTCGTCCGGCGCGATCATGCCGGCCTTGGCGCCCCACTCGATCGACATGTTGCAGATGGTCATCCGGCCCTCCATGGAGAGCTTGCGGATGGCCTCGCCGCGGTACTCCACGATGTGGCCGTTGCCGCCACCGGTACCGGTCTGCGTGATCAGGGCGAGGATCAGGTCCTTCGCGGTGACGCCCGGGCCCAGCTCGCCGACGACCGTGACGGCCATCGTCTTCGGCGTGGACTGCGGCAGCGTCTGGGTGGCGAGCACGTGCTCGACCTCACTGGTGCCGATGCCGAACGCCAGGGCACCGAACGCGCCGTGGGTGGCGGTGTGCGAGTCACCGCAGACGATCGTCATGCCGGGCTGGGTGAGTCCGAGCTGCGGGCCGATCACGTGCACGATGCCCTGGTTGACGTCGCCGAGCGGGCGGATCTCGACACCGAACTCGGCGCAGTTCTTGCGCAGGGTCTCGATCTGGGTCCGCGAGGTGGTGTCGGCGATCGTGAACAGTTCGCCGCGCTTGGTGTTGAACGCGGGGTCCGCATACCCGGTCGGGGTGTTGTGGTCCTCCGTCGCGAGCGTGAGGTCGGTCCGGCGAACCGGCCGGCCGGCCATCCGCAGTCCATCGAAGGCCTGCGGGCTGGTGACCTCGTGCAGCAGGTGCAGGTCGATGTAGAGCAGGTCGGGCTCGCCCTCGGCCGTGCGCACCACGTGGTCATCCCAGACCTTCTCGGCCAGGGTCCTGGGTTTCCCGCTCTGGGGAGTGACTCCCACCATCTGGACATCCTAAATTCTGGAATGTATGTTTCGGCTTGTGGGACACAGTATGAGCGGTGTAGGCGTTCTCGACAAGGCGGTCGTCATCCTCGCCGCCTGTGTCGACGGCGCCAGCCTTGCCGAGTTGGTCGAACGCACCAAGCTGCCGCGGGCGACCGCACATCGCCTGGCCCAGGCCCTGGAGATACATCGGATGCTGGTGCGCGACACTCAAGGAAGATGGCGTCCCGGACCCAGATTGGGCGAGTTGGCCAATGCCGCACCGGACGTTCTGCTGACCGCTGCGGAGCCGTTGTTGTCCGCACTGCGGGACGCGACGGGCGAAAGTGCGCAGTTGTACCTGCGCCGCGCCGACGAACGGATCTGCGTGGCCGCCGCCGAGCGCGCCAGCGGTCTGCGGGACACCGTTCCGGTCGGTTCGGTGCTGCCGATGGTGGCCGGCTCGGCCGCCCAGATCCTGCTCGCGTGGGAACCCCCGGAGGCGGTGATGCCGCTCCTGCCGCGCTGCAAGTTCACCGGCCGCACACTGGCCGAGGTGCGCCGTCGTGGCTGGGCGCAGAGTGTCGCCGAACGCGAGCCGGGTGTGGCGAGTGTCTCCGCGCCGATCCGGGACCGGACCGGCCGGGTGATCGCCTCCATCTCGATAAGCGGACCGATCGAGCGCCTCGGCCGCCGCCCCGGCGAACGCCACGCGATGGCAGTGGTCCGAGCCGGACAGCGACTTTCGGGACTGTAGTCACTTAGTAACTGTCCGATAGTCTGCCCGCCGTGCGGCTCTTCGGACAGGATGATCGGCTCTTCGGACGCGACAGTGAATGCGCCCGGCTCGACGGACTCCTGCGGGAGGCGCGAGGCGGGCGCAGCGCAGCGCTGGTCCTGCGCGGCGAGGCGGGTGTCGGCAAGACCGCACTGCTCCGGTACGCCGTGAGTAGCTCGCCGTCCTCTCTCACCATCAGTGGTGTCGAGTCCGAGGCCGGCTTCCCGTACTCGGGGCTGCACCGTCTCCTCGTACCGCTGCTCGGGGGAAGGCACCGCCTGCCCGCCGCCCAGCGGTCCGCCCTGGAGGTCGCCTGCGGCCTCGCCGACGGCCCCTCCGCCGATCTGTTCCTGGTCAGCCTCGCCGCGCTCACCATGCTGTCCGCGGAACCGCGGCTCTGTGTGGTCGACGACGTGCACTGGCTCGACCCGGAGTCGGCCCGCGCGCTGGCGTTCGTCGCCCGTCGCCTGCACGCCGAGGGTGTGGTGCTGCTCTTCGGGCAGCGGATCGTCGCCGACGATCCGGGACTCTTCGCCGGCGTGGACGTGCTGGAGATCACCGGTCTGCCCCGGGACGCCGCGATGGCCCTGCTCTCCGACGTGGTCACCGGCGACCTGGACCTGAGTCTGGCCGAACGTGTCGCCGAGACCACCGGCGGCAACCCGCTGGCCCTCACCGACCTGGGCCGGGAACTCACCGCCGACCAGCTGAGCGGCGCCTCCCCGCTGCCCGAACCGGTGCCGATCGGCAGCCGCCTGGAGAGTCACTACGCGGCCCGGGTACGCACCTACCCGCCGGCCACCCGCACCTGGCTGGTGCTTGCGGCAGCCGGCGCCGGCGGACGGACCGATCAGCTCCTGGACGCGGCCCGGCGGCTCGGCACCGGGCCCGGCCAGGCCGCACCCGCCGAATCGGACCTGCTCGTCACCGGCTTCCCGCCACTGGACTTCCGGCATCCGCTGGTCCGCTCCGCGGTGTACGGCGACGCCGTTCCGGCCCAGCGCCGGGCCGTGCACGCCGCCCTCGCCGAAGCCACCACCGGGCCGGCCGACGCCGACCGGCGGGCCTGGCATCTGGGCGCGGCCGCCGCCGGACCGGACGAGTCGGTCGCCGCCGAACTGGAACGCGGCGCCGACCGGGCCGCAGCCCGCGGCGGTCACACCGCCCGGGCCGGGTTCCTGACCCGGGCCGCCGAACTGACCCCGGCTCCCGAGGCACGGGCCGTCCGGCAGGTCCGGGCGGCCGGCGCGGCGATGGCAGCCGGCGCCCCAGCCCGCGCCCTGCTGCTCCTGGACCAGGTGGACGAACCCCTGCTCACCGGCCCGGCCCGCGGCGACGCCCTGCTGACCAGGGCGTTCGCGACGATCAACGCCGGAGTGCCGACCGGTCAGCGTGATGCCGTGGCGCTGTGCCTGGCCGCCGCCGAGGCGTTCGGCCCGGACCGTGGACGGGCCCGGCAGGCGCTGATCCAGGGCATCGAACATGTGCTGTCGGCCGAACACCTGGGTGGCACCGGTGAACCCACCGTCGCCGCCGCGGCCGCACCACTCGCCGGTGACGATCACCTGGACGGGCTGGTACTCGCCGCGTACACCGGGTTCGTCGTGGACGGCTACCCGAACTGTGTCCCGGCGGTGCGCCGGGCCGTCGCCGCGATCGCCGACCCGGCCCTGCCCGACGAGGTCCTGCTGGCCCGGTTCGCCATCGGGGTGAACTTCTGCACCATCCTGTGGGACGACGAGAGCAAGGCGGACATCCTGGCCCGGGCCGAGGAGACCGCCCGGCGGACCGGTGCCCTGCACCGGCTCGACCTGATCCACTTCATCGCGGCGATGACCTGCGCGGTTCTGGGCCGGCTCGACGAGGCCGACCGGCACGACGCGGCCGGGCAACGGCTGCGCCGGGCCATCGGGGCCACCGCCGAACAGGAACTGGTCTGGCGGCATCCGGAACTGATCACCTGGCGGGCGCCGGACGGCATCCGCGAGTCGGTCGAACAGGCCCTCCAGGTCTTCGCGATGCTGCACCTCGGCGGCATGCACGCGGTCACCCGGCTGCACCTGGCCATCCTGGACATCGCCGACAGCCGGTGGGCCGCCGCCCGGGAACGCCTGCTCACCATCGTCGACCTGGGACGCCAGCACCGGTACGCGTGGGCGCTGCCGGAACTCGTCGAGGCGGCGCTGCGAGCCGGCGACCGGCGGACTGCACAGGCCGCCTGCGACGACCTGGACCTGGCCGCCCGGGCCAGCGGCACCCCACGGGCCCTCGGCCTGCTGGACCGCTGCCAGGCGGTGCTGGCCGGACCGGACCGGGCGGAGGAGCACTACCGGGCGGCGATCGAGCGGCTCGACGGCACCCTCGCCTACGGTGACCTGGCCCGGGCCCGGCTGCTCTACGGCGAATGGCTACGCCGCCGGCGCCGGCGGCGGGACGCCCGGCACCAGCTGGCCGCCGCGTACACGATGTTCGAACGGGTCCGGGCCGACGCCTTCGCCCGGCGCGCGGCCACCGAACTCGCCGCACTCGGCGAGACCGCCCGGGAACCCGTACCGGAAAGCAATGATCTTGAACTGACCCCACAGGAGGCGGCAGTCGCCCGGCTCGCCCGCACCGGGGCCACCAACGCCGAGATCGCCGCACACCTGTTCCTCAGCCCCAGCACCGTCGACTACCACCTGCGCAAGGTGTTCCGGAAACTCGGCGTCAGCTCCCGACGGCAACTCTGACTACGAGCTTCACGGGATTCGGGAGTGGGCACGTTCCCATCAGGATCGGCTCATGAGACCTATCGTTCTGGTGCACGGGTTCTGGGTCACACCGCGCAGCTGGGAGCACTGGATCGCGCACTACGAGGCCAAGGGGCACCGGGTGATCGCGCCCTCCTACCCCGGTTTCGAAGTCGAGGTGGAATCCCTCAACGCCGATCCGGCACCGATTGTGAACGTCACCGTCCCGCAGATCATCGACCACCTGGAGACCCTGATCCGGGCGCTCCCCGAGGCACCGATCATCATCGGGCACTCGGCCGGGGGCGCGTTCACCCAGATCCTGCTCGACCACGGCCACGGCGCAGCCGGCGTCGCAATGAACTCGGCACCCACCGAAGGCGTCCGGGTCGTCCCGCTGTCCCAGGTCAAATCCACCTTCCCGGTGCTGAAGAGTCCCGCCAACCGGCACAAGGCGGTGCCGCTCACCCTGGAACAGTGGACCTACGCGTTCACCAACACGTTCACCGAGGATGAATCCCGGGCGCTGTACGAGCGGTACGCGATCCCCGCCAACGGTGGCATCCTGTGGGGCAGCGTGCTCGCCAACTTCCAGCCCGGACATCAGGACACCTGGGTCGACTACCACAACGACAACCGGGCGCCGCTGCTGTTCGTCTCCGGATCCGAGGACCACATCATGCCGCCCGAGGTCCAGCGCTCCAACCTCAAACACTACAAATCGAAGACCATCACCGAGATTCGTGAGTACGAGGGATACGCGCACCTGCTTCCCGCACAGAAAGGCTGGGAACAGATCGCGGACGAAGTCCTGGACTGGGCCCTGCGGCACGCCCGATGACAGTCACCGTCACCCACATCGGCGGACCCACCACCCTGATCGAGGTGGCCGGCCTGCGCCTGCTGACCGACCCCACATTCGACGAACCAGGCCGGCGCTACGCGTTCGGCCTGGGCACGTCCTCGGTGAAGACCACCGGACCAGCCCTGCCGGTGGATGCCCTCGGCCACATCGACGCGGTCCTGCTCACCCACGACCACCACAGCGACAACCTGGACGACGCGGGCCGGGCCCTGCTCCCGTCGGTCCCCCAGGTCCTGACCACGGTGAGCGGCGCCCGCCGCCTCGACAAGGCCCACCCGTCCGCGCTGTCCTCGCGGCCGGGTCTCAGCGGCGGTAATACGATCGGGCTGGCGCCGTGGCAGGAGACATCCGTCGGCGGCCTCACCGTGACCGCCACCCCGGCCCGTCACGGTCCGCCGCTGAGCCGCCCGATCGTCGGCGAGACCATCGGATTCGCGTTACGCCCACCCGGCAGCCGAACAGTGATCTGGATCTCCGGTGACACCGTGCTGTTCCCCGGCATCCGGGAGGTGGCCACCCGATTCACCGTCGACACGGTGATCCTGCATCTGGGCAGCGTGCAGTTCGGCATCACCGGCCCACTCCGCTACACGATGACCGGCCGGGACGGCGCCCGCCTCGTCTCCCTGCTGAAGCCCCGGCGGGTGGTGCCCGTCCACTACGAGGGCTGGTCCCACTTCCAGGAGGGCCGGGCCGGAGTCGAGAAGGCCTTCCCGTCCGGCGTTCTCACCTGGCTGACCCCCGGCGTACCGCAGACGCTCTGATCGTCTTCCACCTCACGGGGTCGCGTTCCTTGTAACAGGGTCGCCTTGCGCCTCACGGAGTCGCGTTCCTTGTAACGGGGGTGCCTTGCGCCTCACGGGATCCAGACTGCGTTGTCGTGGGCGAAGACGATCCGCTTCGGATCGAACTCCAGCAGGGTGCCGATCCAGTCCGGGCTGGCCACGGCACCGGTCCGGTGAGCCAGAACATCCCAGGTGAATCCGGTGGCGTGGTCGTGACTCTGCCCGGCCACGATCACCGTCCCGTCCCCACCGGTCACCACCACCGACTGATGCCCCGCGGTGTGCCCCGGAGTAGCCACGATGTGTACCCCCGGCAGAATCTCGGCAGCCCCGTCGAGCACCTCGTACCGAGCCCCCGGATGATCCACCAACTCCGGAAGGGTGTGCCACTTCACGTTCCGGGCGAGTTCGAGTTCGGCCCGCTGCACAAAGATCGGCCGCCCCGCAAACTCCGGATTACCCCCGCTGTGATCGAAGTGCAGATGACAGTTGACCACCCGATCAACCCGGTCGACGCTGCTCCCGACCGCAGCAAGCGCCACCCCCAACTCCACCCGCCGCGGCTGATAGTGCGCGTCCACCTCAGGATGCCGCCCCATCCCGGTATCCACGAGAACCGTCCCCTCCGGATGCTCGATCAGATACCCATAGGCGGGCTCCACCCGGGCAAGCCCAGTTCCGGTCTCCTCCCCCGGCCGAACAAACCACCCGAAATCCACCCGCCGAACGGCGACATCACTCATCCCCGCAGTATCCCGGCCCCACCCCGCCACACCCCCACCCATCTCCGCACAGCAGAACCCCACC
>DATMVU010000152.1:0-3567 GCA_035562875.1 Actinoplanes sp. | reverse complement strand
GCAGGAGCATCTCGACGCCGCGGATCTGCCTGCGCAGACCGAACGGACCGGCAGGCAGTTGACGGGCGAACCAGACCAGCACGGCCGCGACGGCCGCACCGACAACCACGGCGATGAGCGGGTACGTCCGCAGCCGGCCGTACCAGGCGAGGCTCGGATCACCTGAGCTGAGGAAGTAGGCGACCAGGCCGACGAGCGTCCCGAGAGCCCAGACTCCGGCCTGGACCAGCAGGACCACGCGCAACACCCGGATCGAGGCCGGCATCGGCCGAGGCTCGTCAACGGTCACGACGTGCTCCTCACAAGAAGGCCCGCCAATGGCGTATGTCGATATCCTGCCAATAGAATGCGAGCACGTCCACCACCACCTGACATGGGGGCCGTCATCATCGGTTCGAGTGGATCTGGTCCGCGGCCTGCCCGGCTGGCGTCTGCGCTTGTCGGGTGCCTCGTCGCGGTTCTCGCCCTGCGTGGGCTGGGCGTCGTGTGGCACAACGCGCAAGGCCCCGACGGCCGCTATCTGCGCGGCTTCACCGCGACAGGCCGCTACTACCCCGTCGACCGGGTCTGCCCCGTGCTGGATCAGGAAACGCTCGAGGACACCGCCGGCGACGGCGGCGACCTGACCGCGGAGGCGACCTCGTACGAGCCGAGCAAGTACAACGTCGTCCAGGGCTGCTCACTGAGCAACAGCGACGTGACCTACACCTTCCAGGTCGTGGTCTTTCCCGACGCCGCGAGCAGCGAATCCCCGCCGTGCGCTGTCGAGGACACCGGCGACGAGGTGGAGACGGTGACCGACGGGCGCTACACCATCTGCCGCTGGCGCAAGCTGGTCAACGGCGGCGCCCTGATCGCCGATGACAACGCCGTGGTGACCTGCTACGCCACCCCCGCCAAACTGACGGCGTTGCCCACCCTGCAGCAGGCCGCGCAACACAGCTGTGTGGGGCTCATGGACGCGCTCGCACACGCGCGCCCGGCCCCGTACTGGGGAAATCGCTTCTGGACGGTCCACTGACCCGGCGCCGACCTGCTCCGGTGTCGCCGTCCGCGGCCGCCGCGAGCGTTGACAGCCATGTCGGGTTCGAGCGTCGTCCGAGTCGGCCAGTACGACGCTTCCGACTCCTGGTGACAGCTGATATCGCGGTCGCCTTCGTCGTCGGTCATGTCGGGACACCCCGTACGGACATCACGCCGATGCTGCTGTCACGCACCGACGTGGATACCGGGGCGCCGGCTGGGGTCGGCCTCATGTTTGCGGATGATCTCGCGGGCGACGGGTGCGGTGTCGCCTCGGCCGAGCAGGAAATAACGGATCATGTGGACCAGCGGGCTACCTTCGGCCCAGGCGAAATAGCAGTGTGGTCGTACGCCGGTGGTGTCGCGCAGCGCGAGCAGGATCGCAGCGATGGCGTTCGGTGCTGCGGGGGCAGCGGCGCGTAGCACCCGGTGGCCCTCGACTTCGACGCCGCGGACGGTGAGGGTGTTGCTGAAGGCGGACGGGTCGACGACGTCGATCTCGAGGAAGATGATGTCGGCGCTGCCGGGCACGGGGTTGTCGCCTCGTTGCTCGCGTTCCTTGCTGGTGTATTCGGCGTTGTCGCCGGCCTGGCGGCGGTTGGCGATCAGGTTGACCCTCCCGTCGTGGCTGAGGGTCTCGGTGATGAACCGGCGGGCGTTGTCGTCGAACTCGATGCGGTCGGTGCGAAGCTCGGTGGTGCGCGACACCCGCGAGATCAACGAGACGGCGATGATGCCGGCGATGAACATCGCCGAGATGGTGATGCCGTCGGGCTTGTCGATGACGTTCTCGGCCAGTGCATAGCACAGGATCGCGGTGAGTAGCCCGAACCCGATTCCGGCCAGGTGCTGCCGGGCCCGGAACACCGCGACGGTGACGGCGAACGCGCCGGAGACCATCATGGCCAGGATGCCGGTGGCGTAGGCGCCGGCCTGGGCGTCGACGTCGGCGTCGAACGCGATGGTGATGACGATGCTGATGATCGTGTAGACGAGCACGACGGGGCGGACGGCGCGGCCCCATTCCGGGGCCATGCCGTATCCGGGCAGGTAGCGGGGCACGATGTTGATCAGGCCGGCCATCGCGGACGCGCCGGCGAACCAGAGGATCAGCACGGTGCTGACGTCGTAGGCGGTGCCGAACACCTCACCCAGCTGCTCGTGGGCCAGCCAGGCCATGGCACGCCCGTTGGCGGCGCCCCCTTCGGCGAACTCGGCGGCGGGAATGAGCAGCGTGGTGACGAAGCTACTCGCGAGCAGGTAGACACTCATGATCAGCGCGGCGCCGGTGAGCAGCTTGCGGGTGTTGTGGATCCGTGAACGCAGCCGTTGCTGCTCGTCGGCGCCGGTGGCAGCGACCAGCGGCATCATGCTGACCCCGGTCTCGAACCCGGACAGGCCCAGCACCAGCAGCGGGAACGCGAGCAATGCGGGCACGATCAGGTCGCCGGGACCGCCGCCGTTCGCGGTGAGCGCGGTGGTCCACGCCGACCAGGTGCCGGGCGTGGTGACGATCTCGGCGACACCGACGCCGACGATCACGGCGTTCAGGCCGAGAAATACCGCCACCAGGGGGATCGCGACGATGACCGCCTCGCTGAAGCCGAGCAGGAACACCCCGCCGAGCAGCAGGAGCAGCACGACGGTGAGCGCCACGGCGTGGCCGTGCAGGAACTGCGGGGCGTGTGGGTTCTCCAGCACGTGCAGGCTGGCGTCGGCGGCCGACAGAGTGATGGTGATGATCCATGAGGTGGCCACGAAGCCGAGCAGCACGAGGACGAAGATCTTGCCACGCCAGAACGGCAGCAGCCGTTCGAGCATGGCCACCGATCCGGCGCCGTGCGGGCTCTCCTTGGCCACCCGCCGGTACATCGGCAGCATGCCGAGCAGAGTCAGCAACACGATGAGCAGGGTGGCCAGCGGTGAGACGGCACCGGCCGCTGCGGCGGCGATCGCCGGCACGTAGGCGAGGCTGGAGAAGTAGTCGACACCGGTCAGGCACATCACCTTCCACCACGCATGCTGTTCGGCGTGCGCCTCGCTGGCGGCCGGACCGACCGGTTGCACCCGGTGCTTGAGCAACCACGCCGGCAGGGTTCCACCGCGGTGTTCACGTTGCGGCGGCGTGTCCACGACGGCGGGAACAGCGTATGCGGGCTCCTGACCGGATGCCTGCGTCTCGTCGGTGGTCGTCATGGCTCGCTTCCCGTAATGGTCGTGGCGGTGCCACACCGCCGCGATCACGTTACGACCCCGAGTCGAGACACGCGCCCACTGGGACCGCAGGAGTGGGATACGCGCGCGGTGGTCTGTTGTGCCGGTGGTGACGGCGTGACGGCACACGCCGTCACCACCAGCATGGTCCTAATCCTCGGATTCTTCCTCGGCGTCTTCGAATGCCGTCCTTCGGCCAGCCGGATCGGGCTGCTGCCGGTGACGCGGTGGAACTCGCCGGCCGCCGCCCCTTCTTCCTCGCCGCCTTCGACCTCCATCCGGGTGACCAGGCTGAGGGTGATGTGCTCGATGTCGACGTCGTGGCTACCA
>DATMVU010000151.1:0-3960 GCA_035562875.1 Actinoplanes sp. | reverse complement strand
CGGGCGAGCAGCCCGTCCACCAGCCGGCGGCCCGCCGTCGTCAGGTCCGCCGACCCGCGCACCTCGGCGATCGCCGGGCTGGTCACCTCCCGCAGATAGGTGAAGTTCCACAGCGCCTGCCGGTCGTCCTCGCCGGCCCGCCACCGGGTCAGCCAGTACTCGATCACCGCGGAGTGCGCGAACACACCCTGCAGCATCGCCGGGGTGGGCCGCGGGAAGTGTTTCCACGGGGCCCGGAACGTCTCCCGGCAGTCGGCCACACACAGCGGCGCCAGATCGTCGGTCGCGGCCAGCAGCAGATGCTGGGTCTCGTGGATCAGCATGTGGGTGGTGACCGGCACCGGGACGTCCAGGTCCATGGCGATGCAGCCGACGGCGACCGGCGAGGACGAGCTGTTCGACCTGGTGTCGTCACCGGCCAGCGCGACCAGCGACCTGAGCAGGTGCCGGACGGTCGGCGCGTACCCCGGGAAATCGGCCCGGACGACCGCCCACGCCCGCTGGAGCGACACCTCGGCGGCCTGCAACGCCGCGGGGGTGAGCGCCAGCGGCCGGCCGAGAACGATCCTCCGCGGCTCGTGCTCCTCGAGGGTGATCGACCAGTCGCCGGTGAGCCCGACCGTCCGGGCAGCCCGCCACCGGGGCGCCGGCGCGCCGGGATGCGGACAGCCCAGAGCCGGTTCGCCGGCGGCCTGCCGCACCGTGACGGTGCCGCAGTGCAACCGGTCGGCGACACCCAGCCCGGGAAGGAACAGCTCGTCCCCGGTGACCGGGAGAGTGGTGTCCACGTCCAGCCCAGCCCGTACCGCCGCTGCTGTGGCCAGGGTCCTCAGGCCGGTGAGGGCGGTCTCCGGGTCGGCGGTGAGTGCGCGCAGCCCCCAGTCGTGGGCGAACGGCCGCACCACGATCTCCTCGACCGCCTCCCGGGCGGCCTCCGCCGCCGAGCCGAGCAGCGCGAACGCCTCGGACGCGGGCTCGCCCAGGCGCCGCGCCACACTCCACAACAGGACCCGGCGCAGCGCGGCCTGCCCGGTACTCAGCAGGGCGAGTGTCGCGGCGGTCGGCTGTCCGGAAGCGATCTCATCGATCTGTGCCTCGGAGAGGACCAGTTCCTGCTCACTCGCCGTCATGCTGGGTGCTCGATTCGGGTCAGGCGCCGGGGGCGGACAGGTCGGCGGTGAGGCGGGCACGGATGTGGGCGATCAGGGCGAACAGGTCGTCGCAGTACACCGACGGATGGTCGAAGGTCCCGTCGGCGGCGTACCGGTGGGCGTGCAGGCCGCCGCCGCAGACCGCCACCACCGGGCAGGCGCGGCACTCCGGTCCCAGCCCGTCGCGGCCGAGCCGGGCGGCGGCGATCGGCGGATGGGCGAGCAGGTCGTCGAGGGAGTGCGTGTGCACCGACAGCCCGGTGGTGGCGGCCCCGTCGGTGGTCTTCAGCGCGTCGTTGCCCTCCAGGGTGCCGTCGCTCTCCACGACCACCGCGGTCGGCGGTTCCAGCCCGAGCACCTCGGTCGCGGCCGGGCCACCGAGCAACAGCGACATGATCGAGTCGAGGATCCGGACCTCGGTCTCCGGTACCGGCGCCGAGTACCAGCGGTCGAAGATCGCGATCAGCCAGTCCGCGTACGGGGTCCCGGTCCGCGGGCCCAGCCCCGGCGGCGGATGCGCCCAGTTGCCGTGCGGCAGCAGGAAGTCGACACGCGGCGGCCGGTGCTCCAGCAGTGCCTCGTAGGTCCCGACCGGATCGTTCGCCAGGTCGACGGTGCAGAGCAGACCGGCGTAGACGTCCCGGTTCTCGGGTTGCCGCAGCCGCCGGATCCCGGCCACCGCCGGCGCGAACGAACTACGGCCGCCGGCGTACCGGCGATGCCTGTCGTTGGCGGCCCGATCACCGTCCAGGCTCACCCCGACCCGCACCCGGTACCGGCGGAACAGGCCGAGGAACGCCTCGGTCAGCAGGATGCCGTTGGTCTGCACCCCGAACTCCACCGCGATCCCGGGCGGCGTCGCCTCCCGGAACGCCAGGATCGCCTGCTCGATCCGGTCGGGCCCGGCCAGCAGCGGCTCCCCACCGTGGAAGACCACCCGGACGGCGTCCAGCCGGTGAGCCACGGCATGCTCGGCCAGCCGCTGAGCGGTCCGCGTCACCGTCGCCGCGGCCATCCGGACCGGCCGGTCACGCCAGCCCTGATCGGCGGCCTCGTACATGTAGCAGTGATCGCACGCGATGTTGCAGCGCTCGTGGAGCTTGAGGACGACCTCGCGTGCCGGAACCGCGAGCACGCCTCAGATGAACGATCCGAAGGAGTACAGCGTCCCCGAGGAGGGCTCCGCTGCCTCCCGCGCGAACCGCTCCGTCAGTCTGCGCAACTGCGCCGATTCGAGTCCGGCGAGCTTCTCCAACGGCACCCGCGTGATATCGATCAGAACGTCTCCGCCGCCCACCGTGGTGGGTGTGTCGAGACTCCCCATTTTGGCGCCCGCCTTCCCTAGGCCGAGTGAGGGTGAGCATACACGCAGTAACGGAATTCAGCGACCGTCATCGAAGTCTCCGGACCGTGCGCGCCGGCTCCCGGCGGGGGTCAGCGTACGCGGCGCCCACCCACGCCGCAGCGGGCCCGAAGGTGCGGATCCCCTGGGCCGGGTCGCCGCGGTGGCCGGGGCTGGTGGGCCCCGGCCACCCGTGGTCAGGGGGAGGTGCAGGTCAGGGCCGGGGTTCCGGCGGTGCCGGAGGCGGTGAAGCCGAACGTGGTGGAACCGCCGGCGGGCAGGTTGCCGTTCCAGGAGACGTTGCGGACGCTGACCGTGGAACCCGAGCTGGTCAGTGTGCCGTTCCAGGCCTGGCTGATCGTGGAACCGGACGGCGGGGTCCAGGAGACCGTCCACCCGGTGGTGCCACTGCCCGCCCGGACCGTGACCTCACCCTGGTAGCCGCCGCTCCAGACGCTCACCGCCCGCAACGTCGCACCGCACGCGCCGGCCGGGGCCGACGGGGACGGTGACGACGAGGGCGGGGTGGACGGGGACGACGACGGGGACGCGGGCGGCGGTGAGGACGGCGGGTTGGCGGCGCTGCTCGCCAGGCTGTAGGCCAGATCCGGCTGGAACGATCCGGCCGCGTACCGGCAGCCGTCCGCCTCGCCCGGTGGCTTGATCCACAGGTAGGCGTCGATGTTAGTGTCGCCGGTGTCCACCGTCGGGTACCGGCCGATCCGGCGGTCGGTGTTGTCGTCGCCGCACCAGTCGCCGCTGGCCCCGCCGTTGCGGCTGACGTCGATCACCTGCCGTTTGCCGCCGGCGCCCTGGTTGGCGAGCGCGGAGATGATGGCGCGACCGTACGCCGATTCGGCGCTCGTCGGCTGGAAGTTGGACGCGTTGGTGTAGAAGCCGTCGGCGCTCGCGATGCCCGCGGCCACCAGCCGGGACGCCTGGTCGGTGGCGCTGTTCCAGGCCGAGTGCCCGCCGTCCAGGTAGACCTTCGCGTTCGGGTTCGCGGACTTCAGGGTCTGGGTGGCGGTGCGCAGTGCCTGGTTGCGGGCCGCGATCTCGCTGCTGTTCAGGCAGGTGAGCAGGGCGATCGAGTCGGGCTCCAGATTGAGGATCACCGTCCGGGTGCCCAGGTTGCGGGCGATGGAGCCGATCCACGTCTGGTACTGGGTCAGGTCGGGGGCGCCGCCGGAGCTGGCGCCGCCGCAGTCACGGTTGGTGATGCCGTACACGGTCAGTGCGGGGATCTGCCCTGCCGCGTTCGCGGCGTTGACGTAGGTCGCCACCTCGGTGCCGACGGTGCCGAGGTTGAACGACGACAGCCAGCGGGTGGCCGGCTGGCTGGCGATCCGGTCGCGGATCACGGTGGCTCGGGAGTCGCCGGAGTTCGACGCCAGCCAGCGGGCCACGGGGGTGTTCGGGTCTCGGTAGAGGGTTCCGGAGATCGTGCCGGCCGAGGCGGAGCCGGTG
>DATMVU010000150.1:0-6633 GCA_035562875.1 Actinoplanes sp. | reverse complement strand
CGAAGGCTGGATCGAGCACGCCGCCGAGGCCCGGGAACACGCCACCTACGACGAGTGGCACGCGGTTCGCGAATCCAAAGGTCAAGCACAACGCGAGGCAGACGCCCGGAAGGCAGCCCACCAAGCCAGGTACACCCGGCTGCCTGGCATCCAGATCCCGCTGACCGGAAAGGAGATCATGACAACCCTGGAAATCCCCGCCGGTCGCCAGGTAGGAGCCGCCATCCGTTTCCTGCAGAACCTCCAGCTCGAACGCGGATCCCTCTCCCACGAGGAAGCAGTATCAGCCCTACATTCCTGGTCACCCCACTCTCCGGAACCCACAAATTCTCCAGAACCCACAGACTCTCCGGAATCCACAAACGACAGGTAGCGATCAGCAGCCGGCATCCATTCGCCCACCGCTCCCTTCGCCCCGAAGAACCAGCACTGCAGCCAGCTGGCCAACGGAGGGACCCGGCCTTAACAACTCCAACCCAGAGCCCGGCTGAAAGTGAACCAGCGGCGGCAACCCGGTAGTGCCGGGCGAGGCGGTGGCAGACCCGGTAGTGCCGGGCGAGGCGGTGAATTTCTCCGCCGATGCATGCTGCGGCGTTACCCGCCGTTAAGGGCGGCCGGGATCAGGTTTCGAGGTCGATCCCTGCTCCCGGCGATGACCGCAGATCCGGCGGTGGCAGATGAGGCGGTGACAGGCTCGGCGGACTGGTCTGGCGGGTGGCAAGCTCGGCGGTGGCGGCCCCGGCCCTGGGGTGTCGTAGCCCCAAGGCCGGGAACCGTCAAAGGGTCAGGATTTCCAGAACGGGCGCTTCTTGGCTACCTTGCCGGTGGCGAACTCTTCCAGGACCCGGATCGCAGTCGACCACTTCTCGTCGAGGCTGCCGTCACCGCGGAGGAGCTTCACCAGCTCGCGGACGGGATCGGCCGCCGCGTCCGCGACCGGCTCGAGCAGCACGGACAGCCGGCTGACGAGGTCGTCGAGCATGTCACGCCGGTCGAGTGCGGGCTGCCACGCGGTCTCCCGCAGCCGGGTCGCCTCGAAGGCTGCCAACTCGCGCAGTCCGTCAACGGCGGACCCGCTGTCGCTCGATGTGGAACCGCGGGACAGCCACCGTCCCGGAGCACCCGAGGGCCGTGAACGCTGCACCGGACCCGCGAAGCCTCGTGTGCTGGGACCGGCCGGCGGGGCAGGACTGGCAGGGGCACTGCTGTCGGGGGCATCGGCCCACCCACCCGGCGCTCCAGCTTCACCGGAACCGGCGCCACTGCCCTGGTCCGGTGCGATTCCGCTTGCCGGGCCAGTGTCGAATTGCTGGTGGGGAGTAGGGCTGCCGCCGGGAGCACCGCTGACCGGCTGCGCTGATGGTGCGCTGCCGAATCGGCCTCCGTCGTCCGGGGCATCGAATGCGGGACCGCCGGCAGGCGCCCCTGTTGTGGACGGTGCCGGGGGAGGAGTAGCCGGGCCGGACTTCCCAGCGAACGCACTGCGGCCCCGGGGTTGTGCACTGCCGGCATGGCCCGCCCACGGCGGCATGCCACCCGGCCGGACCGGAGCCGGAGCACCCGGTGTGGGCGACTGAGGGGGCATGGCCGCTGGTGTCGCCATCGGGGCGACTGCTCCGGGGAACGGTGATGATGCCGCGGCGAGGTGGAAGACCGGTGGTGCCGGGGGTGGCGTCTCCCATCCGGACGGCAGCTCGACCGGCTGGGTGACCCGTCGCGACTGGCCGCCCTCGTTCACCACCCGCTCGTCCACCGCCACGAAGGAGGTGAACCGGCAGAGCACCCCGAACCGCAGCGAGGTGCCGACGATCTCGGACTCCAGCGAACGGTCTCCGGAGGTGAACGCATCCTCCAGGTCCCGCAGCCTGGCCCGGGCCCACAGGGAGGTGACCGCGGGCTCGGACCGGCGCTGCACCGGCACCGTGGTCTGGAACGCCTTGTCGTCCCGGGTGCGCCCGGTCACCGTCAGGGAGCCTTCGGCTGCTCCCGAGTACCGCCCGGTGATCACGAGCGGAACTCCGGGGTAGAGACCCGGAAGGCGTGCTGGCGTGCGTGATCCGTCGATCGGGGTGAAGCCGTCGCCGGTCACGGTTAGCCCGGTGACGACGGGTGCACCGATCCGCCGGTGGATCTGCTCCATCGCCTCGTCCAGGCGGTCCTCGCTCTCCACCAGCTCCGCACGCCCGGCGCCGATCGCGGCGAGTCGCCCGAGGAAACCGGCGTTGACGGCCCGGTCGATGCCGACGGTGTGCACCCGGATCCCGCCGATCAGCGGGCTGACCTGCTGCACGATCTGGTCCTCGTTGCCGACCTGACCGTCGGTGACGAGCACCAGAACACGATCGCGGCCGGGGTTGTCGGACAGCATGGCGAGCGCTGTGGTGAGCGGGCTGAGTAGTTCGGTGCCGCCGCGGGCATCAGCGCGGGCCAGGTGTTCCACGGCCCGGTAACGGTTGCGGTCGGTGGCGTCGACGAGTGTGCTGCCGAGGCGGTCCGGCCACTCGACCACGTGGTCGAAGGTGATGACCGAGAACCGGTCGGCGGCGGTCAGTGTGTCGATGACACGAGCAGCAGCCCGCCGGGCGGCCACCATCTTCCAGCCGCCCATGCTGCCGGAGCGGTCCAGCAGCAGTACCACATCTTTGGGACGGGGTGCCGCGGTCGCCTCCGGCGGAAGGACCACGAGCTGGTACGTGCCCTGGCCGCCGTCCTCGTCGGCGACGGCGACGGCGGCTTCGGAACCGGCCGCATAGACGAGCCGGAGCACGAAGTCACGGTCGGCACGCTCGCCCGGCGCGATGCGCAGGGTCCCGCCCTGCTCGGTGACGGTGTGCAGGCTGGAGCGCACGTCTCCCAGCTCCAGGCCGGCCGGGTCGATGTCGACGCTGATGGACAGCCGCAGCGGATTGGGGAAGCCGGGGAGCAACACCGGCGGTGAGATGCGGGACGCGTCCGGCACCGCGTCGGTGTCGGGTTCATGGCCGTCACCGGCCTGCGGCCCGCCGAGCACGATGCCGGGGACATATCGCGGTGCGACGACCAGCGGGAAGCGGAAGGTCGCGGCGCCGTCCTCATACGCCAGAGGGCCGACGAGCCGCAGGCGCACGACGACTCGCTCGCCCGGCGGGATGTTCCCGACTCGCATCGTGAAGACGTCGGGCCGCTCCTCCTCGGCGATGGAGGCCCGCTGGCCCGCCGCGATGGCCTGGTCGTACTGCTCGCGGGCGGCGCCGCGCTCGTGCAGCTCGGCGACGACGACCCGGTCGTCCGCGGTCATCGTCATCCCGGTGACCGCGGCGCGATCGGGCAGCGGGAAGACGTAGGTCGCCTCGAGAGCGGTGTCGTGGGCGTTGACGAACTCGGTGGTCACCTCGGTCCGGACCAGCAGACCGCTGATCGAGGCGCGGACGTCGAGACGGTCGAGCGGGAGGTTGCCCCGCTCGGTCAGCAGCGCGCCGAGGCCGGCGTCGTCCGCGGGCCGGTGGCGTTCCAGTTCGGCCGGTCCCATCGGGTTCACAGAAATGATCATGAATCTCTCCCATCGGTGAGCCCGCGGGAAGCGAGCAGGTCTAGCAGGGGCCGGGCGGCCGCGGCGATGTCGTCGCGGTCGATGTCGGTGGTGTGCCGGGGCAGCAGCAGGATCACGCCGCCGCCCAGCGGGACGCCGGTGATCAGTCCGGGGAACGGCGACGACCGCTCGTCCAGCTCCGCGAGGGTGGCCGCCAATGCCTGGCGGGTGCTGCCGGGTGGGCCGGTGTCGTCGAAGGTGGGAGTGTTGCCGGGACCGGCGGTCTCCGCAGACGCGACGGGGGAGGCTTTCCAGAACAGCGGCCGGGCCGAGGAGTCACCGTGTGGTGTGTCGGTGGCGAGCAGCCCATCCGGCACTCGGGCGGCCTCGGCCAGGGCGTCCTCCGAAGCCCCGGACAGCTCCGCCTGGATCTCGGCGAGAGTGAGACCGGCCGCCTGCCGCCGCTTGATCGCGACGAGTTGCAGGAGATGGCGCGGCCCGTAGAAGACGGTGCGCCCTCGGGTGCCGAGCGGCCGGTCGACCAGGCCGATCGTCGTGTACCACCGGATGGATCTGCGATCGGGAACCTCCCGGACGCGGCCGTTGGGTGCGCCCGGGTACTCCGCGGCCAGTGCCGCGCTGACCCTCTCGACCAACTGCTCCATCGTCCACATGCCCTGACAATGACACTGTCACCATGACACTGTCAATGGCGTATGGTGGCCGGACGGATCCCGGAGCGCGCTGAATGAGTGCGTGCCGGGGCGGGCTGACGACGGGTGGGTGCACGGATGTGCGAGATGACGACGAACGGTGCCGACGTGCTGGGGAGACTGCGGCTGGTCAGCCTGTCGCACGTCAACGATCCAGCCCGGGTGAGCGTGTTCCCGGGGGATCCACCGCCCCGGCTGGAGACCGTCGCGACACTGGAGAAGGACGGCTTCTACCTGCAGACGGTGTTCGGTGGTGAGCACACCGGCACCCATTGGGGCGCTCCGGGCCATTTCACCCCCGGCGGTCTGCTCGCCGACGAGATGAAGCCCGACGACCTCTTCCGGCCGGTGGTGCTCGTCGACGTGCGGGCCCGGTGCGCGGACGATCCGGGATACGCGGTGAGCGTGCCCGACCTACGGCGATGGGAGCAGAAGTTCGGGCGTATCCCGGCCGAGTCGGTGGTGGTGATCCGGACCGGCTGGGCGGAGCGTTTCGGATCCGACGCGTTCCTGCCACATCCCGGTTTCGCTCCGGAGACCGTGCAGTGGCTGATCGACACCGGCCGTCTGGGTGAGCGCGGTGGCACCGGGACCGACGCTTTCAGTCCGGATGTCAGTTCCGACACCGACTTCACGGTGTCCCGGCTCGTCTACCGGCAGCGGCGGGTCAGTCTGGAGGTTCTCGCCAACCTGGCGGATCTGCCCGCCACCGGAGCCTGGGTGCTCTGTGGCGGGCAGGTCAACCGGGCCGGTTCGGGTTCGACCGCACTGATCTATGGGGTGCTGCCACCCTCCTGACCAGGTACTGCCTCCCTGATCCGGGACGACGAGGCCGTATGGACTGCGCGCGACCGTGCCGAGCGGGCTGGGCGTGTCTCCACGGGGACTGCGGGATGGAACCTGAGGTCGGGGCAGGGTCCGGAGACGAGACCGGACCCTGAGGGGCGGCTACGGCTTCGGCTTCGGCTTCGGCTTCGAGGCGACGGCAGGGAACGACTTGCCGTCGACTTTCAAGGTGTAGGGGGCGGATTGAGTGACAGTGCCTGTCGGTTCGTCGTAAGCGATGATCGCGACAACCTTCGGATAGTGACTGACCTTGGCGAAGTCGGTCATCGGGACGACTTTGACCCGTTTGCGAGCCAGGCCGACCAGGGTCACGTGCCAGTTGGCCACGGCGATCGGGCGGATCTGGGTGGGCGACTTCCAGCCGGCCAGGCTGTTGCCACCGGCCGCTGTCGAGCCGATCTTGACGTTGGAGACGTGCCAGCCTCCGATGCTCACCGCGCCGTCACTGACGTAGCGGAAGCCGATCAGGATGCGCTTCTTGGCGTACGCCTTGAGGTCGAAGTCGAGGGTGACGTCTGCTGCCTTGCCGGTGAGGGCCGGCCCGAGCGGGCCGTCGACGGTGTGGGTGCCCTTCAGCATCTGCCAGGTCTTGCCGCCGTCGCTGGACACGGTGACGTAGCCGTAGTCGAACTTCTCCTCCAGCCCGTAGGTCGTCTTGAACCGCAGCACCGGGTCGGTAGCCGGTACGTCGACCTGCCGTGCCGCTGTGCTGTCGGTGTCCGGGGTGTTGCCGGAGAAGAGCATTCCGTCGTCGAGGGTCCAGGCCAGCGGCACCGGCGGCAGTGTCGTGGCGCCTTCGAAACGGAGGGTGCGCGCCCCCTTCGGCAGCTTGATGTAGTCGGCTCCGTTCGGGGTCACACCGGGCTTGCCGTAGGACGACGGGTTGTCCAGGTTCACCGTGGTGTTCAGGCTCGGGGTGGTGACCCGTTCCCGGGGGACACCCTTCACCACGGCTCCGGGCCGGCTGGCGATCTTGTCGACGAGTGTCAGGGTCTGGAAGTCGTGCAGGACGTCGTGGAGCTTCGCACTCTTCGGCAGCGCGGCCCTGATCGCCGCGAGGCCGTGGTTCTTCTTGTCCTGGTGCAGGGCCGTGAGGGTCTTCGTACCGAATCGGTCTCGCAGGTAAAGGATGAATTCGTAGACGATGCCGTAATCGGCCAGGATCTCGTCCGCGTCCCCCTCGGACCAGAGGTTGAGCGAGTTGGAGGGGCCCCCGCAGTTGCGGGGATTCGGGTTGAAGGTGGTCTTCACGCTCCCGAAGCCCTGATAGCAGACGATGTGGTTGTCGAACCCGCGGTGGTACACGCCGATGGCCGCGTCCACATACCCGGTGAGTGTCTGGGCGTAATCGGCCAGGCCCTCACTGATCCACACCTCCTCGTCCGGGTCGGTGTAGTAGGCGAGCAGATGCTGCCACTCGTGGGCGAAGGTCGACTCGTACATCCGGGGCCGCGACGGCCGGCTCTTGCAGAGGTCGTCGTCCGGTTCGTGTACCGGGTTCGTCCCGGTACGGTGCGCCCAGTCGAAGGCGTCGATGGTGATCACGTTGCGGTCGAACAGTTCGTT
>DATMVU010000149.1:0-6731 GCA_035562875.1 Actinoplanes sp. | reverse complement strand
GCCCCGGCGACACCGATCTGTTGCAGCCGGGTGAGCAGCCGGGTCTCGGCGGCGATCCGTTCCCGGGTGCGGGTGATCAGCTCGCCGACGAGATCGGAGGGGTCGAACGCCGGATCGTCCAGCGCCCGGCCGGCCTCCTTCAACGACAGGCCCAAGGAGCGCAGGCTCTCGATGTGGAAGATCCGGCGGATGTCGTCACTGGAATATTCGCGATAGCCGGACGTGGTGCGCCCGGTCGGCCGGACCAGCCCGATCGAGTCGTAGTGCCGCAGCATGCGAGCACTGACCCCGGACCGCCGAGCCACATCCCCGATCAACACAGAACGATCGTCCCTCTAACTCGCGGTGGGCGCGGCGGGGCCGGCAACGGCGACGGCGGCGGTGGGGCCGGGAGGCGCGACGGCGGATGTGGTGCGGCCGGTAACGGTGGCGGTGGGTGCGGCGGGGCCGGGAGGCGCAGCGGTGGGGCTGAGTAGTGCGGCGGGGCCGGTCGGTGCGGCGGATGGTGCGGCGAGGCTGGGCGATCCGGCGGTGGGTGCGGGTGGTGGGGTGGTGGCGGTGGCGGTGGGGCCGGGTGGGCCGTCCGGGCCGAGGGCTACGATGCGTTTTGCCTGGTCGACGGCGAACTCGAAACCGGCTTCGGGGTCGTGGAACAGGTGGGTGGTGGCTAGCGCGTGGTGGCGTACCGCAAGGTCGGCGGTGTTCGCCTTGTCGGCCAGAAGTGGCAGGACCACCTCGCCCAGGGTGATCAGGGCTCGGCTCAGGCTCAACTGTGTCTCGCGGTCGCCCCGGCCCAACTGGGTCGTCAGGTGCGAAGCCAGCTCGGGCTCCGCACCGGCGGGGACCAGGCCGGCGGCGGTGCGCCAAGCCGCGCGGGCCACCTCGTCGTCGCTGTCGGTGAGGAGTTCGCGGGTGATCGCCGGCCACGCGGACCGGTCGCCGATCTTGGACAGGGAGTGCAGGGCCTGACTGCGTGCCTGCGCCCGGGGCGAGTCCAGCTCGACGATCAGCCGGGGGACCGTGCCGGACGACGGATGCCTGGTCAGCGCCCAGGTCAGCATGTCGCGGACGAAGAAGTCGGGCTCGACGGCGCACCGCTCGACAAGAGCCTCGATCAGCTGCGGGTCGGGTGCCGTGCCGGCGGCCAGCGCGGCCTGGAGCCGAACCGACGAGTTGTCGTGCGCCAAGCCCTGGCGGACGCGGGTCGTGTTCATGGGGACCACCTCTCTCGGTCCCCAGTCAAAGGGTTGTCACAGTGTGAAGGTCAAGCCACCGGCTCGACCATCGCGAACGTGGCGTTCAGCAGTCCGGCGCGGGTCTGCACGTGGTAACGGCTGCGGCCCTGTTTGACGATGGTGCCGACCAGGCCGCCGTACTTCCCGCCGCCCTTGAGCCGGACCCGGTCGCCGATCTTGAACGCGACACCCGGCCGCCCGCCCTGCACCCGCACCATCTCGGCGGCGTAGGCCGCCTGCATCGGCGCCGCCTGCCCTCGATAGATCCAGGCGAACACCGCACCCCTGTCGAACGCCCGGGAGCAGCGGGAACACGACCGGACCCGGGTCGGCCGGCGATGCGCCGTGGTGCGGTGCCCGGCCGGGCAGAAACCCACCCAGGACCCCTCCACGCGGGGGACGTCCTCCGGCACGCAGCGGGTGCCGGAGCAGCCGATCCGCTGGGCGGTGGCCCGCCACACCGCGTCATGCCCGTGCCGGGCGCCGACGAGCGCGTGCGCGATCTCGTGCAGCACGGTCTCGGTGACCTGGTCGGCCGTGTAGAGGCGCATGAGCACCCGGGACAGCCCGATCTCCTTGGTGGCGGGCCGGCAGACCCCCGCTCGGGTCTTGGCGTTGTCGAACGTCAACCGCCAGCCCTTGAGCCCGTGCCGTGCCATCAGCCCGGCGGCGAGCTCCCGCGCCTCACCCAGTTCCAACCCAGCGGCTCCTCAAGCAGACGAGACAACGCAGAACGAGACAACGAGGTTACGTCACCTGCCGGAGCTGCTCGCGGGTGATCCCGAAGGACTCCCGGACCACAGCTCCGCCCGGCCCCACGTCGAAGACGGCGAGGTCGGTGTAGACGCGACTCACACACCGTAGGCCGGTCAGCGGATAGGTGCATGCCGGCACGAGCTTCGGCCGGCCCTGCTTGTCGAAGAGGGTCATCATCACGAACACCTGCTTGGCGCCGATCGCGAGGTCCATCGCCCCACCGACCGCGGGGATCGCGTCGGCGGCGCCGGTGTGCCAGTTCGCCAGATCACCGTGCACCGATACCTGGAAGGCGCCGAGCACGCAGACGTCGAGATGGCCACCGCGCATCATCAGGAACGAGTCGGCGTGATGAAAATACGAGGCACCGGGCAGCTCGGTCACCGGCACCTTCCCGGCGTTCGTCAGGTCCGGGTCGACGTCGTCACCGGTCGCGGCCGGGCCCATGTTGAGCATGCCGTTCTCGGTGTGCAGGATGACACCCTGCTCCGGCGTGAGATGGTCGGCGACCCTGGTGGGCTGGCCGATCCCCAGGTTGACGTAGGAGTCCGCCGGGATGTCGCGGGCGACCAGAGCAGCCAGTTCGTCGGTGGACAACGACATCAGCGGGCCCCCTGCACCATGTAGTGGCGGGCCTCGGCGCGGACCACCCGATCCACGAAGATGCCCGGCGTGACAACCGTCTCCGGATCCAGTGAACCGACCGGGACCACCTCACTGACCTGCACGATCGTGGTGGTCGCGGCGGTCGCCATGACCGGGCCGAAGTTGCGGGCGGTCTTGCGGTAGACCAGGTTGCCCATCCGGTCGGCACGGTGTGCGCTGATCAGGGCCACGTCACCCTTGATCGGATACTCGAGGAGGTAGTCGCGGCCGTCGATGGTTCGGGTCTCCTTACCCTCGGCCAGCGGGGTGCCGACCGCTGTCGGGCAGTAGAAGGCGCCGATCCCGGCTCCGGCGGCGCGCATCCGCTCGGCGAGATTGCCCTGCGGGACGACCTCCAACTCGATGCGGCCGGTCCGGTACAGGTCGTCGAAGACGTAGGAATCGGACTGCCGAGGGAAAGAGCAGATCACCTTTTGTACGCGGCCCGCCTTCAACAGTGCAGCCAAGCCGACGTCGCCGTTCCCGGCGTTGTTGCTGACGATCGTCAGGCCGGTCGCACCCTGCCGGATCAGGCCCTCGATCAGGTCGAACGGCATGCCCGCCAGCCCGAAGCCGCCGACCAGAACGGTGCTGCCGTCGGCGATCCCGGCCACCGCCTCGTCCACAGTGTCGCGGATTTTCATCTTCCCAGACCCTTCACGAGACCTTTTCGAGTACGACGGCCAGGCCCTGCCCGACGCCGATACAGATCGCCGCCACCCCGTACCGGGCGTCCCGTTCGTGCAGCACCTTGGCGAGGGTGCCGAGGATCCGGCCGCCGCTCGCGCCCAGTGGATGACCGATCGCGATCGCACCGCCCCGGGTGTTGACGATTGCCGGGTCGATGCCCCAGGCGTCGATACAGGCCAGCGACTGTACGGCGAACGCCTCGTTGAGTTCCACGGCCCCGACCTGATCCCAGCCGATGCCGGCTCGGTGCAGGGCCTTGTTCGCGGCTTCCACGGGGGCGTACCCGAAGTCCTGTGGATCCAGGGCGAACGCGCCCCGGCCGACGATCGCCGCGATCGGATCATGACCGATCCGTGCCGCCGCCTGTTCGGAGCCGAGCAGGACCGCGGAGGCGCCGTCGCTGAGCGGGGAGGCGTTCCCGGCGGTGATCGTGCCGTCCGGCCGGAAACTGGGCTTGAGCTTGCTCAGCTTCTCCAGCGAACTGTCCGGTCGTACACCCTCGTCGTGCAGTAGTCCGTCGACCGGTGCCACCAGATCGTCGTAGAAGCCGTCACTCCAGGCTTGCGCGGCGAGCCGGTGGGACCGGGCGGCGAACTCGTCCTGACGCCCCCGATCGATGCCGAACCGGTCGGCCAGCAGTTCGTTGCACTCGCCCAGGGAAGCGGTCCAGGGCTCCGGCATCCGCGGGTTGACCAGGCGCCAGCCGAGAGTCGTCGACACCGCCGTCACGTTGCCGGCCGGGAAACCCTTCGCCGGTTTCGGCAGCACCCACGGCGCGCGGGTCATCGACTCGACCCCACCGGCCACGATCACCTCGGCGTCCCCGGTCTCGATCTCCCGGGAACCGATCATCGCGGCGTCCAGGCCGGAGCCGCACAGCCGGTTCACCGTGGTGGCCGGAACCGAGGTGGGCAGACCGGCCAGCAGAGCGGCCATCCGGCCGACGTTGCGATTGTCCTCGCCGGCGCCGTTCGCGTTGCCCCAGATCACCTCGCCGACCGCGGCGGGGTCCAAGGAGCCGACCGCGGCGGGGTCCAAGGAACCGGCCGCGGCCGGGTCCAGGTCCGGGGAACGTTTCAGCAGCTCCCGGATGACCTCGGCGGCCAGGTCGTCGGGGCGGGTACCGGCCAGCGCACCGTTGAACCGGCCGAACGGGGTGCGGACCGCCCGGTAGACGAAGGCTCTCATACCGGCCACGCTAGGCGATCCCCTTGATACGTTGAAGTATCAATATCCTGCGTGATCGAGACTTCTGAGGTATCAATCGGTGGAGTTGCGGCAGCTTCGGTACTTCCTGGTCGTCGCCGAGGAACGCCACTTCGGCCGGGCCGCGGCCCGCCTGCACATGGCCCAGCCGCCGTTGTCCCAGGCCATCCGGCGCCTGGAGGCGGCACTGGGTGTCGAACTCCTGCACCGGACCACACGGCGGGTCGCCCTGACCGAGGCCGGGAACGCTTACCTGCTGCGGGTCCGTGCCCTCCTCGCCGACCTCGACGACGCCGGTCACGAAGCCCGCCGGGTCGCCGCCGGAGCCGTCGGCCACCTGACGATCGGCTGTGTCGGGTCGGTCACCTACAGCCTGCTGCCCGTCCTCTCCCGGCAACTGGCAGTGGCCCTGCCCGGGGTCGACTTCTCGTTCCGTGGCGAGATGCTCGCCCCCGACCAGATCGAGGCGCTGCGCACCGGCGCGATCGACGTGGCGCTGCTGCGCCCACCGGCCGCCGACCCGGCTCTGACGGTGACCCCGCTGCGCAGTGACCGGCTGGTCGTCGCGCTGCCCGCTGCCCACCCGCTGTCCCGTTCCTCCGCCATCGGCATCACCGACCTGCGGGACGAGGCCCTGATCGTGCATTCGGCGGACCGCCGGTCGACCATGTACGGGGTGGTCCTCGGCCTGTTCCGGGACGCCGGCCTCGAACCCCGCATCCGGCACGAGGTCGGTGAGACCTCCACCCTGATCACCCTGGTGGCCGGCGGACTGGGCGTGGCAGTGGTCCCGGAACCGGTCACCGCCCTGGCCCTGGCGGGTGTCGTCTACCGGCCGCTGACCCCGGCGATCACCGTCGACCTGGCACTCGCGCACCGGGCCGGACGCGCCGAACCACACCTGACCCGGACCCTGAGCCTGATCGTCGACCTGACCGCCGGCCCGTCAGTAGCGGAAGTGTGAGACCAGGGTCCGCAGGTTCGCCGACATGGCGGCCAGTTCGGCTGTCGCCTGCTGCGCCTGGACGATGCCCCGCAGTACGGCCAGGACCGCCGCCCCGGCACCGGCAGGCCCAGAACGAGCTCGTCGACCGGAGCGGTGATCCGCGTCCCGGCCGCCGGGTCGCTCTCCGCTAACGAGGCGACCCGGGTACGGAAGGTGTCGATCGACGGGAGGACGCGGCGGTCAGACGCATGCCCAGGCGCATCCGAGTCGGAAACGTCACGTCCCCAGGTTCGGCCCGTCCGGCGGTGAGATGAGGCGGAACGTGTCGTCCCGGGGCAGGGGACGCAGGCCGTCGGTGATCGCCCAGCTGAGGAACTCGTAGGTGTCGCGGGCCCGCTCGCGCGGGTCGTCGTAGCCCGTCGGAGTGCCGGGGCGTTCCCGGATGCGCAGCGCCTCGTGTGCCAGCCGGTGCCAGCGGCCGTCCAGGGAGTCGAGGACGTAGCGGCCGGCACCGCTCTTGGAGGTGAGTTCGCCGGTGGCCAGCAGGTGATGCAGGCGCGCCACGCCCAGGACCACCCAGACGACTGACGAGTCGGATGCCTCGGTGCCGTCGCCGGGACCGGCCTGCTCGATCATCGTGGCGATGGACCGCCAGTAGGTGTCCAGGTTCGCGCGGGTGAACTCCCGCAGCTCGGCCCGGTCGGTGTGGACCGGGGGCAGGTCGCCGCGGATCACCACGGCTCGCTCGGCCAGTTCGTGCCAGGTGACGGGGTTGATGTCGATCTCACCGGCCGGATCGAACACGCCCTGGAAGTAGGCCGGGCGGCGGCCCACGGACCGGGACGAGACCGCCAGGTCGGCCGGGGAGCAGTGGAAACCGTCGAAGACGACCTCGGGGTGGCGGGTCTGCGTCGCCTGGTGGGCGGCGAGGAGTGCGGTGTGGTCGGGCGGTGTGGACCAGACCCCGACGAAGTCCACGTCGCTGCCCGGGAAGAACTCGCCCCAGCACAGTGAACCGTGCAGGAACAGGCCGGTCAGGGCGCCCGGCAGGCGGGAGTCGATCTCGGTCAGGAAGGTGCGGGCGACATCCACGGCGGTCACCGTAGCCGGGTGCGGCAAACCACAGCGGCCGAAAATACGGGGCAAAACGCCGACCTTCTACCGGCGTACGACCGGAAGTTGTGCCTTTAATGGGTTTAAATTGGCTATAAAGGTAGGAAAATGAATCGTTTACCAGTTACTGTGACTGCCGG
>DATMVU010000148.1:0-3803 GCA_035562875.1 Actinoplanes sp. | reverse complement strand
ATGGAGGTTGCCCGCCGGCGTTACCTGGACCTGATCCGGGCCGACGGCGTCGAACTCTCGCCCGCACTGGCCGAGGCGTTCGCCGCCGTGCCCCGGGAGATCTTCGTGCCGGACGGGTTCCGGCACCGCGACGGCCGCTGGATCCTGCCCGCCGACCGCGACTTCCTCCCGGCCGTCTACAGCAACGACGTCCTGGTCACGAAGATGGACGGCGCCGTCCCGGTCAGCTCCTCCAGCCAGCCGTCGCTGATGGCCCTGATGATCGAGGCGCTGGCCGTGCGGCCGGGCATGCGGATTCTGGAGATCGGCGCCGGCACCGGCTACAACGCCGCGCTCCTCGCCACCCTCGGCGCGTCGGTGACCACGGTGGACGTTCAGGCCGACGTTGCGGCCCGGGCCAGGTCCGCGCTGGCCAGGGCCGCGATTGCGGGGGTACGGGTGGAGGCGGCCGACGGATACACGGGTGGGCCGGCGGAGCGCTACGACCGGATCATCGTGACCGTGGGAGTGGCCGGAGTGTCCCCGCACTGGCTGGACCGGCTGGATCCGGGCGGCCGGATCATCGTCCCGGTCGAGCACGCCGGCATCCATCCGGTGCTCGACGTCCGGCCCGGTCTGCTGTCCGCCCGGGTGGTCTGCGGGGCCGGGTTCATGAGCGCTGCCGGACCACTGACGGCCCGTCATCCGCGCAGTCACCCGCCGGCCGCGGTCGCGCTGGAGGGCCTGACCGAGACGGCCCCGCCCCGCTGGCGGCCGCCGCTCGACGCCCGCGCCTACCGTGACCTGTGGTACGCCGCCGGGGCCTGGCATCCGCGCAGCAGCAACGCCTCGATCGCCGGCCGGGAGTCCAGTTACCTGGCGATCCTCGACGACACCGGTGCCGCCGGCGCGGTGGTGCTGGCCGACGGGGCGGTCCTGGCCTCGGGCGAGTCGGCGGACCGCTACACGGCGGTCGGGGTCGCCCTGGCCGCCCGCTGGCAGGCGCTGAACCGGCCGGCGATGTCCGCCTGGCGGGTCGGCCTGGCCCTGACCGGCGACCCGGAGGCCCCGATCTGGGCCCCGTCGACGTGGACCCTGGACCCGATACCCGCGATCAGCGGGCCCGCAGACCGGCTCGGGTCCGGGCAGAAGCCGGTCAGCGGGCCCGCAGATAGGTGAGGACGGCGAGGACCCGGCGGTTGGTGTCGTCGGTCGGTGGCAGCCCCAGCTTGGACAGGATGTTGCCGACGTGTTTGCCGACCGCCGGGTCGCTGATGAACAGGGCCGCCGCGATCGCCGAGTTGGACCGCCCCTCGGCGATCAGGGCGAGCACCTCCCGCTCCCGCCCGGACAGCCCGGCGAGCGGATCGTGCGGCCGGCTGATCAGGCGGCGCACCACGTCCGGGTCGACGACGGTGCCGCCGCCGACGACGGTGCGCAGGGCCGCCACGAACTCGGCGATGTCGGCGACCCGGTCCTTGAGCAGGTAGCCGACCGAGTCCCCGGTGCCGATCAGGTCAGCGGCGTACTCCTGCTGCACGTACTGACTCAGCACCACGATCGGCAGCCCCGGATGATCCTGTCGGAGGCGGACCGCCGCTCGCAGCCCCTCGTCCTGAAAGGACGGTGGCATCTTGATGTCGGTGATCACCAGCCCGGGGGAGTGCTCCTTCACCGCGGTCATCAGCTCGTCGGCGTCACCGACCGCGGCCACCACCTCGAACCCGAACCGCACCAGCACCCCGACCAGGCCCTCCCGAAGAAGCACCCCGTCCTCGGCCAGGACCACCCGGGTCACAGCTCGACCCGCAGCAGGGTGGGGCCACCGGCGGGACTGGCCAGCAGCAGTCTCCCGTCGACGGCGGCGACCCGGTCGGCCAGCCCGGTGAGCCCGCTACCCCGGGCCGGGTCGGCGCCACCGAGGCCGTCGTCCTGGATCTCCAGCACGATCCCGTCATCCCCGGACCGGGTCAGCCGGATCTGCGCCGACGTGGCGTGCGCGTGTTTGGCGACGTTGGTCAGCGCCTCCGCGGCCACGAAGTAGGCGGTCGTCTCGATCCGCTCGGGCAACCGGTCGAGCAGTTCCGCCGCGTCGACGGCCACCGGCACCGGCGAGCTCGCGGCCAGCTCCCACAGGGCGGCCGGCAGCCCGAGGTCGCCGAGCGTCTGCGGGCGGATGCCGTGCACCAGGTCCCGCAGCACCACCATCAGCTCCTTGGCCTGTTCGTGGGCCTGGGTCAGCGGTGCGGCCGCCGCCGAGTCCTCGGGCACGTCGAGCCGGGCCATGCCGAGGTGCAGGGTGAGGCTGGTCAGCCGGTGCTGGGCGCCGTCGTGCAGGTCCCGCTCGATCCGGCGGCGCTCGGCGTCGAACGCGTCGGCCAGCCGGGCCCGGGACTGCGCCACCTCACCGAGTTGATCGCGCAGCGTGTCGCCGTTGTTGCCGAGCAGCTTGCGGGACAGTGCGCCGTGCAGGGCCGCGAGACCACCCGCCGCGTAGAGCCAGACCGGGATCAAAGCGACGCCGAGCAGCATGAACGGGATGGACCCGGGACCGCCGTCGATCACCAGGTCGCCCAGGTTCCACTCGGTGATCCACGGGCTGAACAGCAGCGTCACCTCGAGTGTCACCGCCACGCCGGCGAGCACCAGCAGCGGCGGCATGCTCAGGGCGAGCAGCACTCCGTAGAGGAAGGCACGCCACGTCGACTCGGCACGGAACAGCGCCATCGACGAGTGGACGGCGGGCCGCCGGGGCAACGTCAGCGGCCGTTTGTCGATGAGGCGCAGGCACTGGCGTGCCATCGCGCCGAGCGGCAGGGCCACGATCGGGCCGAAGAGGGTGACCCCGGAGAGGCCCAGCACCATCAGGAGCAGGACGGCCAGGTGCGGCATCCGCCCGTCGAGCAGGCTCTGCCCGGCAACCAGCCAGGGGAGCAGCAGCAGCCAGAACACGAAGGCGAGCGGGACGGCGAACAGCGCCACCAGCGACAGGTGGTTGATCGCCCGCCATGGCCAGGAGGTGCGCAGATATCGACGGTCCCGCAGGGCCGCACCGAGATGCTCGTTCACCAGCTCAAGGTAGCCAGCGGCCGATGTCCCGGCCCAGCCCTCCAGACCCCGTAACCGGGTATGCCTAGCCATACCTACCAGGGCTCACCCCGGCCTGCCGTACCTACCAGGTTCCGGCGCGCCGGTCCCGCCACGGCCGGCCGTCCGGATCGTAGATCAGCCGGTACGCCGGAAGCGCCCACAACCGCTGGTGCCAGGGCATCGGCGAGGTCTCGTGCGGGATCAGCCGCCCCGGCGGGCGCGGACCCTTCCGGCCGGCGTCCCGCCAGTCCCGCAACCGGTCCGCGGCACCGGTCAGTGCCTCGACGGCCGACTCCGGGTCGAGGAGGTCGAGGTCGTCTCCCGGCGTACGATCAAGGTGCTCGCGAAGAAGGGACAACCGCAGGTCGCGAGGGAAACGCCGGGCACCGTCGCCCAGGCGTGCCGGATCGGCGGGAGCGCGGTCGTCGCGGGTCTCGTCGAGGACCGCGCAGGACAACTCGCTGTCATGTGTCCACGAGCGACGGTTGAAGTTGTCGCTGCCCACGCTGCACCACACGTCGTCGATCACGCACATCTTGGCGTGCACGTAGATCGGCGTCCCGGCGTGGTTCTCCAGGTCGAAGATGTGCACCCGATCAGCGGCGGCCTCCTTGCACAACGCGATCGCCTGTTCCCGGCCGACCTGGTTCGGGGGCAGCGCGAACCCGCCGTCGACATCGGGATGCCGCGGCACGACGGCGACCAGATGCAGGTCCGGGTTCTCCCGCATCGCC
>DATMVU010000147.1:0-9359 GCA_035562875.1 Actinoplanes sp. | reverse complement strand
GATCACCGCCCGGCTGTTCGGTCTCAACCAGCGCGGCGCCTCCAACGTCGGGCTGACCGTGCTGGGCCGCGGCGAGTTCTCGCTGATCCTGGCCACCCTGGCCCTCGCCGCCGGGCTGGACGAGCGGATCGGCCCGTTCGTCGCGCTCTACGTGCTGATCCTGGCGATCCTGGCGCCGATCCTGGCGGTCAACTCGCGGATGCTGGCCCGGTTCATCCCGGACCGGCTGCTGCACGACCGCTGGCGGTACGTCCGTGAGGAGACCATCAGCACCGCCTGCACCCACATGGACCGGATCCAGATCACCGAGACCGACACCGACGTCTGTACGCAGTGTGTCGAGTCCGGTGACACCTGGGTGGAACTGCGGATGTGCCTGACCTGCGGTGAGGTCACCTGCTGCAGCGACTCGCCGAACAAGCACGCGGACGAGCACTTCGCCGACACCGAGCACCCGATCATCAGGTCGCTGGAGCACGACGACGGCTGGGAGTACTGCTACGCCGACGGCGCGCTGATCCGGGAACCGGCCGGCGCCACGGCTCAGCCCAGTAACTGATCCGGGAAACACCAGCGCCAGGTCTCAGCCGGTTCGTAGGAACGCATCACCGGGTGACCCGTCTCCCCGTGGTGGCGCGTCATGTGCCGCCGCGGGGAGGAGTCGCAGCAGCCGACGTACCCGCAGGTCAGGCACTTGCGCACGTGGACCCAGTCGGTGAAGCCGGCGGCCACGCACTCGGGGCAGCCGCCGTCGTAGGGTGCCAGCGGGGCCGGATCGCCGGCCTCCTTCAGGTGCTCACAGGTCAATTCTCACTCCGATGCAGTTGGGATTCTTCCAGGTCGAGTTCGCGCTGGGCCCGGACCAGCACCTCTTCGGGGATCCGCCCCTCGTTCCGGGCGATCTTGAAGACGCGACGTTCCGCCCTGATCATCTCGCGTCGCAGCCGGCCGTACGCCGCGGACGGAGTCTCCCGATCCTGGCTGCCCAGGCGTTCCCAGGCGCTGTTGCCCCGGCTCTCCACCAGCCCGCGCAACCGGTCCACCACCGAATCCGGCGCGCCGGGCGCGTGCTCGTCCAAGGCTTTCAGCGCGGCCTGCCCGGCGGCGTGCTGCACCCCGGCCTCGGCCAGCGCGTCCTGGGCGGTGGAGTCCTCCCGCACGCCCAGCCGCCGGGACAGCCACGGCAGTGTGGTGCCCTGGACCAGCAGTGTCAGCACGATGATCGCGAACGCCACGAAGACGAACAGCTCCCGCGGGTAGTTCCCGGACGCCGGCAGCGTCTGCGCGGCGGCCAGGGTGACCACCCCGCGCATGCCGGCCCAGGCGATCACGGTCGGCACGGTGACCGGCGGACGTGGCTCCCGGTTCCGGATCCGGGGGATCAGCCGGGCCAGGTAGGTGGCCGGGTACATCCACAGGAAGCGGACCGCCAGCAGGGCCCCGAACACCACGGCGGTGACCTGGACCGTGGTGGCCAGATCGGTCTCGATGGTGCCGACGACGGATCGCAACTGCAGCCCGACCAGGAGGAAGACCACCCCCTCCAACAGGAAGTTGATCAGCTTCCAGACCGCGTCCATCTGCAGCCGGGAGGTGGCCGACAGCAGGTACGGGATGCGGTGACCGAGGTAGAGGCCGGCCACCACCACCGCCACCACGCTGGACGTGTGCAGCTTCTCCGCGACGATCACCACCACGAACGGGGTGAGCAGCGCCACCGCGTCCTCCAGCAGTGCGTCCACAATCAGTCTGTGCAGCCACGCCGCGGCCATCGCGAAAGCCAGGCCGACCAGCAGGCCACCACCCGCCTTCAGCGTCACCTCACCGACGATCTCGGTGGCCCCGACCGCGGCGCCGGTCAGCGCGCCGATCGTGACCCGCAGCAGGACCAGGGCCGTCGCGTCGTTCAGCAGGCTCTCGCCCTCGAGGATGGTGACCACCCGCCGGGGCAGGCCGACCCGCCGGGCGATCGCTGTCGCGGAGACGGCGTCCGGCGGGGCCACGATCGCACCCAGAGCCACGCAGGCGGCCAGCGGCACTTCCGGCAACAGCAGGTGTACGAGGAATCCGACCACCAGCGACGTGAGGACCACCAGCCCGACGGCCAGCAGCAGGATCGGACGCAGCGCCAGCCGGAACGCGGGCACCGAGGTCTGCAACGCGGCCACGTAGAGCAGCGGCGGCAGGATCCCGATCAGGACCAGCTCGGGTTCCAGATGCGCCTCCGGAAAGCCCGGCACATACGACAACCCGAGCCCGGCGACCAGCAGGACCAGTGGTGCCACGAAGCCGAGTCTCCGGGCCAGCGCGGCGCCGACCACGGAGATCCCGAGCAGGATGACCGTATCGGCGATGCTCTCCATGCCGGGAAGCTTAGAGTTCCCTGAAGCTCATCCCGTAGTGGTGCTCACCACCCGCGACCGTCCGATGGTCGACGTCTGGACCCCGTCCAGTTGCAGCGAGTCCCGGGTCCGCACCATGTCCACGGTGAAGATGTACGGCGTACCGGGGGTCAGGCCGCTGATCGTGGCGCTCACGTAACCGCACTTCTTCGGCGCGCTCTTGGTCCAGCCCAGTTCCTTCTGCGCGCCACTGATCAGGATCTGGCTCTGCGCGGTGATCCGGTAGTCGATGAGGTCGCTGCCGCCCTGGTTGTACCAGGTGATCACGGCGCTGGTGCTGGACGGGACGACACCCAGGCCGTTGATCAGCGGGATGTGCTCCAGCGGCGTACAGGTGGGGCTCGGGGTGGGCCGGGGCGAGGAGCCGCCGCTGAGGGTGGGCAGCGCCGTCGACGGGGTCGGTGAAGCGGTGCCGTAGGTGGTCGACGGTACCGGCGAGACGCTGCCCTGGTCGAAGAGGATCCAGTTGCGGCCCGGATTGCCGGTGCTCTGCGCCGAACCCCCGTTCTTCTCCGCGTCCGAGGAGGATGACGAGGAACATCCGGCCAGCAGAACCGGCAGGACGGCGAGGGCCAGCGCGGCGGACTTCACCTCTGTCCTGTCGGTAGATCCGCCGCCCGGCCTTAGCCGTTCCGGTAGTGCTCCCGGGCCCGCTGGGCCAGATCCCTGGTGGCCGCCGAGTTGGCCCAGGTCCCGAGGATGATGCCGGCCCCCGGCACCACCTTGGCGAAGACCCGCTTGGCGGCGCGTACCCCGGCCATCTGCGCCAGCTTCAGACTCAGTCTCATCAGCACGCCGGCCAGTGGGCGCCCGGAACCGCCGGTGAAGATCCGGCTGGCCCGCTCCCGGCCGGCCGCCACCCCGAGCGCCGTCCGGGCGGTCTCGGCCACCTTGTGCACCCGCTGCAGCACCAGCAGGTCGGTGGCCCGCTCCGAGGACGCCGGATCGGCGCCGTACGCCGCGGCGACGTGCAGCACCAGCCGCGCCTGGGTCCAGGCCAGCACACCCACGTCCAGGACCGCGCCGGGCAGCCCGGCCGCGCCGGAGACCGCCCCGGAGACCCGGGCCAGCGTGGTGAACCGCTTGATCGCGAGGGTGGCCAGCTCGTCGGGGCCCAGCTCGGGGCGCTCCTCGCGGAGCCGGGCGGCCCACTCGGCCGCCTCCGGGCCGAGCCGCCGGGTCGCCTCCAGGGCGAGATGTTCCGGCGCGTACTGCGGGTCGGCCTTCATCCGGGCCCAGAGCGTGCCGGGCGGGGCCGCCGTGTCCTCTGCCAGTTCCTTCGTCACAGATCACTCCGAGGGGGGTGAGGAAGAAGATCTGCTACCCATTGTGACGCGGCCGCGCACCCCGGCGGCTCGTCGAGCGGGTGATTATGGATACGGGCGGAATCAACGACGCCGGCCGGCTGTTACCGCGGAAAACACTTCATGGAGGTTGGCAGCGTGCTCGACCCGTACGCGCTCTACGAGATCACCGGTGACCTGCCGGAACTTGACGGCCCGGTGCTCATCCAGGCGCTCACCGGATTTGTCGACGCCGGCAGCTCGATCCAGCTCGCCCGGGAGAGTCTGCTGGAGAACCTGGAGAACGAGGTGATCGCCACGTTCGACCTGGACCAGCTCCTGGACTACCGGTCCCGCCGCCCTCCGATGGTCTTCGTGGCCGACCACTTCGAGAGCTACGAGGAACCCAGCCTCGCCCTGCACCTGGTCAAGGACCAGCTCGGCACCCCGTTCCTGCTGCTCGCCGGCCCGGAGCCGGACCTGCAGTGGGAGCGGTTCATCGCCGCCGTCACCCTGCTGATCGACCAGCTCGGGGTCAGCGTCACGGTCGGCCTCAACGCGATCCCGATGGCGGTCCCGCACACCCGCCCGGTCGGGGTCACCGCGCACGCCACCGACAAGCGCCTGCTCGGCGAGCACGAGTCCTGGCTGCAGCGGGTGCAGGTGCCGGCGAGTGTCGGGAATCTGCTGGAGTTCCGGCTCGGCAACTCCGGCCGGGACGCGCTCGGCTACGCCGCCCACGTGCCGCACTACCTGGCCCAGACGGGCTACCCGGCAGCCGCTGAGATCCTGCTCGACTCGGTCTCCACCAGCACCGGGCTGGCCCTGCCGACCGGTGGGCTGCGTGACTCGGCCAAGCTGGTGCGCGCCGAGGTGGACAAGCAGATCTCCGACGACGAGCAGGCGTCCCGCCTGGTCACCTCCCTGGAGGCGCAGTACGACGCGTTCGTCCGGGGCCGGGAGGCCAACCTGCTCGCCGACTCCGACACCCCGCTGCCGACCGCCGACGAACTGGGTGCCGAGCTGGAGCGGTTCCTCGCGGAGCAGAGTCGCGACGACTCCTGACCTCCCCCCGTCCGGGAGAATGACCGCGGGCGGCGCGCAGGATTAACCCACCTCCGGGTTGGGCACATCTCACGCGCGCCGGCCCGCGATCACGAGGACGGCTGAGGGGTAGGAGCACCGTATGCAGGTCTGGCCTGGTCACCGGTACCCACTGGGTGCCACGTACGACGGGACGGGCACGAATTTCGCGATCTTCTCCGAGGTGGCCGAGGCGGTCGAACTCTGTCTGTTCGACCCGTCCGGCAACGAGCGGAAGGTCTTGCTCCACGAACAGGACGCGTTCGTGTGGCACGCCTATCTGCCCGGAGTGGAGCCGGGACAGCGGTACGGCTACCGGGTGTACGGGCCGTACGAGCCGCACCGGGGACTGCGGTGTAATCCGCACAAACTGCTGCTCGACCCGTACGCGCGGGCGGTCGACTCGGACATCGACTGGCATCCGTCGCTGTACGCCTACGACTTCGACAACCCGGACCAGATGTCGGAGCTGGACTCGGGGCCGTACATGCCGAAGGCCGTGGTGGTGAACCCGTACTTCGACTGGGGAAACGACCGCCGGCCGGACATCCCGTACCACCACTCGGTGATCTACGAGACGCACGTCAAAGGGCTGACCCAGCGGCACCCGGACATCCCCCGGGACATGCGCGGGACCTACTCCGCGATCGGGCACCCGGCGATCATCGAGCACCTGAAGAGCCTCGGCGTGACCGCTGTCGAACTGATGCCGGTGCACCAGTTCGTGCACGACAACCGGCTGCACGACCTCGGGCTCAACAACTACTGGGGTTACAACACGCTCGGGTTCTTCGCGCCGTACCACGGGTACTCGGCGATGGGGGCGCTCGGCCAGCAGACCCAGGAGTTCCGGGGCATGGTCAAGGCGCTGCACGCGGCCGGCATGGAGGTGATCCTCGACGTGGTCTACAACCACACCGCCGAGGGCAACCACCTGGGCCCGACCCTGTCACTCAAGGGCATCGACAACCGGACCTACTACCGCCTCGTCGACGATCAGCCCCAGTTCTACATGGACTACACCGGTACGGGTAACAGCCTGAACGTCCGCAGTCCGCAGAGCCTCCAGCTGATCATGGACTCGCTGCGGTACTGGGTGACCGAGATGCACGTCGATGGCTTCCGCTTCGACCTGGCGTCCACCCTGGCCCGCGAGTTCTACGACGTGGACCGGCTCTCCACCTTCTTCGAGGTGGTCCAGCAGGACCCGGTGGTCGGGCAGGTCAAGCTGATCGCCGAGCCGTGGGACGTCGGGCCCGGCGGCTACCAGGTCGGCAACTTCCCGCCGAACTGGACCGAGTGGAACGGCAAGTACCGGGACACGGTCCGCGACTTCTGGCGTGGTGAGCCCGCCACGCTCGCCGAGTTCGCCTCCCGGATCACCGGCTCCGCCGACCTCTACCAGGACGACGGCCGCAAACCCTTCCACTCGATCAACTTCGTGACCGCGCACGACGGCTTCACCCTCAACGATCTGGTGTCGTACAACGACAAGCACAACGACGCCAACGGCGAGGAGAACCGGGACGGCGAGAGCCACAACCGGTCCTGGAACTGCGGCATCGAAGGCCCCGCCGACGACCCCGGCGTGCTCGCGCTGCGGGCCCGGCAGCGGCGCAACTTCCTGGCCACCCTGATGCTCAGTCAGGGCGTGCCGATGATCTCGCACGGTGACGAGATGGGGCGCAGCCAGCAGGGCAACAACAACGCGTACTGCCAGGACAACGAGCTGGCCTGGATCGACTGGGAGAACGCCGACGAGCAGCTGCTGGAGTTCTCCCGCAAGCTGACCGCGTTCCGCCACCGGCACCAGGTGTTCCAGCGGCGCCGGTTCTTCACCGGGCTGCCGGTCACCGCCCGTGGTGGCGGGGACCCGCTACCCGACCTGGAGTGGTTCACCCCCGACGGGCGGCAGATGGCCGGCGACGACTGGGGCAACGACTTCGGGCGCGCCGTCGCCCTCTTCGTCAACGGCGAGGGGATCCGCGAGCGCGGGCAGTACGGGCAGCGGCACGTGGACAGCTCGTTCCTGCTGTTCTTCAACGCGCACGACGCACCATTGGAATTCACCACTCCTCCCACCGAGTACGGGGAGAAGTGGGAGCTGGTCATCGAAACGGCTGATCCGTCACCCGATCGGCCGTCGGTCGTGGAAGCCGGACACAGCGTCTGGGTGCCGGATCGGTCCCTCATCGTGCTGGACAGGACGAATTGATGCACCCGAGCAGTACGTATCGCGTACAGATCCGCCCGGATTTCCCCTTCTCGTCCACCGCGGAGATAGTCGACTATCTCGCGGATCTGGGGGTCGGCCACCTCTATACGGCTCCGTTGCTGGTTTCGGCTCCCGGGTCGGAGCACGGTTACGACGTCGTGGACCATTCGCGCACCAACCCGGCTCTGGGCGACATCTCGGACTTGAGTTCGGCGTTGAAGGCGCGGGATCTCGGGCTCGTGGTCGACATCGTGCCCAATCACGCCGGGGTGGCGGTGCCGCACGTCAACCCCACGTGGTGGGATGTCCTCAAAAATGGGCGCAAATCCGAGTTTTCCGGTTACTACGACATCGACTGGGAGCGCGGCAGGATCCTGCTCCCGGTGCTGGCGGACGACCCGGCGGCGCTCGACGACCTGCGTGTCGAAGACGGTGAGCTGCGCTATCACGACAAGCGCTATCCGATCGCCGACGGAACGGGGGAGGGCACGCCCCGGGAGGTGCACGACCGGCAGCACTACGAGCTGGTCAACTGGACCCGGGGTGATCGCGAACTCAACTACCGGCGGTTCTTCTCGATCACCGACCTGGCCGGCCTGCGCGTCGAGGACCCGGAGGTCTTCGCCGCCACCCACGCCGAGATCCTGCGCTGGTACAACGAGGGGATCGTGCAGGGCATCCGGATCGACCACCCGGACGGCCTGCGCAACCCCGCCGAATACTTCAACCGGCTCCGCGACGCCGCCCCGGACGCCTGGATCGTGGTCGAGAAGATCCTCGAACCGGGCGAGACGCTGCCCGCCTGGCCGGTGGCCGGCACCACCGGTTACGACGCGATGGCCGAGGTCAACGGCGTCTTCGTGGACACCGGCACGGAGACCTTCTTCAACACCCTGGACCACCACCTGACCGGCGTCACCACCTCCTGGCAGGACCTGGTCCACGACGCGAAACTCCGGGTCGCCACCGAGATCCTGGCCGCCGAGCTGGACCGGATGGCCCGGCTGGCGCCGGAGATCGAGGGTGTCTCCGAGGCGCTCGCCGAGCTGGCCGCCTGCTTCCCGGTCTACCGCTCCTACCTGCCGATCGGCTCCCGCGACCTGGCGACCGCCCGGGCCGAGGCGGGCCGCCGGCGCCCGCAGTGGATCGGCATCCTGGATCGGGTCACGTCCCGGCTGCGCAACCCCGCCGACGAACTCGCCGTCCGGTTCCAGCAGTTCACCGGCGCGGTGATGGCCAAGGGCGTGGAGGATAACGCGTTCTACCGGTGGACCCGGTTCGTGGCCCGCAACGAGGTCGGCAACGATCCGGCCAAGTTCGGCGTCACCCCGGACGAGTTCCATCACTTCGCCGCCCAGCGGGTCCTCGACTGGCCGTTCACCATGACGTCGCTGGCCACCCACGACACCAAACGGGGTGAGGACGTGCGGGCCCGTCTGGCCGTGCTGTCCGAGGTGCCCGGCGACTGGACCGAGGTGGTGCGCCGGTGGGTCCGGCTCGCTCCGCTGCCGGATCCGGCGCTGGCCCATCTGATCTGGCAGGTCGCGGTGGGTGCGTGGCCGATCTCCAAGGACCGGCTGCGGGCGTACGCGGTGAAAGCCGCCCGTGAGGCCGGCACCTGCACGTCCTGGCTGCGTCCGGACGAGGCCTTCGAGAACGCGTTGCAGCAGATGGTCGACCGGCTCTACGACGACCCGGCGCTGCATCGCGAGGTGACCGATTTCGCCGCTTCGATCACCCCGCCCGGCCGGTCCAACTCGCTCAGCCAGAAGCTGGTGCAGCTGGCCATGCCCGGGGTGCCCGACGTCTACCAGGGCACCGAACTCTGGGACCACTCGCTGGTGGACCCGGACAACCGCCGTCCCGTCGACTTCGGCGCCCGCCGTGAGCTGCTCGCCCGCCTCGACGACGGCTGGCTGCCCCCGATCGACGACACCGGTGCGGCCAAACTCCTGATCACCAGCCGGGTGCTGCGCCTGCGCCGGCAGCGGCCGGAACTCTTCGCCGGGTACCGGCCGGTCTGGGCCGAGGGCCGGGCCCCCGAGCACGTGTTCGCCTTCGACCGGGGCGGGGTCGTCGCGGTCACCACCCGGCTGCCGGTCGGATTGTCACGGCACGGCGGCTGGGGTGACACCACCCTGTCACTCGACGGCCACAGTTGGACGGAAGTGTTCACGAACACCGGCTACGGTGGGAATCGTCTGACGGTCGCTGAGCTGCTGCACACCTATCCCGTCGCGCTTCTGGTGAAAGAATGACTCTCTTCTCGGTCTGGGCGCCGGACAAGCCCGTCAAGCTCCACCTGGACGGCTCCGACCACCCGATGGAGCCCGGCGAGGACGGTTGGTGGCACGCCGACGTCGAGTCGTCCGGTGC
>DATMVU010000146.1:0-8770 GCA_035562875.1 Actinoplanes sp. | reverse complement strand
GGGCGGAATGGGGTGAGGCGCGGACGGGACAGGGCGGGGTCGGGGTGAGGCGCGGACGGGACAGGGCGGGGTCGGGGTGAGGCGGGCGGAGCCGGGATGAGGCGGGGTGGCCTTGAGAGCCGCATTCGGACCGGCGGCCGGGGGGATGCCTTGAGTTTCGCTGGCCTCGCGTGACCGGGGCGGGAGTGGTGGTGCGGTTGTGGGGGTGTAGGCGTACCAGAGGGAGGGGTTGATGTTGCCCTTGGGAATGGGTCCGGGCCGACGCCTGCCCTGCGTCGGCCCGGAAGACCTGGAGCCCCGCCGGGCAAGAGCTCGGAGCCTGGCTGGGCAAGAGCTCGGGAACCGGCTGGGCGAGAGCGTGGGAACCGGCCGGGCGAAAACTAGGAACCCGGCTGGGCGAGAAGAACTAGGGAGCCCGGCCGGAGGAGCCGGGAGGGTGGTTTGTCGGGAAGGGGTCAGCCCTTGACGGCTCCGATGATGACGCCCTTGGTGAAGTGGCGCTGGACGAACGGGTAGACGATCAGGGCGGGGACGATCGTCACGACCACGACGGCCATCTTGATCGCCAGGCTGGGTGGCACCACCGAGCCCAGGCCGGGGATCGCGATGGCAGCGCCGGACGTGGACGGGCTCTGGCCGGCCAGGATGAACTGCTGGAGGACCCGCTGTACCGGCTGCAGGTCGTTGCGGTCGATGTAGAGGATCGCGTTGAAGAAGGCGTTCCAGTAGCCGACGGCGTAGAACAGGCCGACCACGGCGGTGACCGCTTTTGATAGGGGCAGGACGATCCGCCACAGGATGCGGAATTCGCCGGCGCCGTCCATTCGGGCGCTGTCGTACAGTTCGCCGGGGATGTTCATGAAGAACGCCCGCAGCACGACCAGGTTGAACGCGTTGATCGCGGTCGGCAGGATCAGGGCCAGCAGGTTGTCCTTCAGGCCCAGACCGGTCACCACCAGGTAACTCGGGATCATGCCGGGGTAGATCAGGAACGTGAGCAGGAAGTAGAACAGGATCGGCCGGTGCCCGAAGGTGCCGGGACGGGACAGACCATAGGCGGCGAGCACCGTCAGGACCAGGCTGAGCGCGGTTCCGGCGAGCGTGACGACCGTGCTGACCAGGATCGCGTCGGTGATCTGGCCACCCGAGAAGATCACCACGTAGGCGGACGGGTTGAACTCGCGCGGGAGGAAGACGTAGCCACCGGCCTCGTTGATCGTCTTCTCGGACGACAGGCTGGTGACCACGACCACCCAGAGCGGCACCAGGACGAGCCCCACCACGACGGTGAGGATCGTGCCCTTGCTGAACTGGCCGAGCAGGGTCGGCGGTTCCTCCCAGGCCTGTCCGGTGTGCTTGCGGCGGGGACTGATCACGGTGTCCGCGCTCACGACTTTCACGGTGTCTGCGCTCATGACTTCGAATAGATCCCTTGCTCGCCGAACCGGTGTGCCAGCTTGTTCGCGCCGACGATCAGCAGGATGCCGATGACGGCTTTGAACAGGCCGGCCGCGGCGCCGACGCCCCATTGCTGGACGGCGATGCCCTGGTAGTAGACGTACGTGTCGAGCACCTCGGCCGCGTCCCGGCCGACCATCTCGCGTTGCAGCACGAACTGTTCGAAGCCGACGTTCAGTGCGTCACCGAGCCGCAGGATCAGCAGCAGGATGATCACCGAGCGCAGGCCGGGCAGGGTGATGTGCCACATCCGCCGCCACCGGCCGGCCCCGTCCGCGGCGGACGCCTCGTACAGGGCGGGGTCGATCGCCGCCAGCGCCGCCAGGAAGACGATCATGCCCCAGCCGGCGTCCTTCCAGATCGCCTCCGAGGTGACCAGGAAGATGAACGTGTCCGGATTGGTCATGATCTCCGGGGGTGTGTACCCGGCCTGCCGCACCGTCTGCGCGAGCAGTCCCGCCCCGCCGAGCATCATCTGGAACAGCGACACCACCAGCACCCAGCTGAAGAAGTGCGGCAGGTAGACGACGGCCTGCACCAGCGACCGGATCTTCGGCGACATGATGCTGTTCAGCAGGATCGCCAGCAGGATCGGGATGGGGAAGTAGAACACCAACTGGAACGCGGTGATCGACAACGTGGTGAGCACCGAGTCCCAGAACGCCGGGTTCTTGAACAGGTACTCGAAGTTCCCGAATCCGATCCACTCGCTGTAGAGGAACGCCTCCAGCGGGTCGTCGCCGACGAACGGGTTGTAGTCCTGGAACGCGATGATGTTGCCGAGCGCCGGGACGTAGTGGAACACCAGCAACAACATCATCGCCGGGAGGCACATGAGCAGTAGCGGCCAGTCCCGCCGCAGCCGCTGCCCGAAGGACAGCTGCTGCCGCGGAACCGCCTTGACGTTCTTCTTCACCTTCGGTCGCTTCTCGACCGGGGCGATCGGTGGCGCGCTCATCGTCCGTTGTCAGCCAGAACCTTGGCGTAGAAGTCGCGGGCCGCGTCGCCACCACCGGCCCGCCAGTCCGACAGCACCTTGTCGTAGCTGCTGACCGGGGCCCGGCCGCGCAGGATGTCGGTGACCTTGTCCGCGGTGGGCTGTTCGATGGCCGCCTGCGAGCTGGGCACCTCGACCTTGATGCCGTCCCAGGGGTTCGTCTCCAGATACTGCGCCGCGTCGTTGCCCCAGTTCACGAAGTCGGCGGCGTACGTCGGGATGTCCGGTCCGCCGACCACCACCGGCGGGCGCCCGCCGAGGAAGATGTACTGGTTGGCGAACTCCTTGGTCCACAGGTCGTTGGTGGCCGGGGCGCCACTGGAGTCCCGCTTGAAGTGGGTGCCCTCGACGCCGAAGTTCTGCAGCTCCCACTCCTTGGTGCCGAACGGCGCCGCGGTGTAGTTGAGCACCCGCAGCAGCTCCTGCACGCGCTCCGCACCCTGGCCCTTCTTGAGGAAGGTCCACATCACGCCGGGCCGGGTCCGCCAGCGAACCGGGTTCTTGCCCTTCTCCGCGCCGAAGACCTTCACACCCTGCATGTTGAACTTCGGATTGACCGCCACGGCCGGCTTCCACGTCTCCTTCCAGGAGCCGCCGCCGGTGGCGTACATGAAGATCTTGCCGCCCTTGAACAGCGTGGTGACGTCGCCGCCCTCGCTGCTGGCCAGGTCGGGGTGGATCAGCTTCTCCGCGTAGAGCCGGGCCATGAACTCGATGGCCTGCTTGTACTCCGGCAGCTCGTGACGGTGCACGACCTTGCCGTCGGCCTGCTTGATCCAGCCGTTCTCCGAGCCGCCGGCGCCGCAGATCTGCTGCACCTCCAGCCAGATGTCGCCGAACGCCCATTCGCCCTTGGCCGGGTTGGTGAACTTCTTGCCGAATTCGTACAGCTCGTCCAGGGTGGTCGGCGCTGCGATGCCACGCTCGTCGGCGACGTCCTTGCGGTAGAACAGCACCGACGGGTACGGCGCGTCGACCGGGAACGGGACGCCCATCAGCTTGCCGCCCCACACCGAGTCCTGCCAGGCTGCGGTGTCCAGGCCGGCGAGCATCGGGTACGCGTTGACCTTGTCCCCGGTCAGGTACGGTCCCAGGTCCTCGAAGAGCGCGGGCACCGCTTCGGAGAACCGGGCCAGTTTGGCGATCTCCCAACCCGGGATGCAGGTCAGATCCGGTACGTCCCGGGCGCCGAGCATCGCGTTCAGCTTGTCGCCGTAGGTGTTGCCGTCCTGGATGGTGAAGTTGACGGTCGCGCCCATGTCCGCGTTGACCGCTTCGACCAGCTTGTTCGCGGTCGGCGGGGCCGGGCCCCACCACGGGGTGCTGGCGGTGATCGGCTTGCCGCTGGGCGCGGCCTTCTCGGTGATCGCGTCGGCGAGCGAGGTCGGGTACTTCACGTAGCCGTCGGCCATCGGCCGGACACCCTTGACGTCCGGCTGGACCAGTGTGGACTCCTTGAACTGCGGGAGCACACCGGCGGCCTGCTGGGCGTTGGTCGCGCCGCCCTTGGCACCCGGCTCCTTGCTGCAACCCGCGAGCGCCCCGCCACTCGCCATCGTGGCGGCACCGAGGCCCACCAGCCCCAGGAAGTTCCGCCTGCTCGTTGACGCGCCCACGGCGCACCACCCTTCCGTTATGGGTTTAGTTTGGTTAGCGTCTAAACTAAGTACATCGAAGACAAGCTAACCGACGCGGTGACAACCCGACAAGAACCAAATGGGAGCGCACCCATCCCAGTGGAACGTCATGACCAAGGACTCGATGTGAAGAACACCCGACCGGCCGACTTCACCGACGTGCGCGCTACGAACCTGTCCGTGGTCCTGCACCATCTCCGGGCCAACGGGCCCAGCTCGCGCGCCGCGATCGCCGCGTCGACCGGGCTCAACAAGGCCACCGTCTCCAGCCTCACCGGCACCCTGATCGAGCAGCGGCTCCTGCGCGAGACCGGGCTCACCGGCAACCGCATCGGCCGGCCCGGCACCGCCCTGGCCCTCGACGGATCGGCGTACGCGGCGATCGGCCTCCAGGTCTCCGCCGACCGGCTCACCGCCCTCGCCGTCGACTTCGCCGGAGACCAGATCCTGCTCTGGCACCGGGCCTTCTCCCCCTCCGGCGGCGGCACCCTCTCGGCCCTGTCGCCCGGCCGGGCCGTCAGCACCATCACCGCCCTGGCCCAGCGGGCCGCCACCCGGGTCCGGCAGCAGGGCCGGCAGGTCCTCGGGCTCACCGTCGCCGTCCCCGGCCTCGTCGAGGAGGGCGGCACCGTCCGGCTGTCGCCGCCACTCGGCTGGTCCGACGTCGACCTGCGCGGACAGCTCAGCGGGTCACTGCGCCAGCCCGGACTGGACGTCGCCGTCGCCAACCACGCCGGCCTCGCCGCGGTCGCCGAACTCCGCCACGGAGGGCACCCCGGGGCCGACCTCACCTACGTCACCGGCACCGCCGGCATCGAAGCCGGGATCGTCGTCGACGGCCGGCTCCTGCGCGGCTCCCGCGGTTTCACCGGGCAGATCGGGCGATTCACCCTCGGGCCGGCCGGCTCACCCACACTCGCCGACCTGGCCGGAATCGAACCCCTCGTCCGGCGTTCACTAACCGGCTGGGACCCCGAAACCCTCACCGACCTGACACCCGCCGTCGAACAGGTCGCCATCCTCGCCCGCGCCGGTGACAGCACCGTGCTCGCCGCCCTCCGCGACACCGGCACCCACCTCGGGCAGGGCCTCGCCCTGGTCGCGAACCTGGTCAACCCGGCGGTGATCGTGCTCGGCGACCACTACGCCGCCCTCGCCGAATGGCTGATCCCGGCCGTCTCGGCCGAACTCGCCCGCAACACCCTGACCGGCACCGACCTGACCGCGTCCCGGCTGGGGTTGCACGCCGCCGCCCTCGGCGGAGCCGTCACCCACCTGGACCGCATCGACACCGGCGCCCTGCCGTAACGCCCGCGCTCGACCACCGCGGCCCCGTGGTGACTTCCGGTTCGATCGACCGCAACTCACCACACCCAGCAGGCCGCCCACTCGCGTGGTGACTTCCGGTTCGAATCAGAACGGAGGTCACCACAGGCGACGGGCGGCGCGCAGGCGTGGTGAGTAGCGGATCGGTGCGGGGTGGAGCGCATCGTAGGTTGCCTCGCAAACCGGACAGAGCGCGTAACAATCGATGACCAAACATGCTGTGCGCGCCTTGACCGAGGCGTAACTGTGGTGCGAGCCTCAGGGAACTCCGTCCGAAACATTCGCGAAACCCACTCGCGGAGGCTTCTTCCGCCGTCTTGTCGAAGCGCTTCGACAAAGCGGCTCGGCCCGAAGGAACACGTTGTGACCGAATCCCCCTCTCGCATCGTCTTTCGCGACCCGCACCAGAAGCTCGCCGCGCGGGTGTCCGACCTCCTGAGCCGGCTGGACCTGGCGGAGAAGATCGCCCTGCTGCACCAGCACCAGGCCGCCGTCCCCCGGCTGGACGTGGCGTCGTTCCGCACGGGGACGGAAGCGCTGCACGGGGTCGCCTGGCTCGGCACGGCAACCGCTTTCCCCCAGGCGGTGGGACTGGCATCGAGCTGGGACGAGGATCTGCTGCGCCGGGTCGGGACCGCTGTCGGCACCGAGGTCCGGGCGATGCACCACCGTGATCCGGAGAACGTCGGCCTGAACGTCTGGGCCCCGGTGGTGAACCCGCTCCGGGATCCGCGCTGGGGCCGGAACGAGGAGGGCTACTCGGAGGATCCGTGGCTGACCGGGGTGCTGAGCGTGGCGTACTCCGGTGGTCTGGCCGGTGACGATCCGCACCGGCTGCGGACGGCTCCCACGCTCAAGCATTTCCTCGGCTACAACAATGAGACGGACCGCTGTCTGACGTCGAGCAACATGCCGCCGCGGGTGTTGCACGAGTACGAGTTGCCGGCTTTCCGCCCGGCTCTGGCGTCGGGTTCCGCAGTGGCGGTGATGGCGTCGTACAACCTGATCAACGGCCGTCCGACTCATCTCAGTCCACTGATCGACGGGGTGTTGCGGGACTGGGCCGAGGATGACGTGATGGTTGTCGGCGACGCCTACGCGGTGCAGAATCTCGCCGGTGACCAGCAGATCCACGCCGATCATCCGGCCGGTTTCGCGGCGGCGCTCCGGGCCGGCATCGACTGTGTGACCGAGCCGGGCCCGTTGTCCGAGGAGTCGTTCCGGACGGCTCTGGAGCGCGGCCTGATCACCGAGTCCGACGTGGACAAGGCAGTTCAACACATTCTTTCGGTACGGGTACGTCTGGGCGAGTTCAGTCCGGAGGACGATCCGTACCGTGGGATCGGCCCGGAGGTCATCGACTGTCCGGAGCATCGTGCGCTGGCCCGGGAGTCGGCCCGCGCTTCGGTGGTGCTGCTCGGCAACGACGGCATCCTGCCGCTGGCGGAGGAGACGGTGGGCCGGATCGCGGTGATCGGTCCGCTGGCCGACACCACATTCGACGACTGGTACAGCGGCACTCCCCCGTACCGCCGGACGTTGCGGGCGGCGATCGAGGACCGGATCGGTGCCGGGAACGTGCTCCATCACGAGGGCACCGACCGGATCGCGCTGCGCTGTGCGGCGGGTCTGCTGAGTGCCGGCGAGACGGAGGGCCCGGTCCGGGTCACCGAGTCCGGGGTGGGCACCCTGTTCGACGTGCTGGACTGGGGCGAGGAGACGTTCTCACTGCGGGCGGTGTCGAACCGGCGGTTCATCGGCGCCGACGGTCTGGGCGCCGAGGATCATCTGCTGGTCAACGACCGGCCCGGCCCGAACGGCTGGGAGGTCCGGGAGACGTTCCGGTTCGAGCCTGTCGACGACGGCCTGGTGGTGTTGCACGTGCAGAGCGGCCGCTACTTGACGGCCGGTGCCGACGGCCTGGTCCGGACGGCTGCCGGCAGTTCCGCCGAGGCGACGGTCTTCGCCGTGGATCTGCTTGTCGACGGGGTGGCCGCGGCTGCCGAGGTGGCTGCCGGGGCGGATGTGGTGGTGGTCGCGCTCGGTGATCATCCGCTGGTGGCCGGGCGGGAGACCGCGGACCGCCGGGATCTGGATCTGCCCGGCACCCAGGACGATCTGCTGCGGGCGGTGCACGCCGCGAACCCGCGGACCGTGCTGGCCCTGGCGAGCAGCTACCCGTACGCGGTGGGCTGGGCGGCCGGGACGCTGCCGGCTCTGCTCTGGTCGGCGCACGGCGGTCAGGAACACGGGACGGCCGTCGCCGACGTGCTGTTCGGCAGTGACCGGGACGGGCAGCCGGTGGATCCGGCCGGGCGGCTGCCGCAGACCTGGTACTCCGATGCCGGGGATCTGCCGGATCTGCTCGACTACGACATCGTCGCAACCGATGCGACATACCTTTACTACCGCGGCACTCCGCTGTTCCCTTTCGGTCACGGGCTCTCGTATGCGCGGTTCCGTCACGAGAACCTGCGGATCAGCGCGGACACGATCGGCCCGGACGGCGAGGTGACCGTCACGGTGGACGTGGTGAACACCGGCGACCGGCCCGGCACCGAGGTGGTGCAGTTCTACACCCGGCAGCAGCGGTCCCGGGTCAAGCAGCCGCTGCGGCGCCTGCGCGGCTACCGGCGGGTCGCGCTCCAGCCGGGCGCCCGGTCCACCGTGGAGTTGCGGATCCCGGCCGCTGAGCTGGCGTTCTGGGATGTCACCAGGTCGCGCTGGGTGGTCGAGGAGGCGGTGCACACGATCGCTGTCGGCCGGTCCGCGACCGACTGGCGGCTGACCGGGACACTGCGGGTGCGCGGCGAGCGGATCCCGGCCCGGTCCCCACGGGCGACCCTCCGGATGATCGACAACGACGGGTACGCGGACACTGTCCCGGTCGCCGTCGACGGCGACCCCGATGAGGCGCTGCGCAGTGACCGGCCCGGCGCGTGGGCGGTCTTCGATGAGATCGATTTCGGTAACGGCGTCACCACCGTCCGGGCCAGTCTGGGCGCCGCCACCACGGGCGGCTCGATGGTGCTGCGCCTGGACGACCCGGTCTCCGGCCCGGTTCTGGCCACGCTGCCCGTGCCGGTGGTACCGGAGCCGGCCGAGGTGTCGGCTCCGGTACCACCGGTCAACGGGGTGCACGACCTGTTCGTGCTCTTCGAACAGCCCGGCCTGACAGCGGTGTCAGTGATCTTCGGTGACTAGAGCGGCGTGCCGGAGACCGTGTCGCCGGTGCGGGTCACCTGATAGGTGACGGTCTCGCCGCTCCAGAAGACGAACGTCAGTGTCACCGGCGCACCGTCGGTGACCTCGGCGAAGAAGTCCGGCGTCAGCCTGATCACCCCGGCGGGAT
>DATMVU010000145.1:0-12863 GCA_035562875.1 Actinoplanes sp. | reverse complement strand
TGGACGTTCACCAGGCTGGCGCCGGCTGGCTCACCCGGTGAAACGATCAGCGGGACGGGTGACCTGGACCTGCCAGGAGCGGTAGGTCAGTCATCGTCCCGGTTGGCCTGGACGTGGGCACGGACCTTGAGAAAATTCTCCATCGACTGCCACGGCGATCTGGTGATCCAGTCGTCGCCCATCGCGTCCATGATGCTTCCGGCCGCGTTGGTCTGACCGCCGAGCCCCAGCGTGAAGGCGAAGTTGTTCCAGACGATCGGGGTCAGGAGCGTCTCCTTGTAGTCGTCGTGGAAGACCGACAGTTGCGCGGCGTCCCAGATGTCGTCGACGACGTCGCTCTCCTGCAGATACTCCTGTAGTTCGAGGCTGCTCTTGCTCTTGCCGCGAGCGTGTTCGAGATGCGCCAGGGGAACGAGCACGGGGATGTGGGTGCCCGGGCACGCGGCCGCACGTGTCCGGGCGAAGTCGAACATCGCCTCGGCGCTGCCGCTCCACTTACGCATCTGGCCCTCCAGCATCTGCTGGTGGCCGTAGTAGTGGGCCGGATCGGCCCCGATCAGCCCCTCGAAGCGGCGCCAGCGCTCCTCCTGGGGCAGCTGACGGGCCCTGCTCAGGGTGATCAGGTACTCCCAGGCCTCGGCGGAGCCGGGATCACGCTCGACGACCTCGTCGAGGCAGTCCTCAGCCCTCCGTAACCGGTTGAACCAGACCTTCCATGCATCCTCACTCACCGTGTTCGCCAAGCCTTCGCCGCGGGCTTCCCAGGCCCAGTAGACCAGGCGGGCGCCGCGAATCAAAAGCGGAAGAGTCGACTCCGGTTCGTCGCGGACCGGGCCGTCGATCCACTCCTCGACGCCCTCGGTGCCGGCGGCGATCCCGACGTAGTAGGAGCGTTCCTCGGGCGCCGCGGCGGCGATGATCGTGCGGGAGGTCTCCCAGTCGCGTTTCTCCAGGGCTTCATCCAGGCGTTCGGCTTCCGGATCGCCTAGGTGACCGCAGAATTCGGGGGTGTCGGGGGCGGCTGGGCCGCTCTTCTTGAAAGGCCACACGAGCGGAGCCTAGATCCGGCGGGCAAGTATCGAAAGATCGAAAACCCTTCGCCGGTACGGCGGACGAGCACCACCGGCCACCGGGCGCACCGATTTGACAGGTGACCAAAAGGTCACGTAACTTTGCGTCATGACGGACGACGATCGGGTGTTCAGAGCTCTTGCCGATCCGAGCCGCCGTTTCCTGCTCGATCTGCTCTTCGCCCGGGACGGCCGCACCCAGACGGAGATGGAGAGCGAGCTGGAGATGACCCGGTTCGGTGTCGCCAAGCATCTGAAGGTGCTCGAGGAGGCGGGCCTCGTCGTCGTGCGCCGCTCCGGCCGGGAGAAGTTGCACTACCTCAACCCGGTGCCGATCCGGCAGATCCACGATCGGTGGATCGACAAGTACACCGAGAAGCACGTGACCACACTCATCGATCTCAAGCACACGCTGGAGGAAGAGTCATGAGCGACACCCAGGTATTCCGCATCTGGATCAAGGCACCGGCCGAGAAGATCTGGACTGCCATCACCGACCCGGAGTGGAACCAGAAGTATGCCTACGCCGCACCCCAGTTCTTCGAGCTGAAGAAGGGCGGCCGGTTCCACTCGACGGCCAACCAGGGGATGAAGGACTACGCGGCCGCGAACGGGTTCGACATGCCCGAGATCATCCTGGACGGTGAGGTTCTCGAGTCCGACCCGCCGCGGCGTCTGGTGCAGACCTGGCGGATGCTGATGGACCCGACGACCGGGGCTGAGCCGTTCACCACGCTCACCTACGAGATCGAGGAAGCCGGTGCCGGCGTGCAGCGGGTCACCATCACCCACGACACACCGGGTGCACCAGCCACCGCCGCGATGATTCGCGGCAACACGGAAGCCGGTGCCGAGGGTGGCGGCGGATGGGCCTGGGTGCTCAGCGACCTCAAGTCGCTGCTGGAGACCGGCAAGATCATGACTGACGCGTAAGTCTGTGCCACCGCCCGGCGGCTTCCATGAGTGGACTCGTGCGGTTGATCGGCCCTGACAGGCCGACACTGCGATGTGCACGACGCCCACTCGTGGATTCCCCCAGGAGAGGGCGACTACCCGGATCCCGGTTATTCGCACGCTTTCCGGGAATGTGCCGGTCATCTGTTCCCCATTCAGGAGGCGATGACGTGAACCCCGTCGACCGATACCCGAAACCCGAACTCGACGGTGGCGACCAGCAGCCGCCGGGCCTGACCTCGGCCATGCCGGACCGGCCCGACCACGGTGAGGAGAGCTACCGGGGAAGCGGCCGGTTGACCGGCCGGAAAGCAGTGATCACCGGTGGCGATTCGGGGATCGGCCGGGCGGTGGCCATCGCGTTCGCGCGGGAGGGTGCCGACGTGCTGATCTCCTACCTGCCGGAGGAGGAGTCCGACGCGGCCGACACCGCCCAGTGGATCGAGAAGGCCGGGCGCAAGGCGGTCCGGGTTCCCGGGGACATCCGGGACGAGGCGCATTGCCGGGCGATAATCGACAAGGCCCGGGCCGAACTGGGCGGGATCGACATCCTGGTGAACAACGCCGCCTACCAGATGGCCCAACCGGGTGGGATCACCGAGATCACCGACGAGCAGTTCGACCGGGTCATGAAGACCAATCTGTATGCGATGTTCTGGCTGTGCCGGGCTGCGGTCCCGCACCTGCCAGCCGGTTCGGCGATCATCAACACCGCGTCGATCCAGGCCTACCAGTCGTCCAGTGCACTTCTCGACTACGCCACCACCAAGGGCGGGATCGTCGCCTTCACCAAGGCGCTCGCCGAGGACCTGGCCGAGCAGGGGGTCCGGGTCAACGCGGTGGCACCGGGACCGATCTGGACACCGCTCATCCCGGCGACCATGACGGAGAAGAAGGTCGCGTCGTTCGGTGCGGACACCCCGATGGGCCGGGCCGGGCAGCCCGCCGAACTGGCCGCCGCCTACGTCTACTTCGCGAGCCACGATTCCAGCTACACCACCGGGGAGGTGCTCGGGATCACCGGAGGAAAACCGGTCAGCTGAGACCGGCACGCCGTCGGGCGGCGAGAAGCGATCGGTTGTGCGTGATCAGGCGGCCCGGCAGTGATGCGGGTGGCCTGCCGCCGCGCCGGCGGTCAAGAAGATGGCCGGCTGGCGGGCCCGCCAGTCCGGCGAGTTGCCAGCCGCAGGACTGGCGGGCCGGCGGGCTGGCGAGTTGCCGGGCTGGCGGGCTGGATGCCGCATTCGTTCCGGGCTGGATGCCGTATTCGTTCGAGGGCGTGGGGGTGTTCAGCCCCCGCGGGCGGGGGCTGGTCTTCCGGGGCCGCGGTGGTGCGTGGTCAGAAGCTGCTGGTCACCCAGTTGACGACGGTCATGACCCATTCGGTCTGGCGGAGGAAGGCGATGCCGACACCGGCCAGGAAGACACCGGCGACCACGTGGGCGCCGCGGGCGGTGTGACGGCGGCGGCCCATCCGCTGCTCCAGCACCAAACGACCGACCAGACGGGCCAGGGCGAACACGCCGACAGCGACCAGGAGGGTCACCACGAAGATGATGAACGCGCTGAGCAGGTCACCGTCCGACGAGAGCGCCCAGATGCCCCAGCAGACGAAGGCGAACAGGGCCGCCGCGCTGCTCCACTCGCCACCCCGGCGCAGGTCCTGGATCTGCGCGCTCAGACTGCGCGGCGGCTCCTCGTGAGCCTCCTCCGGCCAGCCGGTACCGGTCGGCTCGTGCTGGCTGGTGAACTGGCCAGTGAACTGCTGAGTCCGCTGGGTGACCCGCGCCCGGCCCTTGCTGAACGGAGACTGGTCGGGCTGCTCCGGCTGCTGAGCGTCGGACGCCGCGGTGTCAGTCGGCGAGACTGTCCCGGAGGCCCCGGAACCGAACACGGCGGTCTTGGGCGCGACAGCACTGGAGGTACCAGATCCCGACATACCGGATCCAGACGCACTAGATCCGGACGCACTAGATCCGGACCTGCCCGATCCGGACGTGCCGGAGGAAGCGGGACCGGGTGAAGTGGGTGCCGAGTCCGGGCCCATCTGGCTGGTCGGCTGGTCGGCCCACGGGTCTTGCGGCGGCATGTCGAGCGTCCGCTCGGACCACTGCGGTTGCTCCGGCATGATTCCCCTTTCGGTGTGCGGTCGGCGACCGACTGCACTTCGAGCGTAGCGAGCCAGCAAATCAGTCGCCGAGGCACACGCGGTCCGTTACACACAAGCCATGAAGGAAGAGCTACGACTCCGCCCCGGCAGTGCCGAGGACTTCCCGGCGATCTGCGATCTGCTCGGCACGGTATTCCACGAGGACTACTCGGGCGAGTTGAAGGAGTGGGAGGCGGGCATCTTCGAAGCCGAACGGTCGCTGGTCGCCGACGACGCGGGACAGGTGGTGGGGCACACGGTCGCCTTCACCAGGGACCTGACGGTGCCCGGCGCGGTCGTACCGGCGGCTCATGTCTCCGGGGTCGGGGTGTTGCCCACCCATCGGCGGCGTGGCCTGCTCACCCGGATGATGCACCGCCAGCTGCGGGCCATCGCCGACGCGGGGCGGGAGCCGATCGCGGCACTGTGGGCCACCGAGACGTCGATCTACCCGAGGTTCGGGTACGGGCCGGCTGCCTCCCGGCTGTTCCTCAACATCATGAATCGTGAGGTGCGTCTCCCCGCACCGCCGGCTGAGCCGTCCGGGCGGCTGCGGATGGTCGACCCGGTGGGCGGGCTGGCCGATCTCGCCGGCGTCTACGAGCGGCTACGCCCGGAACGGATCGGCTGGTCGAACCGGGACGAACGCTGGTGGAAATACATCGTGACCGATCTTGACGTGATGCGGGACGGTGCCACCCGGCTGTACGCGGTGATCCATGACGGCCCCGACGGGCCGACCGGCTACGCCCTGTGGCGGGTGAAGCAGGGCTGGACCAATCACGGCCCGAACGGCGAGGTGGTGGTCCGTGAGGTGGTCGCCGCCGACCCGGAGACATATCAGGCGCTGTGGCGGTTCCTGTTCGGCATCGACCTGGCGCGCAGCGTGACGGTCCGGCTCGCCGCCGTCGACGAACCCCTGCTCTACCTGGTCGACGAACCCCGGCGGCTCGGGCCCACCCTGGTCGACGCCCTGTTCGTGCGCCTGGTCGACGTGCCCCGGGCGCTCGCGGCCCGCCGGTACGCCACCGCCGTCGACGTGGTCGTCGAGGTCACCGACCCGATCCTGACGGAGAACACCGGCCGTTTCCGGCTCACCGGCGGGCCGGGTGGCGCGTCCTGCACCCCGACCGGGGATCCGGCCGACCTGGCCTGCTCGGTGACCGAACTGGGCGCCGCCTATCTGGGCGCCACCTCGTTCGCCGCGCTCACCGCCGCAGGCCGAGTCCGGCAGTTGACCGATAACGATCCGACCATCGCGTTCGGCTGGCACCGGCGGCCCTCCCCGACCGAGGTGTTCTGAGCGCCCGGCGTCAGCCTGCGGATCCTCAAACGACGGCGGCGGTACGCGGTTCCACGGCCGCCGTCGGCCCGCAGAGGTGTTCGGCGGCCGTCTCGGCGACGGTACCGTCGCATCATGGACCAGCCCGAACGCCGACGCCGCCGAGTGCGCCCCCCATCGGGCGGAACGCCCGCACCGCCGGAAGTCGCCTCGCCTCCACCGGCGCCGGTCCCCACACCGCCATCCGTGCCAGGCCCCTCAGCGGATCCGGCACCCACCCCAGAGCCGGCGCCCATCCCTGGACCGACGCCCGCCCCGGGTCAGGCACCCACTCCAGGACCCGCACCCGGAACAGCGCCCGGTCCAAGGCTGGCATCCACGTCAGGACCGGTAGAACCGGCAGCAGGCCCGGCGCCTGTTCCGCGGCCGGTTCCCGGGCCGGGACCGGCGCCGACGCCAGGACCGAGTGCCGCGCCCGGGCCGGTGCCGGTTCCCTCTGCGCCAGTATCGACGTCTCCGGTACCGGGGCCGAGTGTCGCGCCCGTCCCGGGGCCCGGACCGGCGCATCCGCCCGTACCCGGGCCAGGGCCAACGGCGGTTCCCGGTCCCGGACCGGCCGGAACGGCGCCCGAACCGGAGACACCGCGACCGGCCCGGACGAATCATCAGCGTCGTGCGAACGGACCCGGCGGTGGTGACGACCGCGATTCCGAGCGTGGGTTACGTGGCCTGGTGGGCTCCGGGTCGTCACAGGTGAGTGTGGGCGCGGCGTTGCGCGCCCGGGACGCTTCCCGGCCGTCCGACGATGACCTGGCCGAGGCGGAGCGCAGCCTGACGATCGTGCGCCGGAACTGGCTCCCCCGCGAGGACCTGCCTCGCCGCTGACCCGCGATCGTCATCACCGGCAATCACCGCGGAGACGCAAGGCGTGCAGGGGGCGGTAGGGCGGCAGTAGGACGCGCGGCTGACCGGGCGTGACGGTCGGCTATGGGGGAGACACAGGTGACCGGCGCGAGCGGTGGTCGGGCCGGCAGAGAGGCACAGCGGGCGCCGGCCGGGAATGCGCAGCGGACCGGTGGGAGTGGCGGTCGGGCCGGCCGGTGTGGGGAAGGCCGGCCGTGGTGGACGGCCGGCCGGGACGGAGTGGTGGGAGTAGGGGGTCAGGCGGTGGCTGAGGGCTTCGGGAGTTCCGGGAGTTCGCGGGCCACCTCGTAGTCGGCGAGCTGGCTGATGCGCCGGGCGTGCCGCGGGTTGCCGGAGAACGGGGTGGTGATGAACGCCTCGACGAAGGCGGTGGCCTCGTCGAGGGTGTGCTGGCGGGCGCCGATGGCGATCACGTTGCTGTCGTTGTGCTGGCGGGCCAGTTCGGCGATCTCGGGCTTCCAGACCAGGGCGGAGCGGACGCCGGGGACCTTGTTGGCGGCGATCTGTTCGCCGTTGCCGGAGCCGCCGATGACGATGCCGAGGGAGCCGGGGTCGGCGACGACCTTGGCACCGGTGTGGAAGCAGAACGCCGGGTAGTCGTCCTCGGCGTCGTAGACGTGCGGTCCGACGTCCACCACGTCGTGGCCCTGCTTGGCCAGGTGGTTCACGAGGTGGTTCTTCAGCTCGAAGCCGGCGTGGTCGGAACCAAGGTAGAGACGCATGAAAGGAAGTCTTTCAGAAGGTCAGGGCCGAACGCAGGGCGGACGCCACCTGATCAGCCGCGGCCCGTGCGGCGTCGATGGTGGCCAGTTTGCGGGCGAAGCCGTGGTCCACGCCCATGTAGCGGGTGTGCACCACCGGGACACCCGCGGCGATCAGCGCGTCGGCGTAGTCGGCGCCCTCGTCGCGCAGCGTGTCGTACTCGGCGGTGATCAGCAGGGTGGGCGGCATGCCGGACAGGTCGGCAACGGCGAGCGGCGCCACGTCGGGGGTGAGACGGAGCATCGGGTCGGGGACGAACGTCGCCCAGGCGAGCCGCATCGAGGCCCGGGACAGGCCCGTCGCCCCCACGTCGTCGTACGACTCGGCGGACGTGAGCGGGTCGATGGCCGGGTAGATCAGCACCTGGTAGTCGACCGGGGTGACAGCGTCCCGCTGCCGGCGGGCGATGACGGTGGCGAGCTGACCGCCCGCGCTGTCGCCGCCGATCGCCAGCCGGGACGGGTCCAGGCCGAGTTCGGTGCCGGACTTGCGCAGGTACCCCAGCACGGTCTCGGCGTCGTCCACAGCGGCCGGGTGGACGTGTTCCGGGGCGAGCCGGTACTCGACCGACACCACGGCGCAGCCGGAGCGTTCGGCGACCCGGCGGCAGAACCGGTCGACGGTCTCGATGCTGCCGTAACACCAGCCGCCGCCGTGCAGGTACACCAGGACGGGGCTGTCCGGGCGGGTGGCGTAGAGACGGCAGGGCACACCGTCGGCGTCGAAGTCGACGACCACCGGCAGCGGCAGCACCGGGCCGGTCTCGGCCTCGTTCGACTCCTCCATCGCGGCGCGCATCTGGAGCAGGAGCTGGTAGGGGTCGCCGGCCAGCTCTTCCGGCGTGGGCCGCCGCCGGAGTGCGGCGGCGGCCGTGACCTGCGGGTGGAGCATCAGCGGAGATCAGCCAGAACCAGGCCGCCGCGGGCCTTCGGGGTGAACCAGGTGCTCTTGCGGGGCAGTTTGAGCCGTTCCAGGTTCACCTCGACGAAGTCGTCGACGGTGACCGGGGCGATCAGGATCGCCATCTCGGCACGGCCGGCGTCGACCTCACCCCGCAGCCACTCGACCGGGTAGTCCCCGCCGATGTAGGAGATCCGCTTGTCGCCCGGGTCGAGGCCGAGGGCGTCACGCAGCAGCACCCGCTCGACCAGGGCGTGGTCCAGGTTCTCCACGGTGGAGCCGGCCGGGTCGGACGGGAGCCCGAGTGCGAACGTGCGGCCCCCCACGTACACCTCGATGGTGCCCTTGGGGGGAAGTTGCGCGGCGCGCGGCAGCTCGGTGACCGTCGCACCGGCGGCGCGGAGTTGCCCGAGAAGGTCGTCCAGTGCGGCCGGCAGCTCGCTGACCAGGCGGTTGTAGGGCTGGATGTAAACCGAGGCGGGTGTGGTGACGACGGCCAGGAAGCGCTCCAGGCCACCGGTCTGCGCGGCCAGGCTGCGGTGGTTGCCGTCGGCCACCACCAACTCGCCGCCGCCGGCCAGGGCCAGCAGTCTCTCCTGCTGTTCGCCGGGGCCGAGGGGCCAGATCGCGTGGGTACGACCGGAGCCGTCCACGTCCGTCGCGGCGGGGTCACCGGCCGCGTCGATCGTCTCGGCCAGCGCCGCGTGCAGTTCCTCACCGCAGCCGGTCTGCAGCAGCAGGACCGGGGAGAGCAGGGTGCCGACCGCCTCGGCGAGCGCGACCCGCTCGCGGACCTTGCTGATGAAGACGTCCTCGTTGCGGATGACCAGGCCCGGCTCGTCGGCGCTGGTGGAGATCTGCCCGGTCTCCACCGCGCTCCACAGCCCGTAGGCGGGTGCCTCGCCGTCGGCGGTTATCCGGTAGAGCACCACGACGTGCTCGGCCTGCCGGTACTTCTCCTCGGCCTGATCGCGCTGCAGGCGGACGACAGCGTCCGGCAGCGACTCGAGGAAGGACTTCCCGAGGGACTCGGGCGCGAGGTGCGGCATCTCCACGGCCAGCGCGCTGTGCGGGTTGGCCTTGATGATGTCGGTGATTTCGGCGTCGTCGGCGAACTCGTCGTAGTTCTGGGCCCCGGTGCCACCGTTGGTGATCCAGGCCCGGCTGATCGGGTGCACGACCGTCATGGCCTGCAACTTACCCGGCGTGGGTCAGGTGCCTGCCAACCGGCATGTTCCCCCGTGACCTGGCTGACTGAGCCGTGCGGTGCACGGCGGGGCGTGCGGTGACGGTCACCGGTGGAGCGAGCATGATCGCCACGTCAGGCGGCAGATCCACCCAGACGCCGCGCTGAACGCTGATGCTCGATCCGACCGATTCACTTTCCGGCATTACCGCCTCCGCGATGGGTGAGGTGTTCGTCACCCATCCAACGACGGATACCGGGCCGAGCATCGGTTTTTCCGGCGACCGCCACCGAATGGCAACTGAATCAGTCGAAGATGGGGCCCAGGTCCCGGCTTCGCTTGAGTTCGTAGAAGCCGGGGGTGCCGGCGACGAGCAGAACGCCGTCCCACAGTCGGCCGGCCGCCTCGCCCTTGGGCGCCGGAGTGATCACCGGGCCGAAGAACGCGACGGTCTCCCCCTCATTGGGGCCGGGGGCGTGGATGACCGGGGTGCCGACGTCGGTGCCGACCGGTTTCATACCGGCGTTGTGGCTGGCCCGCAGCGCCTCGTCCCGGGAGTCGGAGCCGGCCGCCGCGGCCAGCTCCGGGTCGAGACCGACCTCGGTCAGCGCGTCCCGGAAGAGCGCCTCCCCCATCTCCTGCTTCTGCAGGTGGATCCGGGTCCCGAGGGCCGTGTAGAGATCGCGGAGAACAGCGGGGCCGGCGGCCTCCGCGGCGGCGATGCAGACCCGGACCGGGCCCCATCCCTTGGCGAGGAGTTCTTTGTAGTTGTCGGGGAGTTCGTCCCGGCCCTCGTTGAGAACCGAGAGACTCATGACGTTGAAACGGACGTCCAGCGGCCGGACCTTCTCCACCTCCAGCAGCCAGCGGGAGGTGATCCAGGCCCACGGGCACAGCGGATCGAACCACATGTCGACGGTCACGCGTTGGGTCATTCTTCGATGATCCTCCCTTCCTGCGACCGGTCGGGGTGAGTTACGTCGCCGTGTCCGCATAGGCTTCGGGAAAACGCAGTCAGCTCGAAGGAGAGTGCACGTGGCCGGTGTTCACAACCTGACCCAGGTCGAGGCTGCGGAACGTAGTCGTCTACTCGAGGTGACCGGGTACGACATCACCCTCGACCTGACCGATGGACACGGCAAACCCGGTCCTGACACGTTCCGGTCCACCACCGTCATCACCTTCCGGTGTTCCGAGCCGGGCGCTTCGACGTTCATCGAGGCGGCCGCCGCCGTCATCCACTCGGCGACGCTGAACGGCAGCCCGCTGGACGTCAGCGGCTGGTCCCCGGAGACGGGACTGCCGCTCCCCGGGCTCGCCGCCGAGAACGTGCTGGAGGTGTCCGGCGACTTCAAGTACTCCACCAGCGGTCAGGGTCTGCAGCGCAGCCTCGACCCGGTGGACCAGGAGATGTATCTCTACAGCCAGTTCGAGACGGCGGACGCGCAGCGGGCTTTCGCCTGTTTCGACCAGCCCGACCTGAAGAGTGTGTTCACCTGGCACGCCACGGTGCCGGCGCACTGGAAGGTCATCTCGAACATGCCGGTGGACTCCGAGGAGGAGTCCGGCCCCGGCGCCAAGACGGTCCACTTCACCGTCTCGGCGAAGATGAGCACCTACATCACCGCGATCTGTGCCGGGCCTTACCACGAGGTCCGGGATACGCACGACGGCATCGAGCTGGGTGTCTTCTGCCGCGCGTCGATGGCGCAGTACCTGGACGCCGACGACCTGTTCTTGATCACCAAGCAGGGTTTCGACTTCTTCCACGAGAAGTTCGGGGTGCGGTACCCGCTGCCGAAGTACGACCAGCTGTGGGTGCCGGACTTCAACGCCGGCGCGATGGAGAACTTCGGCTGTGTCACGCACGCCGAACAGCACTACATCTTCCGCTCGCAGGTCACCGACTACGAGTACGAGCAGCGCGCCAACACGATCCTGCACGAGCTGGCGCACATGTGGTTCGGCGACCTGGTCACCATGCGCTGGTGGAACGACCTGTGGCTGAACGAGTCGTTCGCCGAGTGGGCCAGCCACTGGTGCAACACCGAGGCCACCCGTTTCGGTGACGCCTGGTCGACGTTCCTGTCGATCCGCAAGGCCTGGGGTTACCGCCAGGACCAGCTCTCCTCCACCCACCCGGTGTACTGCGAGATGCCGGACCTGGAGGCGGTCGAGGTCAACTTCGACGGCATCACGTACGCCAAGGGCGCCAGCGTGATCAAGCAGCTGGTCGCCTACGTGGGGCTGGACCCGTTCCTGACCGGTCTGCGGGCGTACTTCGCCAAGCACGCGTGGGGCAACGCCACCTTCGACGACCTGCTCACCGAGCTGGAGACGGCGTCCGGGCGGGAGCTGCGCAAGTTCGCCGCGCAGTGGCTGGAGACCGCGCAGGTCAACACGCTGCGCCCGGTCGTGGAGATCGGTGCGGACGGCACCTACACCAGCGTGGTGGTGCAGCAGGAGGCCCCGGCGGGCTATCCGACGCTGCGGACCCACCGGATCGCGATCGGCCTGTACGACCTGGACGGTGACCGTCTGGTCCGGCGGGACCTGATCGAGGCGGACGTGGCCGGGGAGAGCACCGAACTCGCCGTCCTGGCCGGGGTCAAGGCTCCGGACCTGCTGCTGCTCAACGACGAGGACCTGACGTACGCGAAGCTGCGGCTGGACGAGCGGTCGCTGCACACGCTGGTGGGGCACATCGCCGGTTTCGACTCGTCGCTGCCGCGGGCGCTGTCCTGGGCGGCCGCGTGGGACATGCTGCGGGACGCCGAGATGGCGGCCCGGGACTACGTGGCCCTGGTCTGTGCCGGCCTGCCCGCCGAGACCGACATCAACCTGGCCACCGCCACGCTGCGGCAGGCCGCCACGGCGCTGGCCAGTTTCGCCGACCCGGAGTGGGCGCCGCAGGGCTGGGCACAGCTCGGCGCCCTGGCGGAGAGCCGGCTGGCGGTCGCGGAGCCGGGCAGCGGGTGGCAGCTCACCTGGGCGCGAGCGTTCGTCACGGCGGCCCGGACACCGGAGCAGGCGGCAGTGCTGCGCAGCTGGCTGAGCGGTGCGGCCAAGCCGGAGGGCCTGGTCGTCGACACCGAGCTGCGCTGGTCGCTGCTGCAGGCGCTGGCGGCGCTCGGTGACGCGGCCGAGTCGGAGATCGACGACGAGCTGGCCACCGACAAGACGGCCAGTGGCGAGCGGGAGGCCGCCGTCGCGCGGGCGCTGCTGCCGACGGCGGAGAACAAGGCCCGGGTGTGGGCCGATCTGACCGGTCCGGCGGCTCCGCCGAACTGGCTGAACCGCTCGCTGCTGATCGGTTTCCAGAGCACCCGTCAGGTGGCGCTGACCGCGCCGTACGCCGAGAAGTTCTTCGAGGTCGTGGCGGACGTGTGGGCCCGGTCGGACAGTGAGCCGGCGCAGGAGTTCGCCACCATGGCGTACCCGGTGTACCAGATCAGCGAGGAGACGGTGGCGCTCACCGACGCCTGGCTGGCCCGGGAGGGTGACCCGGCGTCGCTGCGGCGGCTGGTCGCCGAGGGCCGGGACGGGGTGCTGCGGGCGTTGAAGGCCCGGGCGAAGGACTCGTCAGCGAGCTGACCGGAAGTGATCACAGGCCCGTCCCGCACACCGCGGGGCGG
>DATMVU010000144.1:0-30592 GCA_035562875.1 Actinoplanes sp. | reverse complement strand
GGTACCGCGGTGACGCTGAGTAATGGTGAGGTCGGGACGCTCTGGACCGAGCGCCTGCACACCACCACCGCCGGCGTTGTCGCGACGTACGAGGACGGTCCGATGGCGGGCCTTCCGGCGATCACTCGTAACCGGCATGGTGCGGGAACCGCTTGGTATATCGCGACAAATACGAACCTGTCTGATTTGCTCAAGGAGGCGGCCGTGACAGCCGGCGCCAGGACAGGCGAAAAGAACAAACACCTAGAGGTGGTACGCCGGAAGGACGGCGGCCGTAGCTACCTCTTCGTCATCAACCACAGCCCCGACCCCGTCGAGCTCCCCGCGACCGGCCACGATCTGATCACCGGCCAGCCGGTGACCGGAGCGCTGCTCGTCGAGGGCGGCGGCGTCGCAGTCATCCGGGAGGAGGCATCGTGAAGGGCAAGAAGGGCCCGCTCCTTTTCTTCATCGCGCCGTTCGGCCTGCTGTTCGCGGCCTTCTATCTGGCCCCGATCGGCTACGCGATCAAGCAGTCGCTGTACAAGATCGAGCGCCAGGGCACGTTCGGTAAGGCCCAGGAGGTGTTCGGCGGACTCGAGCAGTACACCCGGGTCTTCTCCGACGGCCCGTTCTGGGAGTCGATCGGCCGGGTGCTGCTGTTCGGCATCGTCCAGGTGCCGGTCATGCTCGGTGTCGCCCTGGCCCTGGCACTGCTGCTGGACTCCGGCCTGGTCAAGGGCAAGGCGTTCTTCCGGCTGGCGTTCTTCGTGCCGTACGCCGTTCCGGGTGTGGTCGCCGCCATCATGTGGGGCTTCCTCTACTCGCCGAACCTGTCCCCGTTCACCGCTCTGACCGGCAACGTCGATCTGCTCTCCGCGGACTTCGTGCTCTGGTCGATGGCGAACGTGGTGACCTGGATCTACGTCGGCTACAACATGCTGATCATCTACTCCTCGCTGCTGGCGATCCCGCAGGAGGTGTACGAAGCGGCCCGCATGGACGGCGCCGGCGCGTTCCGGACCGCCTGGTCCATCAAGATCCCGCTGGTCATGCCGGCGATCGTGCTGACCACCGTCTTCTCGATCATCGGCACCCTGCAGCTGCTCGCCGAGCCGGCCGTGTTCCGGACCTTCAGCTCCGCGGTGACCAGCACGTACACGCCGAACCTGACGGTGTACTCCACCTCGTCCATCCCGAACTTCAACCTGGCGGCGGCGTTCTCGGTGGTCCTGGCCCTGGCGACGTGTGTGCTCTCGTTCGGTTTCCTCAAGCTCACCCAGCGGGGGGCCGACAAGTGAAGAACGTCAACCGTATCGGCCCCATGGTGGTCATGGGCGCCGCGACCCTCTACTTCCTGGTGCCGATCTGGTGGCTGCTGGTGGCCGCGTCGAAGAGCCGCGCCCAGTTCAACAACACCACTCCGCTCTGGTTCGCCGACTTCTCGCTCGGTGACAACCTGGGCGAGCTGTTCGCCTACCGCGACGGGGTCTTCCTGCGCTGGATGCTGAACAGCGTGCTGTACACCGGCGGCGCCGCCCTGATCGGCACCGTGCTCGCCGCGATGTGTGGATACGCCCTGGCCAAGTACCGGTTCCCGGGCCGGGAGGCGATCTTCAACGTCGTTCTGTCCGGGGTACTTGTGCCGGCCACGGCACTCGCCCTACCGTTGTTCCTGATCTTCAGCCAGTTCGAGGCGACGAACACCTTCTGGTCGGTCTTCCTGCCCAGCCTGGTGAACCCGTTCGGTGTCTACCTGGCCCGGATCTACGCCACCGCGAGTGTCCCGGACGAGCTGCTGGAAGCGTCCCGGCTGGACGGCTCGGGCGAGATCCGCACGTTCTTCACGATCTCCAGCAAGCTGATGTTCCCGGCCCTGGTGACCATCTTCCTGTTCCACTTCGTGGCGGTCTGGAACAACTTCCTGCTCCCGCTGATCATGCTGGGCAACGAGCGGTTGTTCCCGGTCACCCTCGGCCTCTACTCCTGGAACACCCAGGTGAACCAGATTCCCGAGCTGCGGATGTTCGTGCTCACCGGCGCTCTCGTCTCGATCGTCCCGCTGGTGATCGCCTTCCTGTTCCTGCAGCGCTTCTGGCGCAACGGCCTCGGCTCCGGCGCCATCAAGTAACCCTCCACACAAAGATTGAGGATCAAAGTGCGTCCACCCATGCGATCGCTCAGCATCCTGCTGACCTCGGCCCTGGCCGTGACCCTGGCGGCCTGTTCGTCCGGCAGCGACGACACCTCGTCCGGGGAGGCGACCGACGCGTCGGCCTGCGCCCCGGCGACCGGCAACGTCGAGCTGACCTACACCACCTGGATCCCGGGCATCGAGGACGTGGTGAAGCTCTGGAACGACAAGAACCCGAACATCCAGGTCAAGGTGCAGACCGGCCCGAACGGCAACGGCGGCACCTACGCCAACTTCTTCAACCAGCTCAAGGCCGGCAACGCCCCCGACCTGGGCCACATCGAGTACGACGCGCTGCCCAGCTTCCGCGTCCAGGACGGCCTGACCAACCTGGCCGCCTGCTCCGAGGTGACCGCGGCCAAGGACAAGTTCGTCGACTGGACCTGGGGTCAGGTCACCTTCGGCGAGGAGAACTCGGTCTACGGCATCCCGCAGGACACCGGCCCCATGGCGATGTTCTACCGCAAGGACCTGTTCGAGAAGAACAACATCGCCCTCCCCACCACGTGGGACGAGTACACCGCCGCGGCTGAGAAGGTGAAGGCCGCCGGTGGCTACATCACCAACTTCTCGCAGAGCGACATCAGCCAGTTCGCGGGTCTCTCCTGGCAGGCCGGCGGCCGCTGGTTCAGCAACGACGGCAGCAAGTGGACCGTGAACTTCCAGGACGACAACACCAAGAAGGTCGCCGACTACTGGCAGAACCTGATCAGCAAGAAGCTCGTCTCCAGCGTCCCGCCGTGGACCACGGAGTGGGACAACGCCTACAACAAGGGCAACGCGTGGACCTGGGTCTCCGCGGTGTGGGGCGCCAACTCGATCATGTCCGGCGCGCCGGACACCTCCGGCAAGTGGGCGGTCGCCCCGATGCCGCAGTGGACCGCCGGTGGCACCTCGGCCGGTAACTGGGGTGGCTCGTCCACCGCGGTCTTCAAGACCTCGAAGCACCCGTACGAGGCCGCCAAGTTCGCCCTGTGGCTGAACACCTCCGACGAGGCGCTGACCGCCCTCAACAAGGCCGCCCAGCTCTACCCGGCGACCAAGTCCGGCGCCACCCTGCCGGCGCTGACCGAGGGCGTCGAGTTCTACGGCGGCCAGAAGATCTACGAGGTCTTCGCGACCGCTTCCACCCAGGTCGCCGCCGACTTCGCCTGGGGCCCGACGATGACCGACACCTACGCGTCCGCGTCCGACGGTTTCAAGGCCGTCGTCTCCGGTACCGGCACTCTCAACGAGGCGCTCAAGACCGCGCAGACGAAGACCATCGACACCCTGAAGTCCCAGTCCATCCCGGTCGCCGAGTGACCGTGTTCCACCTGCGCGCCGCGGGCACCAGCCTTGTGCTGGACGCCCGCGGCGTTGCGCCGTTGATCCTGCACTGGGGCGCTGATCTGGGCGAACTCGACGTCACGGCCTGGGCCGATGCCACGGTTCCGGCAGTGCCGCCGAGCTCGATCGACGTACCGCTGCGGTTGTCCCTTCTGCCGTCCCTCTTCGAGGGATGGAGCGGGCGCCCGTCGCTCACGGTGGGCGGTCCGCTGCAGGTGGTCTCCTCCTACGAGCACAACCGGGCGATTTCGGTACGATCGGAGAGCGGTTCCGCCGAGGTCCTCAGCGAGCTGAAGCTGTCCTCCGACGGTGTCCTGCGGGTCCGGCACTCGCTGACCAACCGCAGCGGTGAAGACCTCGCGATCCCCGGCCTGGACGTGCTGCTCCCGATCCCGGACGAGGCCGCCGAACTGCTCGACTTCACCGGACTGTGGTGTCACGAGCGGCAGCCCCAGCGGCTCCCGCTGCGGCACGGCGTCTGGTCCCGGGAGAGCCGGCACGGCCGTCCCGGTCACGACGACGCGTTCCTGATGGTCGCCGGTGAGCCAGGGTTCGGGTTCCGCAGCGGCCGGGTCTGGGCCGCCCACCTGGCGTGGAGCGGCGACAAACGGATCTGGGCCGAGCGCTCGGCCCTCGGCTACGGCGTTCTCGGCGCCGGGGAGCTGCTCGCCCCGGGTGAGCTGGTGCTGCGGCCGGGGGAGACCTACGAGACCCCGTGGCTGATCGCGGTCCACTCGGCGACCGGCCTGGACGGTGTCTCCGACCGGCTGCACTCGTGGATCCGCCGGATGGATCCGTTGAAGCTGCCGCGCCCGGTGGTACTGAACACCTGGGAAGCCGTCTACTTCAACCACGACCTGCCGGTCCTCACCGAGCTGGCCGACGCCGCCGCCGAGGTCGGGGTGGAACGCTTCGTCCTGGACGACGGCTGGTTCGCCGGGCGCCGGGACGACAAGCGTGCCCTCGGTGACTGGTTCGTCGATGGCCGGGTGTGGCCGGACGGGCTACAGCCGCTGATCTCGCACGTCCACGGTCTCGGCATGGAGTTCGGTCTCTGGGTCGAACCCGAGATGATCAGCCCGGAGTCCCGGCTCGCCGCCGAGCACCCGGACTGGATCCTGGGTGGCGGCACCGGACCGACCTGGCGCCACCAGCGGGTCCTGGACGTCGAGAAGGCCCACGACTACCTGCTGGAACGCCTGACCGCGCTGCTCAGCGAGTACCCGATCGCCTTCCTCAAGTGGGACCACAACCGGGACCTGCTCACCCCGGGCGACGCGCACCGGCAGACCCGGGCCCTCTACCGGCTGCTGGCCAGCCTGCGCACCGCCTTCCCGGACGTGGAGATCGAGAGCTGCGCCTCCGGCGGGGCCCGCATCGACCTCGGCATCCTGCCGTTCGTCGACCGGTTCTGGACGTCCGACACCAACGATCCGCTGGACCGTCAGTCGATTCAGCGCTGGACGTCGGTGGTGGTCCCGCCCGAGTACCTCGGCGGTCACCTCGGTGACGGCGTCGCGCACGTCACCGGGCGCACCTCGGCGCTCGGGTTCCGCCTGGCCACCGCCCTGTTCGGCAGTGCCGGGATCGAGTGGAACCTGACCCGGGCGTCGCCGGCCGAGAAGGCCGACATCGCCGCGTGGATCGCCGAGCACAAGCGGTTGCGGCCGCTGCTGCACACCGGCCGGGTGGTCCGGGCGGACACTCCCGATCCGGCCCAGCAGCTGCACGGGGTGGTCGCCCAGGACCGCTCGCATGCGGTGTTCGCCCTGGTCACCGTCGGTACCCCGGCAGCCGCCCTACCGCCGCCGATCCGGTTCCCGGGCCTGGACCCGGACCGGCTTTACACGGTCCGGGCGATCGGTGTCCCGCCGCGGGTCGTTCAGGACGCCCCGCCGCCGTGGCTGGCCACCGGGGTGACGCTGCCCGGCCGGGTCCTCACCGCGGCCGGTCTGCCGGCCCCGCTGCTGGTCCCCGACCAGGCTCTGCTTCTCGAGTTGAGCTAGGCGGTATCGAGTCAGGCGCCGCCGAAACGTTCCGTGCGGACCTTCGCCGGGTCGTGGCCGAGTGCGACGAGCATGTCGGCCACGACCTCGACGAACGTGTTCGGCCCGCAGACGAAACAGTCCGGTTCGAAGTCCGCCGGCCAGCCGTGGGTGTTGACCACCGACACGTCGATGCGCCCCGGGGCGACCGGCCAGCCGTCCGGGACTTCACGGCTGTAGACGAAGTGCACGTCCAGGCCGGGGTCGGTGAGGGCGCGGCGGCGCAACTCGTCGGCGTACAGGACGTCGGCAGGGGTGCGCACCGCGTAGATCAGCCGGAACAGCTGACGGCCCCGGGCCCGGATCATCGCCATCAGCGGCACGATCCCGGAGCCGCCGGCGATCAGGGTGACCGGAGTCGTGGACTCGGACCGCCAGACGAACCAGCCGCCGATCGGGCCCCGTACCTCGATCCGGTCGCCGGGTTCCACCACCTCGGTGAGGTACGGCGACACCTCGCCGTCCGCAAGGCGCTGCACCGAGATGTCGACGGTGTCCCCGGACCAGGCGGACGCGATCGAGTAGCTGCGCTGGGCCTGATAGCCGTCCTCGGCGGTGAGCCGGATGTCGATGTGCTGACCGGGCAGGTGGCCGGCCCACTCCGGGATGTCGAGCACCAGGGTCCGGGCGGTGCCGGTCTCCTCGCGCGACTCCCGGACGGTGGCCGCCTGCCAGGTCAGTCGCCTTGGTACCGCTGCTCTTGCCACGGGTCTCCGTACATGTGGTAGCCGCCGGTCTCCCAGAAGCCGGGCTCGTCCTCGTGCATCATCCGCAGCCCGTTCACCCATTTGGCGGACTTCCAGAAGTACAGGTGCGGGATCAACAGCCGGGCCGGGCCGCCGTGCTCGGGATGCAGGGGCTCGCCGTCGAACTCGTAGGCGATCCAGGCCTTGCCGTCGAGCAGGTCGTCGAGGGGGATGTTCGTGGTGTAGCCGCCGTAGGCGTGCGCCATCGCGTAGTCGCCGGAGCTCTCCACGTCCTCGAAGAGCGTGTCCAAGGAGACGCCCTTCCAGCTGGTACCGAGTTTCGACCACTTGGTGACGCAGTGGATGTCGACGGTGATCTCCTCGGCCGGCAGCGCGGTGAACCGCTTCCAGTCCCAGGTGTGCTTCTCACCGATCTCGGTGACGATCGAGAACTGCCAGCGGTCGAGGGGGATCTTCGGTGTCGGACCGGCCGAGAGCACCGGGAAGTCGTGTGTCAGATACTGACCGGGAGGAAGTGCGGGCGACGACTCGCGGCGCCGCCCGCCGAAACCTCGCGAGATGATGCTCATGAGGTACGAGTAAACCTCACCGCACCTCGGTTACGTCAGGCCTTGACCGTGCCGCTGGTCACGCCGGCCACCGTCTTCGTGGAGGCCAGCACCGCCCGGTAACTGCCACCCTTCACCAGCCCGGTGATCTTCCGGCTGGCCGTGGCCTGGTACGTCTTCGCCGTCGTCCACTTGCCCTTGACCAGGCGTTGCACTGTCAGCTTCTGTCCGGTCGCGCCGGTCACCTTGACCGTGATCGCCCCCGTACCGGACTTGGTGGCCTTGATCGCCGCCTTGACCGCGTACGCCACCGAGGCCGACGGCGACTCGACCGAGTCGTCCCCGGACGGCACTTCCAGCGTGATCTGGAACGTGCCGGTCGCGACCCGGCTGATCACCACCTCACCGTCGGCGTCGGTGGTGACGTCCTCGCAGCCCTTGTCGACACCACCGACCGTCAGGCAGAGCTGGGCGTCCTGATCGGCGTAGGCCTCGTCCCCGGCGGTCACCGAGAACGTGGTCCGGGTCTTCGCGCCGTAGGTGACCGTCTGGTCGGTTTTGTCGACGCTGATCTCCGGAGTCGGGGTGTCACCGCCGTCACCGTCACCGTCACCGTCACCACCGCCGGTCGCGCCCAGCGACTCCAGCGCGGCCGCCGCGTCGATCAGCCCGTTACCGAAGTCGGTGTCGAAGCCCTTGGCGCCCAGATCGGTCGCGGTGCTCTCCAGGGTGTTCTCGATCTCGTCCGGGGTGAGAGCCGGCTGATACGCCTTGAGCAGCGCGGCCACACCTGCCACGTGCGGTGTCGCCATCGACGTGCCGCTCGCCGTGGCGTACCCGTCCTTCAGATAGGTGCTGAGGATGCCGGTTCCGGGTGCTGCCACGTCCACGTAGTCGCCCTGGTTCGAGTAGACGCCGATCTTGTCCTCGGAGTCGGTGGCGGCCACCCCGATCACCCCGGGGAACGCGGCCGGGTAGCTCTTCGGGCTGCCCTCCTTACGCTCGTTGCCGGCCGCCGCGATCACCGTGACGCCCTTCCTCCGGGCGTACTCGATGGCGGTCTTCTCGGCGGTGTCGGCCTCGGTCCCGCCCAGCGACAGGTTGATGACGTCGGCGCCGTTGTCGGCGGCCCAGACGATGCCCTCGGCCTCGTCCGAGGTCAGGCCCTCGCCGTTCGCGTCGAGCACCTTCACCGGCAGGATCTTCGCGTCCGGGGCGATGCCGGAGATGCCCTTCCCGTTGCCGGTGACCGCGGCGATGGTGCCGGCCACGTGGGTGCCGTGCCCGTCGGCGTCGGTGTCGCCGCCCACGCGGTCGGCGATCGCGTCGTATCCCTCCAGGACCTGACCGTCCAGGTCCGGGTGGGTGCCGTCGACACCGGTGTCGATGACGGCGACCACCACGCCGTCGCCGGTGCTCGACTCCCAGGACTCCGGAATCCTGATCTTGTCGAGATCCCACTGCTTGGTGCGGTAGGGGTCGGTGCCGGACGGCACGTCCAGCGCGTGGACCGGGCTGTCCACCTCGACGGCGACGGTGCTGTCCAGGGCCGCCACCGATGCGGCGACCCGTCTCGCCTGTGCCTGACCGGTGACGACCCGGGTCGAGAAGACCGGCCGACCGGTCACGTCCAGGGAGGTGGTGACGAGGCGGACCGGCTCCGCGGACGTGCCGTAGGAGACCGGGCTGAACGCCTGGCTCCCGGTGGGCAGCGCAAAAATGCCGATGACCGCGGCCGTTCCGCCTGCCAGGAGACTCCGCCGTACCCGCATCCGCATCCACCCTCCCTAGGAGGCCGCTGCGAAGGCAGGCAGCCCGTGGGAACAAAGGTGAGGCCGGTGCAGTGCGGGACGGGAACGATCGGGGTGCGATCCGGGTGCGCGAGGTAGGGTCGGGATCATGCCATTGACGGGTGAATACGCTCCCAGCCCCTCGGACTGGGCCCGCGAGCAGGCGGAGAAGTACGAAGCCACCGGCGGTGCCGAGGGCAACGACATCATGGGAAAGCCGATCATCGTGCTGACCAGCGTCGGCGCGAAATCCGGCCAACTGCGCAAGACCCCGCTGATGCGGGTCGAGCACGACGGGGAGTACGCGGTCGTCGGTTCCCTCGGCGGCGCCCCGAAGAACCCGGTCTGGGTCTACAACCTGCGGAAGAACCCGACCGTCGAGCTTCAGGACGGCGAGGTGAAGCAGGACTACACCGCCCGGGAGGTCTCCGGTGCGGAGCGGGACCTGTGGTGGGAGCGGTCGGTGGCCGCCTTCCCGCAGTACCACGAGTACACCAAGAAGACCGATCGGCTCATCCCGGTCTTCGTCCTCACCCGCACCTGATCTTCTTGTCCGCCGAGGACGGGCCGTAGGACTCCAGGTACACCGGCGCGCCCAGCTCGGTGGAGATCGCGTCGCACCAGTCGTCGGGGCGATAGGTCTCCGCCGGGCGGGCCGCCGCCAGCTCGGCACCGAGACGTTCCTGGTGGTCCAGGTCCTGCCACGGGCCGGGTTCGATCCGGTTCCCGATGGTGTACGAGGTACAGATCCGCAGTCCGGGACAGTTCTCCGGGACGTCCAGGTGGGTGATCGCGAGCGCGTCGACACCGCCGGCCACCTCCACCGCGTACCGGTGCGCGACAGCGTCGAAGTGGCCGGTGCGGAAGGCGCCCTGCCACGGATCCCGCCCGTTGTGCCGCTCCGGCAGAGCCAGGCCCGCGTCCTCGGTGACGAACGGGCCGGCGCCGTGCCGGGTGGTGTACGTCCGCACCACTCCGAGCCGCGAGAAATCCGGGCAGAGCTCGGCGACGTTGCCGAACGTCGTGGTCGACCAGGTCGTGTGCGGGTGCCAGCCGCGCCACTCGTCGAGCAGCACCCCCTGCGCCCCCTCGAAGACACACCGGCCCTCGGCTAGCAGCCGGCCGGTGTACGAGTCCCCGACGATCCGGACCGTCTCACCGAACGCGGTGAACGCCGCCATCACGTCGTCGAGCGGCACGTCCGGGTCGTCGTAGAAGTCGGCCAGAGCCGTCAACCGGCGGCGCAGGCGCGCGGGGGAGAGGACGTCACCGACCCGTGGGGCGTCGGCGTGACTCAACGCGTACGACATCGTCTCGCCGACCCCCATCCCGCACGAACCGTGCCGCGCCGCGCCCCGCCCGGTCTCCCGCCGGTGGTTCGCCCGGCGATGCCACGGAGTGGCGAGCAGTGCATCCCCGTCCACCGTGAGCAGGTGGAACGGGTTGCCGAGCGCTGCCGCCTCCCCGGCCAGCGCCAAGGGGTCGACCACCATGAACCGGGTCAGGTGGGTCGGCACCCCGCGCAGCGTGCCCGATCCGAACTGGGCGAACGTGTGGTGCCGCCCGTCCTCGGTGATCACGTTGTGGGCCGCCTGCGCTCCCCCGTTGAAGCGCAGCACCGCCCGCCTCGGTTCCGCCGCGCAGAGCGCGTCCACCACGGTGCCCTTGCCGGCGTCGCCGTAGCCGAGATCGACCACGGCGACGTGCCCCTCGTTCACAGCCGCTGGTTCCCGCCCGGTCCACCGGCGATCTCGAAACCCGCCCGGACCACCGAAGTCCGCTGCAGCGGAGCCAGCGCCCGCTCCACCGATCCACCGGCCCGCGATCCCACATCGGTCAGGTCGGAGATGCCCTCGTCCAGGTCGATCGCGTCCTCACCGAGCCCGACGGTCAGCGCGATCGTCTCGCAGACCGCGTCCAGGTCGTCGAGTTCCAGCACGTTCTGCCCGAGCAACTTGCGCCACCGGCCCAGCACCTCCTTGTCACCACTGTGGTGGGCGGCGGTCGGCAGGATGTAGTACACGTCGTACTTGCGGCGCAGCTCGGTCAGGATGTCCTCGGTGGAGATCGGCTCGGCCAGGTCGTCGCCGATGATCGCCTTCACCTCACGCGGCTTGACCCGCGGGTACGGCATCTCGTCGCCGATGATGAACAGGTAACCCCGCCGGCCGCGGTTGATCATCGAGTCCAGCAGCGTGTGCCGGGCCATGAAGTAGAGGGCCAGCTCGTACGACTCGTGTTTCTGGCCCCCGCCGCCGCCCTCCAGGACGATCTTCTCCAGCTGGGCGTCCATCCGGTTGTCCGACTCGAACTGCCCGATCTGCAGCGGCGCCCGGTCACAGGTGGCGTCCCCGATCGCCCCGAACATGATCTGCGGGTCGACCGCGTACCCCTTACGGGTCAGCAGGCCCAGCAGTTGCGGCAGCTTCGTCTGCAGGGTCCGCGGGACGCCGCCCATCGAACCGGTCACGTCGAACAGCACGGTTATCGGCGTGCTGAACGGGTGCTCGTCACTGTCCCGGCTCTCCCGCATGAACACACCGTCCGGGTTCAGGTCTGCGTGGACCGTCCGGGCGCCGCCGTCGCTGTACGCGAACGCGCTCGCCCCGGTTGCCGCCCGGTAGTTGGCAGCCGCGGTGTAGACGTCGGTGGACCAGTGTCCGCTTCCCATTATGTCCTCCTAAACAACGAACGGCCGGAACTTGCGCGGGCCGTGAAGTCGGTTGATCAACTCGTCGAACTCGCCCAGCAACGCCCAGGCGTCCTGCGGCCGCATCCGGGGCGCGGAATACCGGCACCCGTCGGCGAACCGCCGCATCGGTGCGGGCATCCGCGACCCGATAAGCCGTGTCATCAGGCCCGTTGCCATGTAGATGTCGGTCGCGGGACCGGCGAGTCGGTCGGTCAGCACCTCCGGGGGATAGTCGGCACGTCGTGCCTTCACTATCGCCGCAGGTCGATGTCCCGCATAGCACCAGTCGACCAGCACCAGACCGTGCTGCTCCGGATGGATCAGCACATGCTCCGGAAGCACCGCCCCGTGCACCACGCCGGCCCGGTGCGCCCAGCCCAGCGCGGTCAGCAGCCGCCGCCACATCCAGGAGACGTCCCGCGGATCCCGCTCGGCCGGTCCCAGCTCCGCCAGGCTGATCATCCCCACCTGGCGCTCCAGCACGTTGACCTGCCGCCGGCGGCGCTGCCCGTCCTCCATCAGGTAGCTGTCGACCAGGCGGGCCGCGTACGGCCGGAACTTCGGATCACCGTCCCGCCAGAGCTGCCGCAACGCCGCCGCCTCGGTCTCCATCAGGTCGTTGTCGGCCGGATCCCGCGGCACCTTGACCAGGTTGGCGCCGTCCTCGAAGAGCTCGGCGAGGTCGCCGCCTCGCCAGGCGGTTCGCTGGCTCTTGTAGAGCTGGGAGAGCTTCGCGAAGGCGTCCGTCGCGGTCGCCCGGCGTGTCGCGCTCACGGTGTCCGGATGGACCAACTTCGCCCATTTGCGGTACGAGGTCCGCTCGCCCAGTTCCCGGAAGTCCCTGGCCGCCCTGATCCGGGCGACGGCCTCCTCGAACGTCAGCGTGCCGGACCCGGCCGTCGCTCTCTCCGCTGTCGTGATCATCGCACCCGGTCCTCCCTGGTCGGCCGGAGCAGAGCCGGGTGCAGCAACCGGGCGTCTCCGGCCCGGTACAGCTTCGCCTTCGGCCCGCCCCGCTCCCCGCCCTTGGCCGTCGTCCCCCCGGTGCTCTCCACGAAGCCCGGAACCGACAGCACCTTCCGGTGAAAGTTGCCGGCGTGCAGCTCCTCGCCCCACACCGCCGCATAGACCTGCCGCAGCTCGCCGATGGTGAACTCGGTGCCGGTGAAGGCGGTGGCGAGCGGCGTGTACTCCAACTTCGACCGGGCCCGTTCGAGACCGTCGGCGAGCACTTCGTCGTGGTCGAAAGCCAGATCCTTCGCGTCCTCGACGGGCACCCAGTAGGCCCGCGCCGCGTCACTGCCGGCGGTGGGCTCGGGCAGGCTCGGCGCGAACGCCAGGTAGGCGACCGAGACGACCCGCATCCGGGGGTCCCGATCCGGATCCCCGTAGGTCCCGAGCTGCTCCAGGTGCACCCGGTCGAGATCACCCTCCCCCGGGGTCAGCCCGGTCTCCTCGGCCAGTTCCCGCATCGCGGCCTGCCCGAGCGTCTCGGCCCGGACGAAGCCGCCGGGCAGGGCCCGCTGCCCGGCGAACGGCTGCCGGCCCCGCTCGACCAGCAGAACGCAGAGCCGACCGTCCCGGATGGTCAGGGCCAGCACGTCCACGGTGACGGCGACCGCGGGGTAATCGCGCGGGTCATACGCCGCCAGGAAGCCAGCCTCGTCCATCGCGTTCGTCCTTCTCGCTGTGAGTTTTACTCGTTCTGAGTTTTACTCGGTATGAGTACAACCTAGCGCCGGATCCGCGTCCCGTCAATGCCGGTCCGACTTATGCCGTTACTGCTGGTTAGAGAGGGTTCCGAAATTACGCTTCGGCGGGTGACCCACGTAGATCACCACACTCCTCGTGCTTTGCAGAAAGGCGCCAGCATGCCCAAGATCCGTAAGAAATCCCTGGCCCGAGCCCTCGGTGCGGCCACCACCTCGGTGGCGGCGGCTGCCGTAGCGGTCGTCGCCACCGGCCAGCCCGCCCAAGCCGTCGCCACCCTCAGTGGTGCGTCAGCCCCCGTCGGCGCCACCATCCGCGTCTACGACTCGACCATCAACGCCAACACCGCACTGCCGGCCGTCACGCTGCGGCCGGCCGCCGACGCGTGCGCCTCGACCTACGCGACACCCGTGGCCCCGGTGGTACTCGCCGAATCGATCACCAAGGTCGACAACACCACGGTCACCGTCCGGGTGCCCTCCACCCTGCCGCTCAACACCAACGGCGTGGCCCGGAACTACAACGTCTGCGTCTATCAGACCGCCAGCACGGGAGCGGCCCTGGTCTCCGGGACACCACCCGTCCTGTCCGCCTATCAGAGCCTCACCAGCAACCCGAGCAGCGGAGTCAGCGGCACCACGAACAACCTGACGCTGAACGCCGCCAACGCGATCTTCACCAACATCACCACCCCGAGCGCACTGTTCACCGCCAACCCCTGCCCGGCGGCGATCCCCAATCCCCTGACCAGCGACCTGTTCCCGGCCGCCGTCGTCAAGGCCGGGCTGGCGAACACGTCGGCCACCGTCACCGTGCCGGCCGGGATCATCGGCTCCGGAGCCGTCAACTCGTGCCTCTACGCCGGTGGGGCCGCCGGCGACGCGCTGCTCAGCGCGGCCACCTACCAGCTCAACCTGCCGCAGCTCGTCCTGAGCAGCTCCAGCGGGGCCTCCGACAGCACCGCCAACATCACCGCGACCAGCATCGCGAGCAGCATGTTCAGCGGCATCGCAGCGCCCGGGGTGCTGTTCACCAGCGCCGCCAACTGCACGTCCAACTGGAACACCACCACGACCCCCGCCGCCCCCGTCGTCGCGGCGAGCGCCGTCCGCAAACTCGCCAACAACCGCATCGCCGTCACCATCCCGCCGCTGCCGCTCAACGGCACTCAGCCACGGACCTACCAGCTCTGCGCCTACAGCGGGACCTCCGCCGAGTCCACGGTTCTGGGATCAGCCCCGTACACCGCGACGACCCTGCCGACCCCGACCTCGGTCACCCCGAACGCGGGCCCGACCACCGGCGGCATCACCATCACGGTCAACGGCACCAACTTCCCGACCGCACCCGGCACGATCAGCGCCACCCTCGGCGGCGTCGAACTGCTCAACGTCACACCGGTGAACTCGACCTCGTTCACCGCGACCCTGCCGGCCCGCTCGGCCGGCGACAACGCGGCACTGGTGGTCAACACCCTGGCCGGTTCGCGGACCCTGCCCGGCGCGTTCTCCTTCCGCAACGCCCTGAAGCTGATCGGCACCAACACCGCCCCCAACACGTCGGCGGGGACCGACCTGGTCATCCAGGGCACCGACTTCCTCAGCCAGGCGTTCGGCACCTCCGCCGACAACGCCAAGATCTACCTGGTGCGCGGCGAGTACGACAGCGCCGCAGACAACAACAGCAACCGTGCCAACGGTCCGGTCGCCGAATGCACCAACCCGCTGGTCCTCAGCGACACCGAACTGGTCTGCACGCTGCGGCTCAACCGCCGCCTCGACAAGACCGGCAGTACCTTCGTCGACCCGGTGGCCACCGCGACTCCGCTGACCGGCCTCAGTACGCTGCTCGGCAGCCGGCTGCTCACCTCCACCTCCGCTGTCTTCGGTCTGGACGATGTCGGGAAGGTCCTCAGCCAGAGCGGCGGCGCCGGCGAGATCCCGGCCGGAACCACCATCAAGTCGGTGCTGACTCCGTACCTGGCGATTCTCTCCGCCCCGTCGCCTATCGCCGGCAACACCCTGTCCGCCGGCCTGGGTGGTGTCCTGCGCACCATCACCGGTGGCACCAGCAGCGGCAACGGTCTCATCACCAGGGCCGGCAGCAACGTGGTTCAGATGGCCGGCACACCGTTCACCAAGGCCGACGTCGGCCGGGTGCTGAACAACTCCGCTCCTGTCCCCGACGGCACCACCATCACCGCTGTCGCCCCGAACGGCGCCAGCGCCACCCTGTCGGCGAACGTGCCCACCGCGACCAGCGGCACCGTCACGCTCTCCGCCAACGCCACCGCGGGAGCCACCAGCCTCACCGGCAACTTCACCGCTGCCGACCTCGGTGCCGTCTTCGGTTCCGGTACCCCCGGAATCCCGGTCGGCACGAAGATCACCCAGGTGAGCGGCGGTATCGCGACGCTCAGCCAGCCCAGCGTCGCCGACATCGCCTCGGCGGTCGTGGCCGCCCTGGATCGTCCGGTGAGCCTCAGCCTGTTCCCCGGCGCGCCCGTCCAGGATGGCGCCTACAACGTGACCATCGTCAGCAACGGTGCCGTCAACGCGTCCACCGGAGCTGATTACAAGCAGACCGCCCTCACCAGCGGATCCATCTTCACCGTCAGCCCGTTCTGACCGTTACCAACGCAAAGGCGCCGTCCCACGAAATGTGGGGCGGCGCCTTTCGCTCGTCTTCGTCAGCCCGGAACACCCGGACGGCCCGGGATCAGGCGTGCTCGTAGGTGAGGCAGTCCGCCTTGTCCGCAGACGCACCCACGGTGATCGCCGGAGCCTTGCACTCCAGGTTGTCGTTGTACTTGCAGTCGGCCCGCTTGCAGGCCCCCACCTGGGCGGTGGCGATCCCCATCCCACCGGAGAGCCCGGCCCCGGCAAAGGTGCCACAGGCGGAGTTGCTCTCACTGATGGTGATGGCGAAGGCGGTACACCCGTCATGGTTGTACCCACACTCGGCAACCGTGCAGGTCTGCACGCGGGGCATGTTCATCATCTGAGTCACGGCGTTCTCCTTCGGCTGGCGGGCATTGTCGACGCCGTCGAATATAGCCATTCCCCAAACGTCTAAACAAACTGCGGACGTAACATTCTTATGATCCGAAATTAATTAGGCAAGGCTTACTTGAATCAATTTAGGCAAGCCATGCCTGAGCAATTACCTGATTCTTATCGGTCGCTGTCGAGGGCTCGCCGGCCGGGCAGCCTAGCGGTTCAACAGTCCAACGTCTGACATATGGGTATGTTTTCTACTCTACCCTGACGAACCGTCTGTAATCGTTACGCTTCCCGCGAGACGGCCCGGCGCCACCGACGCGTGCGGGCCCACCCAATTCCACAGACGCGGTTCTTAGAACCCGTAGGAGGACCTCGCATGCGCAAGACCAAGTCCAGAATGCGTTCCCTGGCTGCAGCCGGGACCGCAGCGGGAGCGGCGACACTTGCCGCCCTCGTAGCACCACAGGCGGCGCACGCCGTCGCCTTCGCCACCAGCAGCCCACTCGCCGGGCCTCCGGCAACAGTCGTCACGGTGACAAGTGCCGGACTGTGGACGAGCACCACGGGTGTGCTCTTGATCGCTACGACGACACCTGGCGTGTCGACCTGTCCGTCGACCTACACCACGACGGGCACAGTGGTGCCGACCTTCACCAAGACGTCCGCCAGCTCGTTGAGCATCACCATCCCGGCCACTCTGCCGCTGGAGACGAACAACGCGGCGAAGCAGTACAGCGTCTGCACCTACTTGACTGCAACCAGCGGTGCCGCAGCCGTCAACGACGGGTTCTTCACGGCGACGCCTGCGTCTACGGTCGCGCCGACATCGGGCCCGAGCGGCGGCGGAACCAACGTCACAGTCACCTTTGCTACGACCACGACCGTCCCGTCGACCGTCGGCTCGATCTTCGTTCCTAAGGCGACCGACTGTCCGGCGGTGTACTCGACCACCAATGCCGCAGTGAACGGGACGGCAGCGAAGGCCACCGACAACACCGTGACGGTTTCCGTGCCGCCGGGTGCCGCGGGTTCCGGGTCGGCGGCCACGCCGTACAACATCTGCCTGTACGACGGCACCACCGACGCCACCAGCAAGATCTTCTCCACGCTGGGTAGCGGGGCCTACAACGTTCAGTTGCCGGTGGCGACCACGTCCCCGTCGGTTGGTGCCGGAGGCGGCGGAAGCCCGGCCCCGACGATCGTCGTCTCCTCGGCCACCAACTTCCTGACCGGCATCACGGCAGGCCAGGCGTTGTTCAAGACGGTGGCCAGCGGTGCCTGCCCGGCAACCTATGTGGCCACCGCGACCTTCTTCTCTCCGGTGCTCAAGAGCGGCAACAATCGAGCAGCGGTCAGGCTGCCCTCCGGTGTGGTCGCTGGCGGCGTCACGACGCCCTACAACGTGTGCATCTACTCGTCGGACGTGGTTTACCCGACCGCCGGGTACGGCCGGCTGCTCGTGAACTCCACCTACAGCGCCGCAGTCGCCCCGACCGTGGCCAGCGTCAGCCCGGCCGCCGGCAGCTCGCTCGGCGGTGACGTGATCACCGTCACCGGTACCGGGTTCCCGACGACCGGAACGTCGTTGAAGGCGACGCTCGGTGGCATCCCGCTGGCGGGCATCACGCTTGTCGACCCCTTCACCTTCACCGCCGTCACCCCGTTGCGCGCCGCGGAGAAGGGTGTGGCTCTGGTCGTCACCACCGACAACGGCAGTGTCACCAAGACCGCGGCGTTCGACTATCTGAACGCGATCTCGGTCATGCCGAACACTTCGCCGAACACCGCTGACGGCCTTTGGGTGAATGTCAAGGGTGTTGGCTTCGAGTCGCTCAACTTCGATACCACAAACGGGTACGCAGCCAGCGACCCCGAGGCCCGAATCTGGCTGATCGACGCCAACGGCGGTGCCTGTACCTCGCTCGGGCCCCCTCAGGTCTGCCCCAGCACGGGGTACGACCCGGAGGCAGCCGGTACCTTCACGGCGACCGGTGGTCCTTCCGCCGAGTGCCTCACGCCCGCTGTCGTCAGCGGAAACGAACTGTTCTGCAAGCTCAACCTGAAGACCGGCGGTCTCGTCACGACCACCGGTCTGCCGGCGGCTGCCGGTCTGGCTGCCATCGTCAAGAACGGCACGTACAACCTGATCGTGGTCAGCAATGGTGGTGTGACCACCGGCTACACCGAGACGCTCATCTCGGGTGGTTCCACGTTCACCGTCTCGGACTTCTAGTCGACGACGTAGTTTGACGCTGACGGCCCCGGAGAATCTCCGGGGCCGTCACCTTTTGTGCTGATTCGTCTTTACAGGGCTGCCCAAGCCTTCTCGATGGCCTTCACGCTGGCCTTCTTGGACGGCTTGCCGGTCGGGTTGATGGCCATCGTGTAGACGCTCTTGTCCGCGCTGACCCGCCAGCAGATCAACAGGGTCGGCCTCTCGATCGGGGCCATGTCGCTGCTGAGCTGGAAGCGGTGTGTGCAGTCCGTCGTCCCGGTGGGATCGGGGTCGTCCGGCAGCCAGGCCATCTCCTCGTAATCGGTCAGGTCACCGTGTGCCGAGACGACCTTGAGCCGCTCGTCGGTCCCGGTGGCGCCGTTGTCCTTGACCGTCACGTCCTTCGCGGTCAGCCTCGGCTTCGAGGTCCGGGGCCGCATCACCGGGACGCCGTCCTCGGCCGCCTTCTTCCGTGCCGCTTCGATCTCCGAGGAGACCCGGGGGTCCGGGGTTCTGGTCTCCTCGGGCAGGGCCGCGGCAGCGCCGGCGGTGGGCTGGGTGGCGGGGCCGGCCGGTGCCGGTTCGCCCGGTGAGCCGGCGGTCGTCGGTATGCCGATCGGGGCGGCGACGGAGTCGCGGGCTTCGGTCTGGTCGGTCGTGACGATTCTGTCGGTGGCGAGGTAGGCGCCGGCGCCGAGGACCGCTGCCATCCCGGCGACACCCGCCACCCAGCGACGGCGCCTGCGGGTTCCGGTGGCCGATGGTGAAACGGTGTGGTGCGGAGCGCCATCGTTGTGATCGTGGTCGTCAGAATTCATGGTCTGTGGACTCCTCGGTCCTTGTTCTCTTCTGCTTCTCCGTGGTCGGCGGAGGCCGGATCATCCATCGTTTCAATTCGGGCCAACGGCGGTGCAGAATTCCGCCGATTCGTTGGCGAGCGGTCTTTGTCGAAGCGGATACAGGAAAGGCCCGGTCCACGAGGACCGGGCCTTTCCGAACAGTTTCACCGAGGGCCGAGGATTACTCCTTGACCAGTGCGATGGTGGAGGCTGCGGTGATCGGGCTCTCCGTGCCGGCCGTGGTGTCGACGACCTGCACCGCGCAGGTGCCGGCGTAGTTGCCGGTGCCGAGGCCGGGAGAGACGTTGCCCAGGCCGGCCGGGACGACAGCGGTGATCTGGGTGCCGGCGGTGTTGACTGCGGCGGGAACAGCGGTCGTTCCGTAGCTGGCCGCGTCGACGCCGCAGAACTTCACCTTGACGGTGTTGTTGTACTTCGAGGCGTCCTTCTCGAAGCCGGTGCCGCTGACGACGACTGTCGTCCCGGCTCCGATCCGGGCCGAGTTCGGCACGACGCCGGTGACGATCGGCGCGGCGGCGATCGCGGTGACCCCGGTGTCGGTGGCGGAGAAGGTCTTGCTCACGCCGCCCTGGGTGATGGTCAGCGTCTTGTCCGTGGTGGACATCCCGGCGGCGGTCTTGAAGGTGAGCGCGTTACCGGGACCCGACGCTGCCACCGTGTTGGCCAGGGGTGTGGTGGAGGTGGCGGTGTCGTAGACCTTGATCTCGGTGCCCGCCTTGCCGCTGAACGTCACAGCGAGCCCGGCGCTGGTCCGCGGGTCGAAGGTGTAGGTGGAGTCGGCGACGACCCGAACGATCTGCCCGCCGGTGGTGTGGAACCGCGTCACCTTGTCGGCGGTGCCGAGTGCCAGGCTGTTCTCCGTGGTCACCGGCTTGGTCGCGGCGAGCGGGAGGGCCGCGGGGCTGACGAAGGTGATCGCACTGAGCTTCTCGATGTAGTCGCCGCCGGCGAAGTTGATGCGGATCGCCTCAGCGGTACCGCCCGGGGAGGCGGGGCATCCGTTGGTCGGGGTCTTGACGGTCAGAGTCGTCGCGTTGGTCACCACGTAGCTGTCGACGGTGGCACAGGTGGCGTCCCCGCCCAGCTGAACACTTGTCACGGTGTTCTCCGACAGCGCGGTGGCGGCGGCTCCACCGACCGTGAGGATGATGACCTGCTTGGCGGTGGCGGCGGCCAGTTTGCCGCTGGTCGGGCTGGTCACCGTGATGGTTCCCGGTAAGACGGCCGCAAACGCCTGTGTCGGTGCGAGAAGGTTCAGGGTGCCGGTGGCGACAACGCAGGCAGCGGCGGCGGAAACGGCGCGGGCACGCCGCTTGTGCGGGACGTGAGACATTGAGCAGAGGTCCTCTCAAGAGCGGTGCGGCCGACCGTTTTGGTGCCGCCTTTCCTCGCTTTCGGAGTCAAAGTAGCACCGCGCGGGGCAATGGATCGCGATATCGAGAGTCATCAGGTGTCATTATTGAGCTGGGTATTCTAATACTATTTCCGCGCGCAATTCCGGGAAATTGATCGGGAGGAGTGGCGGGCTGCTACCGAGCCGCAACCGGGGGAAGGGTCATGCGGGCTGAGGTGGCGTCGATGGTGGTCCCCGACCGAGAGCGGGAGGGGTCCGGGCATGAAGCTGCTCAGCTGTGCCACCGGTGGGGTGCTGGCCGCCGCCACCGTGGTGTTCGTGCTCGCGCCCCACACTCCGGAGTGGACGCCGGTCTCCTACGGGCTCACCACCGATCCGGAGGCGATGCTGCCGCCCGTGGTCAGTGCGGAGGAGCCGGCCCGGGTGGTCAGTACCGTCATCGACGCGGACGGCCGGCCGGTCGTCACCGTCAGCGAGGCCGTCGACAAGGCGGCGGCTGTCGAGCTGGTCAAGGATGCTCAGCAGGTCAAGGGTGCGGTCAGTGTCGAGATGGACGCGCCGGTGCAGGCGCTCGGCTCCGACCCGTACCGCAGCCAGCAGTGGGATCTCAGCAGGATGCGGGTGGCCGAGGCCTGGACGAAGGCGACCGGGGCCGGGGTTGTCGTCGCGGTCGTCGACACCGGGGTGGACGCGAACCACCCGGACCTGCGGGGCAATGTGCTGAGCGGCTACGACGCCGTCACCAACCGGGCCGGGACCAGCCGGGACGGGAACGGGCACGGCACCCACGTGGCCGGCACCATCGCCGCGCTCACCGGGAACGACGTGGGGGTCAGCGCGGTGGCTCCGGACGCCCGGATCCTGCCGGTGAAGGTGCTGTCCGATTCGGGTAGCGGCAGCATGGCCGACGCCGCTGAGGGCATCGTGTGGGCTGCCGACAACGGCGCGCAGATCATCAACATGTCACTCGGCGGTACGACGAAGGTCGCCGCCGTCAGCAACGCCATCGCGTACGCCCGTGGCAAGGGTGTGACAGTGGTGGCGGCGGCCGGCAACGAACGGGCGCAGGGCAGCCCGGTCTCCTATCCGGGTGCGGACGCCGGGGTGATCGCGGTGGCCGCCACCGACTCCACCGACAAGGTGGCCGCCTACTCGAACGCCGGAAGTCATGTCGATGTGGCGGCACCGGGCAGCGCGATCTGGAGCACCTACCCGACGGCGCTCGGCAAGTCGTATGCCCAGCTCAGTGGCACGTCGATGGCGGCGCCGCACGTCGCGGCGGCGGCTGCCCTGCTGAAGAGTCTGCAGCCGCGGCTGACCCCGGACCAGATCGAGTCGGCGCTGAAGACGTCAGCCGTGGACCTGGGGCCGAAGGGGTTCGACGAGGATTACGGGTATGGGCGTATCGACGCCGTCGCGGCCCTGAACGTGATCGCGCCGCCGGCGAGTGCGAGTCCGAGCCCGAGCGTGACGAGTGCGAAGCCGAGACTCAACCCGCTGATCACCACTAACGTGACGAGCCGGGAGGTCGCATACGGCAGCAATATGGCGACCACCTTCACCGTACGGGTGGGCGGCAGCCCGTGGGCGAACAAGCCGGTGCAGCTCTGTGCCGACGACATCTGCACCGATGTCCGGACCACCGGCACCGGGACCGTTTCGGTCAGTCGTACCGCAACCGCCGGGGTGAAGCTCCAAGTGCGGATGACGGAAACGGACACGACGCAGGCGGCGATGTCACCTGTCGCGGTCTGGACGGTGCGGGTGAAGGTGGCCGCCTCCGTGTCACGGGGAGTCATGACCGTCACCATCGGCGGGGCCACCGGGCAGCCGGTACAGGTCCAGCAGCTGTCGGCCAACCGGCAGTGGGAGCCGGCCGGCACCTTCGACGCGGTGCCGAGGACGACGATCTCGGGACTGCGGGCCCGGCAGCAGTACCGGGTGGTGGTCGCGGACTCCGCCGGGCTGCTCGGAGCGGCCGGCAACACCGTTACCGGATGACTACCGGCTGACAACCGCATACGCACCCCTCCTCCTCGAATCTTTCTCATGTCGCTCGAGGGGGAGGAACACATTGATGATCCGTAAGTTCGCCGCTGGTGCCGTCGCTGCTGGTGCTCTCGCCGCCGTGGGTGTGTTCGCCTCCCCGGCCGGCACCGCCGACTGGACGCCGGTGTCGTACGGCGTGACCGCCGAGCCCGAGTCGATCGTTCCGGCGATCGTCACCGCGGCGCAGCCGGCCCGGATCGTCACCACCACCCTGGACGCCGACGGCCGCCCGGTCGTCAAGGTCGAGGAGGCCACCGACAAGGCGACAGCCGTCAAGCTGATCCGGAGCGGTCAGCGAGCCGATGACGCGGTGGGTGTCGAGTTGGACGCGCCGGTGTACGCGCTCGGTGTGCCGGCCGGCTCCGACACGTACCGGGCCCAGCAGTGGGACCTCGGCAAGATCCGTGCGACGGACGCCTGGCAGCGGACCACCGGGGCCGGCGTGACGGTCGCCGTCATCGACAGCGGTGTCGACGCCGGTCACCCGGACCTGGCGGGCCACGTCCTCAGCGGGTACGACGCCCTCACCGGCAAGGAGGGGCCGACCACCGACGTGCACGGGCACGGCACCCACGTGGCCGGCACCATCGCCGCTGTCGCCGGCAACGAGATCGGTGTCGCCGGGATCGCGCCGGACGTCAAGATCCTGCCGGTGAAGGTGCTGTCCGACTCGGGCAGCGGCAACATGTCCGACACCGCCGAGGGCATCGTCTGGGCCGCCGACCACGGCGCGCAGGTCATCAACATGTCGCTGGGCGGCACCACCAAGGTCACCGCGGTCAGCAACGCCGTCAAGTACGCCCGGAGCAAGGGTGTCACCGTCGTCGCCGCGGCCGGTAACAGCCGCCGGGAGGGCAGCCCGACCGCGTACCCGGCCGCCGACGCCGGGGTGATCGCGGTCGCCGCCACCGACTCGTCGGATCAGGTCGGGTTCTACTCCAACGCCGGCACCTACGTCGACGTGGCAGCTCCCGGCACCGGCATCGTCAGCACCTATCCGGCCGCGAAGGGCTCCTACAAGTCGATGAGCGGCACCTCGATGGCGGCGCCGCACGTCGCAGCGGTCGCCGGGCTGCTGAAGAGCCTCAACAGCGCGCTGACCCCGGACCAGATCGAGTCGGCGCTGAAGAAGTCGGCTGTCGACCTGGGCCCGAAGGGTGCCGACACCGACTTCGGCAGCGGCCGGATCGACGCGGTGGCCGCCCTCGACGCGGCGGCACCGGTCGCCAAGCCGGCGCCGTCCGTCTCCACCGGCAAGATCAAGCTCGACATCACCGCGAACGTGAGCGCTGCCGAGGTCGTGTACGGCACCTCGACCACCACCCGGTTCACCGTCAAGTCCGGTGGGCAGGCGTGGGCCGGCAAGCAGGTCGAGCTGTGCGTGACCGAGGCCGGCGCCGACCCGGAGTGCAGCCGGACCTGGACCGGCCCCAACGGGATGGCGCAGCTGACCCGGGCCGCGAACGCGTCGTACCAGGTCGTCCTCAAGGCCGAGGGCAACGTCTCGGCGCCGGCCGGCTACCGGGTGAAGGCCGCAGTCATGCTGTTCAAGTCCGGCGAGGGCGAACTGACCCTCTCGGTGACCGGTGCCACCGGGCAGGACGTCGACATCCAGCAGGCGGTCGGCGGCGACTGGCAGAGTGTGGCCACCTGGACCGTGCCGGGTTCGCCCGCCCGGATCACGATCAACGGGGTCACGGCCGGTGAGTCCTACCGCGTGGTGGTTCCGGACACCGACGAGGTCGGCGGGGTGACCAGCTCCCCGATCGTGGCCTGATCCGTCAGTCCAGGGTCAGCCACTCGCGGCTGATCACCGCCACACTCTCGGCGGCGTCCACCCCCTGACCGATGGTGATCACACTGCGGCCCTCCGAGGTCCGCCAGCACACCAGGACGCCGGAGTCCGCGGGCGGCATTCCGGTGCCGAAGCGGATCTCGGTCGTGCACCGCACCCCGCGCCCGGCTGTCCGGCCCTCGTCCCGCGAGATGAGGGTCAGGCGTTCCGGTGTCAGGTCCCGGCGGGCGCTCACGATCCGGATCGTGCCGGATTCGAGCGACTCGGTCCGCTCTTGGATCTGCTGATCGGCGAGCAGCGGCTGGGCGTACATCGGTACGTCGCCCGGTTCCATCCCCGGATCTTCGGCGAAACTCGCCGGGGGCGGCGGTGGGACCGGGCTGACCTGCACGGGCGCGGCCTGCCTGGTGGTCTTCGGGGTACGCGTGGGTGCGGTCACCGGGTTCTCCGGGACGGGCTCGGTGGTTGCCGGGGCGGTCATCGGCGCCAGCGCCGCCGGTTCGGGCAGGCCTGCCTGCCGTTCATTCATCAGCTCGGTCACCAGGAATCCGGCGCCCGCGAGCACTGCCGCTGCGCCCGCCACCGCCACGAGCGCCTGCTTGCGCCGCCGGGCCGAGCGCTGCGGAGCGACGGACGCCGAGGAGACGTACAGGCCGCTGCTGAATTCCGGCCGCTCGTCGTAACTCATCGCACCGTCCTCGGTCCGGGCCTCCGTCAGCTCATGCTCCCAAAGAAAGGTACATATCAGGCGGAAATCGAGTCATCTCGGCTTGCGCCGACTGCGACCCACCGTGACCGTGATGGAACGACGGGTGCCGATGCCCCGACCGGGCGTCACCCGGACCGGCGAGCGGTCGCGCAGACGGTTGACCGCCGGGCGATGCACGCGCAAGGTGTGGTTCACACGCCCCGCTGCGGAAAGGAGCGGCCACCAGGTGGAGCACAACCCCGACCGGCCCTCCTGGCGATGCGGCGTCTGCGGCCGGCCGTGGCCGTGTGATCCGGCCCGGGAACGGCTCGCCGCAGGCCGCAGCAGCGTCGAGCTCGCCGTCCTGATGTGGGACCACCTCGACGAGGCGGCCCGGGATCTGCCCCGGGTGCCCACCTCCGAACTGTTCGACCGGTTCCTGCGCTGGACCTCCTGAGGTCTCCCTGCCCACCCCCTATCGCAGGCCGGCCACCGCCGCGTCGGTCCCGCCGCGCCACAACACGCCCGCCTCCCGGAACCCGGCTGTGCGCAGGGCCTCGACGTGCCAGGCCGCCGGCGGCGACGACTCCTGGTGACGACTGTTCGCCGGATAGATCAGTTCCCGCTCGGCCGCCTTCGCCGCCAGCTGCTCGTCGGCGGCGGCCTGCGCCCACCACTGAGGCCAGGAGGTGGCCGCGCCCGCCGCGTACCGGGCCTCGCGCTCGGCGGTGCGGTACCGGGTCAGCTTCGCGGACAGCTCCGGCATGCCCTCCTCGGCCATGTGGTCGGCGTTCGCGAAGATCCCGCCCGGCCGCAGCACCTGGTGGACCTCGCCGTAGAGCGCGGCGATCCGGTCGGCCGGCAGCCAGTGCAGTGCGGTCGCGGTCAGCACCGCGTCGAACGGTTCGCCGGTCAGTTTCGCCCGCCACCCGTCGTTGCTCAGGTCGGCGTCGACCACCGTGCCCCGGCCGCGCAGCGACGACTCGGCGATGGTCGACAGCACCGGGTCCTGGTCCAGGACGGTGACCTGGGCGTGCGGGAACCGGGCCAGCAGGCGCAGCGAGATGCTGCCGGTGCCGCCGGCCAGGTCGAGCAGCCGCGGTGCGTCGCCGTCGGTGACCGCGGCCACCGCGTCGAGCATCGTGGCGAAACGTTCCTCCCGGTCCGGCATGAACGCCTGCTGCTGCCGGTCCCAGCTCTCCTGCCAGACCGCGGGATTCTTCAGGTAAGCACTCATGTCCCCTACGGTAGTTACATCTGCGGACGGTGCAAACCCGTCCCGGAGTACGTTCGAAGATCGAGCCCGAGCGCGGCGGCCCGTTCGGTACGGGCTTCTCCGGACACGCCACGACCGCAGGGCCCTGGTACGACGTCTTTCCGTCCCCGCACCCGGCACACTGGAACCATGCGGGTGATCGTTTTCGGGGCGACGGGTCTGGTCGGTCAGGGCGTGTTGCGGGAGTGCCTGCTCGCCCCGGACGTGACCGAGGTCCTGGTGGTGACCCGCACCGCGACCGGGGTCCGGCATCCACGACTGCGCGAGGTGATCCTCACCGACTTCGCCGGCCTCGGCCCGATCGCCGGGGAACTGTCCGGCTGGGACGCCTGCTTCTACTGCCTGGGCGTCTCCTCGGTGGGGATGGACGAGGCCGCCTACACCCGGATCTGCCACGACTTCCCGATGGCCGCCGCGCGGACCCTGGCCCCGCTCAACCCGGACATGACGTTCGTCTACGTCTCCGGGGAGGGCACCTCAGCGGACAGCCGGCAGATGTGGGCCCGGGTCAAGGCCCGGACCGAGCGGGAGGTGCTGGACCTGTTCCCCAACGGGTTCGCCTTCCGGCCCGGCTTCATCCAGCCCACCTACGGCGCCCGGTCGAAGACGCGCTGGTACGACGCCGCCTACACGCTCACCGGGCCGCTGATCCCCCTGTTCCGCCGGGTCGCGCCCCGCTGGGTCACCACCACCGACGAGATCGGCCGGGCCATGCTGCGGGCGGCGCGCGGTGGGTACCCGAAGCGGATCGTGGCGACGGCCGACATGCACTGACGACTGTCCCCACAGGACCGCGCCGAAGGCGACGATCATGCCGGCCACCTGCACCGGCGTCAGGGCCTGACCGAGCGTGGCCCAGCCGATCACCGTCGCGGTCAGCGGGGCGATCAGGTTGAGCAGCGACACCCGGGTGGCCGGCAGCAGCTCCAGCCCGCGGAACCAGATCGTGTAGGCGAGCGCGGTGCCGATCAGTGACAGGTAGGCGTACCCGCTGATGTTGGTCACTGACAGTGAGCCGGGCAGGCCCTCCACCAGAAGGGTGACCGGGACCAGCATCAGACCGCCCATGGTGAGCTGCCAGCCGGTGACGGTGAGCAGCGAGACGGCCGGGCGCCCCCAGCGTTTGGTGAGCACCAGGCCGAACGCCATCGAGCCGGCGCCGGCCAGCCCGGCCAGGACTCCGACGGTGTCGAGGCGAGCCGCGGAGGTCAGCACGGCGAGGGCCACCCCGAAAGCGCCGATCAACCCCGCGATCACCGTACGCCCACCGACACGGTCCCGTAGCAACAGCACGCTCAGTCCCGCCACGAGCAGCGGCTGGACCGCTCCGAGCACCGCTGCCATGCCGCCCGGTAGCCGGTAGGCGGTCACGAAGAGCAACGCGAAGAAGATCCCGATGTTGAGTGCCCCGAGCACCGCGGACTTCCACCACCAGGCGCCGCGCGGCAGTTCCCGGGTGATCGCCAGCAGCACAAGCCCGGCCGGGAGCGCTCGCAGCATGCCGCTGAGCAGCGGCCGGCCGGGCGGCAGGAGTTCGGTCGTCACCGCGTAGGTCGTCCCCCACAGCGTCGGGGTCAGCGCCGTCACCAGCAGTACCCGCATCGCTCTCCACTTCCCTTGCCATCAAGTATCTCGACGTAAAGATAAACTTTGTCGAGAAGCTCGTCATCAAGAAAATGGGGAACGTGACCGACGACATCGACCGCATCCTCGCCCAGTGGGCCGCCGAACGCCCCGACCTGGACACCGAGGCCATGGGCATCTTCGGACGTGTCTTCCGGCTCGCCCGCGTGGCCGGCGACGCCGTCGAACGTGCCTACGCCCCGTTCGGCATCGGCCGCCCCGAATTCGACGTGCTGGCCACCCTGCGCCGCTCCGGCCCACCGTTCCAGCTGTCACCCGGCGCCCTGGCCGCCTCGATGATGCTCAGCACCGGCGGCACCACCGCCCGCCTGGACCGTCTGGAGAAGGCCGGCCTGGTCACCCGCTCACCCGCCCCCGACGACCGCCGCAGCATCCTGGTCCGCCTCACCCCGCAGGGCCACACCCTGGCCGACGACGCGGTGACCGCCGGCCTGACCGAACAACAGCGCCTGCTCGCCCACCTCCCCGCCGGCCAGCGAACCCAGCTGACCACCCTGCTACGAGACCTGTTGAACGGCCTCTGACAGCGGTGGTGGCGGTGGGGGAGTGCCGTCGCCGAAGGGGCGGCCGCCGAACTGTTCGCGGTGGTGGGCGGTCAGCCAGCCGCTGAGGTCCGGGCCGGACGGGACGACTCCGGACGGGTTGATGTCGCGGTGGACCTCGTAGTAGTGCCGTTTGATGTGGTCGAAGTCGATCGTGTCGCCGAAGCCGGGGGTCTGGAACAGGTCGCGGGCGTAGGCCCACAGCACCGGCATCTCGGTCAGCTTCTGCCTGTTGCACTTGAAATGGCCGTGATAGACGGCGTCGAATCGGACCAGGGTGGTGAACAGGCGGACGTCCGCCTCGGTGATCTGATCCCCGACCAGATAACGCCGGTCCGTCAAACGGGTGGACAGCCAGTCGAGCCGGTCGAAGAGCCGGGTGTAGGCCTTCGCGTAGGACTCCTGGGTGCCGGCGAATCCGGCCCGGTAGACGCCGTTGTTCACGTCCCGGAAGACGACCTCGTTCACCTCGTCGATCTCGCCGCGCAACTGTTCGGGGTAGAGCCGGGGTGCGCCCTCCCGGTGGAATGCGGTCCACTCCAGCGAGAGATCGACGGTGATCTGCGCGAAATCGTTGGTGACGACCTTTCCGGTCGGCACGTCCACGATCGCCGGAACGGTGATCCCCTTGTCGTAGTCGGGGAATCGGGCGAGAAAGGCGTCCCGCAGCCGTTCGATGCCGAGGACCGGATCACGGCCGCCCGGATCCAGGTCGAAGGTCCAGCTCCGCTCGTCGTGGGTCGGCCCGGCCACGCCCATCGGGAGCGCGTTCTCCAGGCCGAGCAACCGCCGCACGATGATCGCCCGATTCGCCCAGGGACAGGCCCGGCTCACCACCAGCCGATATCGCCCGGCCTCGACCGGATAACCGTCGCGCCCGTCCGCGGTGACACGGGTGGCGATGTACCGCTGATCGCGGGTGAATTCCCCCGCCGGATTCAGGTAGGCCATGCCACTCACCATTCCCGGTCCGCCGCCGGCTCACCCCCGTTTCTCCGGTACGGATGAGACCGGTCCCGTGGCATCACGCGAGGTGCCGCCGGGGCCGGGGGCCGGCGCGCGGCCGCCGGGCCGAATGCGGTGGCCGGGGTTGGGGTGGGCGAGGCATCCCCCCGTGTGCGACGCCTCGCCCGGCTCATGGTTCGCGTCCGGCCCTCACGGGCGGTTCGCGGTAACGCCGGGCACACTCCTGTCACGCGCACGGTGAAGCTCGCGAGACGCCCGGTACCTGGGCGCTAGTCGCCTTTATAGCATGTTGCGGAAGCGGTTCCGCGCCATTTCTGGGAGCGTGCCCAGTTTCGGCCGGTTGCTGCTCAGCCGGGGCCGTCGGGGGTGTTCGTCCGGCCCGGCGTGAGCGGCAATCGTCACCCGGTCGAGGGGGTTCTACTGCAAAAAACCGCCGAACGGCGACAGCAGCAGTTTGCCGAGGCCGGTGGCGGTGTTGTCGAGACGGCGGCGTTCCTTGTCCAGAGTGATCATGTCGTGCCGTACGGCCCAGATCTTCTGTGCGTTGCGCCAGGCGACGTTGCGGGTGTATTCCACCATCTCGCCCTGCCACCAGTCGTCCAGATCGCCGTTCATCGTGTCGATGAGCAGCTGCCAGCGGTCCAGGTAGCCGCGGCGCAGGCCCGGGATCTCCTCGGCGAAGATGTCGTTGACCTGCAGGTAGTCGTGGTGCTGGTCGCTGCCGTCGACGGGGTCGCTGCCCAGGTGGTCGAAGGTGGTGACCAATGCGAACGGCAGGTCGAAGTTGATGTGCGCGTTGACTCCGGCGACGGCCGAGGGCAGTGGGCGCGGGTCGGGGCCGGCGGTCCGGCAGAACAGTCCGGCCCACACCCCGGGGCATGCGGGACTGGCGTCGGTCCAGTAGCGCAGGGCGTCGAAATAGCGGGCCGCGAATTCGACATCGAGCCGGGACAGGAATCCCGGGTCCTTGAACTTGCCGGCGTAGAGACGCTCCAGAACGTTCTCGGTGATCGTCAGGTAGAGCTTGTTGAAATCGGCCACCGGGTTGCTGTCCAGCAACGGCGGTACGCGGCACAGCACTTCCTGCAGTTCAGCGAGCTGGGTGACCACTCCGGGTACGTCGTCGGGGTGCCGTTGCAGGATATCGGACATATCCTGCTGAACGGGGCCCCAGATGGGCTGGGTCATCGGATCCTCCGTGGATGAA
>DATMVU010000143.1:0-3421 GCA_035562875.1 Actinoplanes sp. | reverse complement strand
CCGCCGTGTCCGGCGGCGAAGGACTTGATCTCGGAGGTCAGTGTCGTAACGGAACCTTCTGCCATGGTGGGCAGCCTAAGCACCCGGCAACGTTGCCAGGGGGTTTCCGAACCCCTTTTGTGACTCCAATTACCAGCAGGTTTCAACCAGCGGCGCTTTGTTTTGAACCGATTACGACGCTTTTGTCGCAGTGCCGATTATCCGCCCCTCGAGTGACGGACAGTAACCGACACTAACGGCAAACCGGGCATCCTGTGCGACGAGTCAGACCAGGGCGTCGATCGCGACGGCCATGAAGAGGACCGTCAGGTACGTGATGGAGAGGTGGAACAGGCGCATCGGCTTGACCGCGGCCCCGCCACCGGTCTGCCGGACCAGCCGGATCGACTCGCCCAGGAAGATCACTCCCATCACGACCGCCGTCACGCCGTAGATCGGGCCGAGCCCGAGCGGCCACGCGGCGAGCGAGGAGATCACGGTGAGGACGCTGTAGAGGATGATCTCGAAGTGGACCCGCCGCATCGATCGCACCACCGGAAGCATCGGGACACCGGCCCGCGCGTAATCGTCCTTGTACTTGATGGCGAGCGCGTAGAAGTGCGGCATCTGCCAAAAGAAGACAACCGCGAAAAGCGCCCACGACATCGGCGGCAGGGAGTCGGTGACTGCGGCCCAGCCGATCAGCACCGGAGCGGCTCCGCAGATCCCGCCCCAGAAGGTGTTCGCCGGGGTGCGCCGCTTCAGCCACATCGTGTAGACCACGTCGTAGTAGAAGATCGAGGCGGCGGTGAGCACTGTGGCCAACCAGTTGGTGAGAACCGCCATCAGCGCGACCGAGATCACAGCCAGGGTCAGGCCGAAGATCAGCACGGCCCGCGGGGTGATCTGGTTCGCCGGGATCGGGCGCCGCTTGGTGCGGCGCATCAACTGGTCGATGTCGCGGTCGATGTAGCAGTTGAGCGCACTCGCCGCGCCACCCGCCATCGCGCCCCCGACCAGCACCGCAGCAAAGGTGACCGGGTCCGGCCAGCCCTTGGCGGCGAGCATCATCGTGGGCACCGTGGTGACCAGGAGCAATTCCACGATCTGCGGTTTGGTGAGCGTGAGGTACGCCCGGAAAACCGCGATCCAGTTCCGCCAAGCCCCGGCACGCGGCTCCCGGACGGGCTGCTCAGCCACTCCGGACGTCCGCCGTTGCAGGGGACGCTCGGTGATCATGCTCACGGACAGCCACCTTCCGGCTTCGGCTTTATTACGCGGCCGTTGCCGGGTAGCAACCCGGCGGCTCGCCCGGACAGCCTACGCGCCGCCGTCTCCGCTGCTGGGGGCACCCGGCACGGGTGCAGGCGGTCACACCCGTTGAACCGGCATGTCCGCTCACAGCGTATGTGCCTAGGGCGTTCGCTGCGCGGACGTTTAGCCCTACTGGATAGGGTCAAGCCGAAAAGGGTTCCATAATTTTGCCCGAGGAGCACAACCGACGTGGCTGCCACAGATCCCGCTCTCAACTGGTCCGACCTCGACCGCAAGGCCGTGGACACCACCCGCGTGCTGGCCATGGACGCCGTGGAGAAGGCCGGCAACGGCCACCCCGGCACGGCCATGAGCCTGGCCCCGGCCGCTTATCTGCTGTTCAACCGGGTGCTGCGACACGACCCCACGGACCCGGAGTGGGCGGGACGCGACCGCTTCGTGCTGTCCTGTGGTCACTCCAGCCTCACCCTCTACATTCAGTTGTTCCTCAATGGTTACAGCCTGTCACTCGATGACCTGAAGGCGCTGCGCCAGTGGGACTCGCTGACCCCCGGACACCCGGAGTACGGCCACACCCCCGGCGTGGAGATCACCACCGGACCCCTGGGCCAGGGCATCGGTAACGCGGTCGGCATGGCCATGTCGGCCCGCCGTGAGCGCGGCCTGCTCGACCCGGACACCGCGGCCGGCGAGTCGCCGTTCGATCACTTCGTCTACTCGATCGCCTCCGACGGCGACATCGAGGAGGGCGTGAGCCACGAGTCCAGCGCCATCGCGTCGGTGCAGAAGCTCGGCAACCTCGTGGTGATCTACGACGACAACGAGATCTCCATCGAGGACGACACCCGGATCGCGAAGAACGAGGACGTCGGCGCCCGCTACGAGGCGTACGGCTGGCACGTCCAGACCGTGAACTGGCGCAAGGGTGAGACGTACGCCGAGGACGTCGAGGAGCTCTGGACCGCGATCCAGACCGCGAAGTCGGTGACCGACAAGCCGTCGTTCATCGTCCTCAAGACGGTCATCGGCTTCCCCGCGCCGAAGAAGAAGGACACCGGCAAGATCCACGGTTCCGCCCTGGGCGCCGCCGAGATCACCGCCACCAAGGAGCTGATGGGCTTCGCGGACGAGCCGTTCGCCATCGACGACGAGGTCGTCAAGCACGCCCAGCAGGTCGTGGAGCGGGGCAAGGCGGCCCGCGCCGAGTGGCAGAAGGCGTTCGACGCCTGGGCCGCCGGCAACGCCGAGGGCAAGGCGCTGTTCGACCGGCTCGCCACCCGCACCCTGCCGGAGGGCTGGCACGACGCCCTGCCCGAGTTCCCGGCGGACGAGAAGGGCCTGGCCACCCGCGCCGCGTCCGGCAAGATCCTGAAGGCGCTCGCGCCGGTCCTGCCGGAGCTGTGGGGCGGTTCCGCCGACCTGGCGGAGAGCAACAACACCACTATGGAGGGCGAGCCGTCCTTCATCCCGTCGGAGTACGCCACCAAGGCGTTCCCCGGCAACGAGTACGGCCGCACGCTGCACTTCGGCATCCGTGAGCACGGCATGGGCTCGATCCTGAACGGCATCGCCGTGCACGGCGGCACCCGCCCGTACGGCGGCACCTTCCTGGTGTTCTCCGACTACATGCGGGGCTCGGTCCGCCTCTCCGCGCTGATGAAGCTGCCGGTCACCTTCGTGTGGACGCACGACTCGATCGGTCTCGGCGAGGACGGCCCGACGCACCAGCCGATCGAGACGATCACCGCGCTGCGGGCCATCGTCGGCCTCGACGTGGTCCGCCCGGCCGACGCCAACGAGACCGCGTACGCCTGGCGGGGTGCCCTCGAGCACACCGACCGGCCGACCGCGCTCGCGCTGTCCCGGCAGAACCTGCCGACCCTGGACCGCTCGAAGTACGCGTCGGCCGAGGGCACCCTCAAGGGCGGCTACATCCTCTCCGAGGCGTCGGACGGCGCCCCGAAGGTGATCCTGATCGCCAGCGGTTCCGAGGTCGCGATCGCGCTGACCGCGCAGGAGCGCCTGGAGGCCGAGGGCACCCCCACCCGGGTCGTGTCGATGCCCTGCCAGGAGTGGTTCTTCCAGCAGGACACCGCGTACCAGCAGCAGGTTCTGCCGCACGGCGTGAAGGCCCGCGTCTCGGTCGAGGCCGGTATCCGGATGAGCT
>DATMVU010000142.1:0-3806 GCA_035562875.1 Actinoplanes sp. | reverse complement strand
CGCTCGACCAAGATCGGCAGCCCCACCCCGACCACCCCGGATCTTGGTCGATCAACCACCGGAACCGGTGGCCGACCCACCAAGATCCGAGCCCAGCGGGCACGAGAATCAGCCAGCGGGCACAGAAACGAGCCCAGCGGGCACGAGAGCAAGCCCAGCGGGCACCAGCGGGCACGAGAGCAAGGTTGACAGGGCAGATAGCAAGGTTGACAGGGCAGAGAGCAAGGTTGACAGGGCACCGGACCAAGACGACCTGTCAGGGATGGAGACGCTTCAGTCCGCCAACCCGCCTGAAAGAGTGGGACGGTACAGTCCGCCGCCCGGCCCAGGACCGGACTGTCCGACGAGGGGACAGTCCGGTCCGTCTTCACAGAGCTTCCGGGAACACCCGTTCCACCATGCTGATCAGCGCGGTGACCAGCAGCGCATGCACTTGATCGCGGGTCAGGACACCCCTCTGCAGCCATTCCTGGGCCGTCCAGATGGCCAGTCCGACGTACGACCGGGTCATCGCCCGCATGGCCGGCGCCGGATCGTCACTCCCGAGTGCTCGCAGCACCCCGGTCGCAGCGTGATCAACCGCCTCGGTGATCACGTCGTGCACGTCCGCATCGGCCATCCCACCGGCCCCGGTAGCGGCCAGCCACGAGGTGCTGTGCCGGGTTACGACGTCAAGGAACCAGTTGACGATCGAGGAGGCCCGTTCGGGCAGTTCACCCTCGGGAAGCTGTTCCAGTGCCACGTCGGGGACGGTCAGCATCACCCGTACGACTTCTAGGTATAAATCCTTTTTCGTACCGAAGTAGTGGTTGACCAGCCCGCGAGCGACTCCGGCCTCACGCGCCACATCCGTCGTCGACACCTCGGCGTACGGTTTCGCCCCGAACAACCGGATCGCCACCGACAGGATCTGTTCGCGCCGGGCGTCCGGTTCCAGCCGTCGCCGGCGCACGGCCGCCACACTCACCCGCCCGACACTACGGCACGTCGATTCATGTTGATGCAAGATGTCCGTTTCATCAATGTGTCCATCGCCTGCACAGATGAATGGCAGGGATTCATATTGATCCTATTGACGCATCGCCAATAGTGTTCGATGGTGTATCGATGCCGACGCCTGGACTGGACGGTTACGCCGAACCCTGGCGCAACTCCGAACACGACGACCTCGCCGAACTCGCCCGCACCTTCTTCACCAAGGAGGTACTCCCGCACGCGCAGCGACTCCAGCAACAGGGGCATCCCGACCGGGAGCACTACCGCCGGGCCGGCGAGCTGGGCCTACTGGGGTTGTCGATTCCGGAGGAGTTCGGCGGCGGGGGCGGCGACTTCACCCACGAGGCCACGCTGTTGCACGAACAGACACTGGCCGGCGAGGGTAGCCTCGGGATCGCCGTACACAGCGGCATCGTCACCGGCTACCTCAACGATTACGGCACCGATGAGCAGAAAAGGCGCTGGTTGCCCGGTCTGGTCAGTGGTGAGCTGATCGGGGCGATCGGGATGACCGAGCCGGACGGCGGCTCGGACGTCCAGGCGATCCGCACCAGAGCGGTCCGCGACGGCGACGACTATGTGGTTTCCGGTTCGAAGACGTTCATCACCAACGGATTCCTTGCGGACCTGTTGGTCCTGGCGGTGAAGACCGACACGTCCGCTCGCGCGCACGGCATCTCTCTGCTGGTCTGCGAACTGTCCGGTGACCCGGCCGGGTTCCGCCGCGGCCGCATGATCGAGAAGATCGGCCTGCACTCGAACGACACGGCCGAACTGTTCTTCGACGACTTCCGGGTGCCGGCCGCCAACCTGCTGGGCGCCGAGGGCTCCGGATTCGTCCAGATGATGCGGCAACTCCCCCAGGAACGCCTGGTCATCGGGGTCGGCGCGGTAGCCGCGATGCAGCGGGCCGTGCAGCTGGCCACCGCGTACGCGAAGGAGCGCACCGCCTTCGGTAAGCCCCTGTTCGGCCACCAGAACACCCGGATGGTCCTGGCTGAGGTGGCGACCAGGGTCCGGGTGTCGCGAATCTTCCTGGACGACTGCATCCAGCGGCACACCCGTGGTGAGCTCGACGTGGCGACGGCCGCGATGGCGAAGCTCTACCTGACCGAGGGCCAGTGCGAGGTGGTGGACCGCTGTCTGCAGATCTTCGGCGGGTACGGCTACACCACCGAATACCCGATCGCCACCATGTACGCCGACGCCCGGGTCCAGAAGATCTACGGCGGCACCAACGAGATCATGAAGGAGCTGATCTCCCGTGCGCTGTGAGATCCGTTCGGAGGCCGGCCGATGACCGCCCTCGCCGGGATCCGGGTGGTCGAACTCGCCGGTCTGGCCCCCGCCCCGTTCGGCTGCATGATGCTCGCCGATCTGGGCGCGGACGTGGTCCTGGTCGACCGCCCGGGCGGCACCGGACCGGTGGGTCCGCTCCAGCGCGGCCGCCGCGTGGTCACTCTCGATCTCAAATCCGAGGAGGGCCGGTCCGAGCTGCTCAGCTTGATCGCGAAGGCCGACGTCCTGGTCGAGGGCTACCGTCCCGGGGTCGCCGAGCGCCTCGGTTTCGGCCCGTCCGAGTGCGAGAAGATCAACCCCGGATTGGTGTACGCCCGGATGACCGGCTGGGGTCAGGACGGCCCCCTGGCGAAGGCCGCCGGTCACGACATCGACTACATCGCGATCGCCGGCGCCCTGGAGCCTCTCGGCCGCTCCGGTGAACGCCCGCACGCCCCGATCAACCTGCTCGGCGACTTCGCCGGCGGCGGCATGCTCCTGGCAGTCGGCATCCTGGCGGCCCTCCTGGAACGAACCCGTTCCGGCCGCGGTCAAGTCGTCGACGCGTCAATGGTTGACGGCTCGTCATTGTTGATGACGTTCCTGCACGGCTTCCTGGCCGACGGAAAGTGGCCCGGCCCGCGCGGCGGCAACCTGCTGGACGGCGGTGCCCCGTTCTACGACACCTACCAGGCGTCCGACGGTGGTTTCCTGGCGGTCGGCTCTCTGGAACCGCAGTTCTACGCAGCTCTGCTGACCGGTTTGGGCCTGGACGACGACCCGACCCTGCCCGCCCAGTTCGACCACGCGGCCTGGCCGGAGTTGCGCCGCCGTTTCACAGAGCGTTTCCAGCAGCACACCCGCGACGAATGGGCCTCGATCTTCGAGAACCTGGACGCGTGCGTGAGCCCCGTCCTGTCCCCGAGCGAAGCCCCCGGTCACCCACACAACGTGGCCCGCCGGGCGTTCATCGAGGTGAACGGTGTGGTCCAGCCGGCTCCCGCCCCACGCTTCACCCGAACCAGAACCGAGGACCCCCGCCCTCCGCTCCCCACATCAGTCCCAGAGATCCTGTCCACCTGGTCCTGACAACCGATTTCGGTACGAAATCCCGCACGCGCCCTCACCACGCATTCCACACTCAGGCCCCCACCACGCAGCAGCGCCTCAGCACCACGCACGAACACCCAGCACAGCACCACACCGGAACGCCTCGCCGCCACGCACGAACACCCGGCACAGAGCACCACAGGAACGCCCGCGTCGCCGGGCACGTACAGCCCAGCACGGCACCACGCCGGAATGCATCGCCGCCACGTGAACAGGCCGGCGCCATGCAGGAATGCCTTGACGCCGCACACGAACAGGCCGGCACTACGCAAAAACGTCTCGACGACGCACACGCACAGCCCGGCACGGCACCACGCAGAAGTGGGACGGCGCCACGCAGGAACGCTTCGGCGACGCGCACGAACAGCCCTGCGTGGCACCACGAAGAAGTGGCGTGGTGCCACGCAGGAGCGGCCGGCGCC
>DATMVU010000141.1:0-2042 GCA_035562875.1 Actinoplanes sp. | reverse complement strand
CGCACCCCGCGCAACCGCGATCGGCCGCCGCCCCACTCCCTGGCCGCTGCTCTCCCTGGCCTCGGTCTCCGGCCACGGACCGTTGACCCCGCGCAGCCTCGCCGGGACTGTCAAGAAAACGGCTCTGTCTCACTTTCGGTGGTGACAGCGAGTGAGTTGTTAGCCGAGCAGAATGCGGTGGCGGAGTAGTGCGAAGCCTGCTCGTCCGTACATTTGGCGTTTGAGCAGCTTGGTTTTGGTGTTGACGCCTTCGGTCGTTCCGTTGTGGTGGGGCAGCGTGACGGCGGCGTTGACGGCGTCACGGTCTCGGTCGAGTCCGCGGGTGAAGGCGTGCAGGTGCGGCAGGTCTTCTTGGCGGGCGGTATTGATCCATTCGGTGAGCCGCTGGGTGTTGCTGCTGATGGGTTTCAGCAGGGCGGCGAAGGAATGTACGAGGCCGGCGAGAGCCGTCATCTCGGGGCAGGCGGTCGTGAGGGAGGCGAACATGTCCTGTTGCCGCTGGCTGCGGTGATCGGGGTGGGTCAGCAGGTAGCCGGTCAGGCGGCGTGGTGAAACAGCGGGACGGTCGGCTTCGACGCGGCCTTGGTTGATGTATTTGTGTAGCAGGTTGAGGCTGCCGGTGTAGCCGAGAGTCTTGATCTCGTGGAACAGGTGCTGGACCGGGACGGCCGGATTCTGCTCACGGCGCTGGCGCAGATGATCGCGGTAGGGGTCGACGAGGGTGGGCCGATAGCGCGGCGCCCGGATCAGTTTGTCGGGTTCGGTGACTCGGGCGTAGCGCTTGATCGTGTTCAGCGAGAGGTTGAGCCGGCGGGCGCATTCGAGCAGGCCGACGCCTTTGTCGAGCAGGGCGTGGACGTGGTGCCACCGTTCGTGGGTGGTGGTGGCCTGCGGCCCGTTGGACGGTGGCGGGCCGGCCTTGGCCCAGCAGAGGCTGTGGGCAGCGACTTCTTTGGCGGTGGCTTCGGCGAGGTTGTGCCACAGGTGCCAGCGGTCGGCGACCTGGACCGCGTCGGGCAGGGCCCGGCGGACGGCTTCGGCGTAGGTGGCCGAGGAGTCTCGGCAGACTATCTGCACACCGGGATGCTCCCGCAGCCAGCTCTCCAGGGTGTCCGCTCGGCGATCGAGCAGAACATCGACGCGTTCGTGTGTCTCGGCATCGATCAGGACCGTCGCGTACTGCCGACTGCGGCGCAACGCGAAGTCGTCCACGCCCAGGATCCGGGGAATCGGCCGGTCCGGCGGCGGCAGCCCGAGCAGTATCCGCAGCGCGGTATGCCGGGAGATCAGCACTGCCAAGGCCGACAGCAGACGGACCCCGGCACGGCCAGCTAACTCTTTGACCACCGCGCCGATCTGGCTGGCCAGCCGGGGAGTGCGGCGTTGATAGCGTTCCAACACGCCAGGGATCTGCTCACGGAAGGTCTGCCGGCAGCCGCGGGTGGGACAGACCAGACGCCGCACCCGGATCCGCAGCACGACTCGGCGGGCATCGACCGGAACGTCGGCAACCACGCGTTCGTGATAGCCGTGTACCCGCTGCGTCAGCGCCCCGCAGCCCGGGCACGCCACCGCCGACGATGGTGTCCGTGCCTGGATCAGAATCAGTTCACCCTGGTCAACGACATCATCGATAACCAGCGGAGACAGACCGGCGAACACCGTGCTCAACACCGCATCGACATCGCTCATACGGCTACAACGACGCCGATCACTTTTAGTCACCACCGAAAGTGAGACAGAGCCGTTCTTTTTACAGTCCCACGAGCGGGTGGCCACCGAACAATGCTCGGACCGCACCATCCGCCGGCGCCTGCACCTGTGGGCCGAGGCCAGCCTGGGCGAACAACTGCATGAACTGGCCCTCGACGCCTACGACCGGATGATCGGACTGGACCTTGCCGACGGCGCCATCACGAAGGCACCGTGCGGCGGTGACCGAGCCGGCCGCTCACCGGTCGACTGCGGCAAAGGCGGCATGAAGCGCTCGACCGGGGTGGACGGCTACGGCATCCCGCTCGGGATCGTCGGCGCCCCGGCCA
>DATMVU010000140.1:0-3070 GCA_035562875.1 Actinoplanes sp. | reverse complement strand
GACCGCGCGTTGTTTCGCGGACCGCGCGTTGTTTCTCAGACGGCGACTGTGGTGCCGGTCTCGGCGCTCCTGCGGGCCGCGTCCAGGATCTCCATGGCGCGGACCGAGTCCCACGGGTCGACCGGCAGCGGTGCGTTGCCGGTGACGGCCTCGGCCACCGCCGGGTAGAACGTGTCCCACCGGCCCCGGCAGCTCTCCACCGGAGCGCCTGTCGCGCCGCGGAACAGATGACCCCAGCGGTGCTCCGGCTCGACACCCCAGCGGTCACCCAGCAGGGCCGGGGTCTTGCCCGCCTTCAGCAGGGTCTCCTGGTAGTCGAGCTCCGGCGAGATGAACGTGCCGGCGGTGCCGGTCACCCGGAACCGCGGCCCCGGACCGGCCTGCCGCCACGAACCCCACAGGTGCGACTCGACCCCACCGGTGTGGTGCAGGGCGATGAAGAAGTCGTCGTCGAGCTCACCGGCCGGCCCGTGCACCTCGGCGAACACCCGATCGGCCGGACCGTGCAACTGGAGTGCCTGGTCGACCAGGTGCGAACCGAAGTCCAGCAGCGTGCCACCACCGGCCGCACCCGGCAGCCGGTCCGGCGCCCAGCGCTCCATCCGCGACTCGAACCGCTTGACCACACCGAGCCGGCCGTCCTCCACCAGCTTGCGGATGGTCAGCAGATCCGAGTCCCATCGCCGGTTCTGGTAGACGGTCAGCAGCACCCCGGCCTCCTCGGCCGTGGTGACCAGCTTGCGCGCGTCGTCGGCGCCGAGTGCGAACGGCTTGTCGACGACGACGGCCAGCCCGGCCTCGATCGCCTCGATCGCCAGGGCGGCATGGGTGGCGGCCGGCGTCGAGATCGCCACGGCCTGCACCCCGTCGGCGGCCAGCTCGGCAATCGAGTCATACGTCCCGACATCCGGCAACTGTGCCGCCACCTGGGCCTTGCGCTCCTCGGACGTGGTCACCACACCGACGAAATCGATGTTCGGCGCGGACGCGATAAGCGGCGCGTGGAACACCCGGCCGCCGGTACCGAAGCCGACCAGCCCGAACTTCACCCGTTCGATCATGTCCGGAATTTTTACACATCGGTTGCCTGCCTGTTGCCGCTGATTTCCGCGGTCACGTGTGATGCACGAGACATCACGGAGCGTATGGCTCGACATCCCGGCCGATCCGTGTGCGCAATCCCGGCCGACCCGTGTGCGGATCGCGAACATTCGCCGCTTGATCTAGCGAAAGGGCAGGTGCCGCGCCTGTCGGATGGATGACGGGGACATCCGATCGGCGCGGTCCGGATGAACAATTGCGGGATGGAACCCGCGCAGAAGGACCGGACGCCCTTTTCCGACATCGACGGCCTCACGGCACAGATGACGGAAATCGTGCTCGACGCGCTCGCCGCGATGGGCCGGCACCCGGAGATCCAGCGGGTCCGTCGAATCGCCTTCGACGCGCTGCGCCCGCTCCCCGGCCAGCGCCTCCTCGACGCGGGCTCCGGCAGCGGGGAGACGGCGCGGGCCCTGGCCGCCCTGGTCGCCACGCCCTCGGCCCCGCACACCCACCGCGATCCCGGCACCTCCACCCACCGCGATCCCATCCAGCACACCCACCGCGATCCCGGCACCCCCACCGGCCTCGGGTCCAGCGGTCACGGGTCCAGCGGTCACGGGTCCAGCGGTCACAGGTCCAGCGGTCTCGACGGCGAGGTGCTGGCGGTGGATCACTCGTCGGCGGTGACCGCGGCAGCGATCAGCCGTCACGACGGCAGCGCCGTCCGCTATCTGACCGGCGACGCCGGCCACCTGCACCTGCCGGACGATCACGTCGACGGAGTGTGGTGTGAGCGCCTCCTGCAACACGTCGACGACGCCGACGCGGTGATCCGCGAACTGATCCGGGTGACCCGCCCCGGCGGCCGGATCTGCCTGATCGACACCGACTGGGGTTCCCTGGCCTTCGACGGCATGCCGGCCGGCCTGGCCGACGTGGTGCTCCGGCATGTGCACGGTCACTTCACCCCACAACAGCACGACATGGGCCGCACGCTGCGCCGCCGGATGGTCGCCGCCGGTCTGCGCGGTCTGACGGCGACTCCGGTGACCTGCTACTTCGCTACCCCCGCTTCAGCCGCGGTGGTCCTGCCGATGGTCAACCCGGACGTCCCGGCGGATGCCTGGGCCACCCCTGCTGGCCTACGCGACGAGTGGCTGGCATGCGTCGACGCAGCCGGCGCCAGCGGAACGTTCCTGGCAGTCCTGACAATCTGGGTCGTGACCGCCACAAAACCCGAATGAACAAAACCCCACAGCCCCGGCCGATCCTGACCTGATCGGCCGAGGCCCGCCCAGCCGGGCCAGGAGCACCCACCCGGCCGGTCGGCTCTCGCCGGCCGGGTCAGGGAGCCTCGCCCGGCAGGGTCAGGGGCTGGAGTCGGCGTCGATCACTCGGGCCGTGGCCAGGGCGTCCGGGAAACGGTCCGGAGCCAGGTCGAGCCCGCCGGAGATCCAGGACAGTGTGGTGCTGCCTGCTTCGGTCATGGCCGTCAGAATCGCGTCGGGGGTCAGCCCGGCCGACTGCAACAGCCGGATCTCCCGGACGTTGATCCCGGGTGGTAGCGGCCCGTTGCCGAGGTCGGTGCCGTAACGGACCGTCCCGCCGTACCCGATGAACCGCCGCAGGTTGTCGACCGCGACCTCACGCGCCGGGTCGGGATCACCCCAGCCGTGGATGTCCAGGGTGCTGATCCACCGCATGCGCTGAGCACAGGAGCGCACCAGGTCGTCGTCGATCCGCTCGGTCCACGGGGTGTGCGCCAGGACGTCGGCCCCCGCGGAGTAGGCCGCCTCGACCGTCCCGGCCCCTTCGGCGTGCACGACCACCGGCAGGCCGGCCGTGTGTGCGGACGCGACGAGCGTGTCCAGTAGCGGCTGCGCAAGCTGCGGGCCGCCGGTATGTGCTGTCACCTTGACCAGGGTCGCCCCGGCCGCCTGGAGTTCGGCGACGGCGGCATCGGCGTCGTCCGTGGTGCCGATCTCCCGCCAGCTGCCCGCCGCAGCCCACGAACGGTTGCTGGGAT
>DATMVU010000139.1:0-17988 GCA_035562875.1 Actinoplanes sp. | reverse complement strand
AGGAACGCCCGGACCTCGGCGCGGTTGTCGATTGCCATCTCCCCAGGCTAGGCAGTGCCGCCCTGTTGAGGGGGTCCCTGCTGGTACCCCTCTGAGCGGTGCTGTCGCTGTTGCTCAACCGGGTGCGAGGCTCTGGCCGGTCCAGGCTTTGCGGCGGTGACTCCGACGGCGACAATCCCACCGGATTGCGGCGTACGAACACCGACAGTGGAGCATCAAAACACCTGACAAGTCAGATACTGTATAGTCAAAGAATTCCCTAGACCCCTCTCTGTCAGGATTTCCCATGCGGCTCGTCTACGTATTCGACGCCTACTGCGGCTGGTGCCACGGCTTCGCCACCACGATCCGTGAGGTCGCCACCCGTCACCCGGATCTGCCGATCGAGGTGATCTCCGGCGGCCTGTTCATCGGCGACCGGCGGGTGCCGATCGGGCAGTTCGGCTACATCGACGGGGCGAACGCGCAGATCAGCGAGATCACCGGCGCCCGGTTCGGCCCCGGCTACCAGCACCTGATCGCCGACGGCTCCTTCATCATGGACTCCGAAGCAGCCGCCCGCGGTTTCGCAGCGCTGCGCAGCACCACCTCCCACTCCCCCGTCGAGCTGGCCGAACTCCTGCAGTCCGCCTTCTACCTCGACGGCCACAGCCTGTCCGACCCCGGCACCTACCGCCGCATCGCCGACGCCGCCGGTTTCGACGCCGACGCCGTGACCAGCGCCTTCCAGGACCCCGCATCCCTGGACGCCGCCCACGCCGACTTCGCCCGCGCCGCCCGGCTCGGCGTCTCCGGCTTCCCGACCCTGCTCGCCGTCGACGGATCCGACGTGACCGCACTGGCCCGGGGCAACGCCACCGCCGACGAGATCACCACCCGCATCGCCGCCCTGCGCGCGAGCCACGGCTGACCCCGGCCCGGCTTCTACGCGTCGTGCTCGGGCCGCCGGTTCAGGTTCGGGCGCCGGACCGGGAACGCGTGCCGGCGGGCGAGCACCACGACCAGGAGCACCGGGATCAGGAACATGGCGAGGTAGGTGTAGAGGATGTTGTGGGCCAGCACGTACCCGGCCACCGTGAACAGGACCGCGACCACGCCCGGTAGCCGCACCGCGGGAAGGATCGGCTCGTGCCGGTCGGCCTGCTGCCCGGGCGCGGCCGGCACCGACACGCCGATCCAGCAGCAGGCCGGAGATCACAGCGACCAGCCCGGACGTCAGCCGCCAGCCGGACACGCCACCGAGACACTGCGGGTCAACTTCCCGCTAGTCGCCCGTACACCACCGCCGTCACATCCCTAACGGGAGTGAGGACTCACTCGTCCAGATCAGTCGGGGGTGCTCAGGCGGGCGGTGAGGTCGTCGACGAAGCGGCCGACGAGCCGGCCGAAGGTCTGGCGGTCCGCCGGGGACCAATCGGCGAGTGCCTCGCCGAGGGTGCCGAGTACGGTCTCCAGGTAGCGGCTGATGGCGGTGGCGCCGTCGGTGGTGAGCTCGACGCGCCGGGCCCGCTGATCATCGGGGTCCGGGATCCGGCGAGCCAGGCCGCGGCGCTCCAGTTCGTGCACCTGGCGGGTGATGTGCGGGCCGACGACCTGGAGGCGTTTGGCGATCTCGCCGATGCGGAGCGGTTCTCCGGCCATGTGCAGCGCGAGGAGCACACCGACGGTCGGGCGGTCCAGGTCGACTCCGGCGGTCTCGACGGCGCGCTCGATCAGGTCGCTGCGATTGAGCACCGTGCTGAGCTGCGCGATGCGGGGCAGCAGGACGAGCAGGTCGAACTCACCGGCATTCATCGTGTCGGCCATCACTCTCGTTTAGATACCTAAGTTAGGTATATGGTTTGGGTATCCCACCGAGCTCCCATCGAGGATGGATACTCATGACTAGGGTACTGATCTCCGGCGCCAGCATCGCAGGCCCCGCTCTGGCCTACTGGCTGCGGCGATACGGGTTCGACGTCACCGTGGTGGAGAAGTCGGCCGCCGTCCGGGGCGGTGGCTACCCCATCGACATCCGCGGGACCGCGATCGAGGTCGTGAACCGCATGGGCGTGCTGCCACAACTGCGCGAAGCCCACATCGACACCCAGCGGCTCACCTTCCTGGAACCGGACGGCGGGGTCATCGCCACCATCCGCCCGGACGACCTGGTCCGTGGAGTCGACGGCCGTGACCTGGAGGTTCCCCGGGGTGACCTCACCCGCATCCTCTACGACACGGTCCGCGACGACGTCGAGTTCCTCTTCGGCGACAGCATCAGCACCCTCGACGACCGCCCGGACGGGGTCGACGTGACCTTCCGCAGCGGACTCCGGCGCCACTTCGACATCGTCGTCGGCGCCGACGGCCTGCACTCGCACACCCGGGGGCTGATCCTCGGCGACGAGGCGCCCTACCACCGGTACCTGCGGCACTGCTTCGCCGGTTTCACCATGCCCAACCACCTCGGCCTCTCCCACGAGGGCCTGATCTGGAGCGAGCCGGGACGGGGCGCCGCGATCTACGCGGTCCGGGACGGCGCGCAGGTCCACGGTTTCCTGACCTTCGACCGTGCCGAACCCCCGTACGACGCCTTTCGCAACCCGGAGGCGCAACGTGCCCTCGTCGCCTCGATCTTCGCCGAGGACGGGTGGGAGATTCCGCGGATGGTCGGCGCCATGCAGTCGGCGGACGACCTGTTCTTCGACGTCGTCAGCCAGATCCGGCTGCCCCGCTGGTCCAGCGGCCGCGTCGTGCTGGTCGGGGACGCCGCCTACGCCCCGTCGTTCCTGACCGGGCAGGGGTCGAGCCTGGGACTGGCCGGGGCCTACATGCTGGCTCACGCCCTGGCCACCCACGGCGACTTCGCCACAGCCTTCTCCGCGTACGAGCGGGACACCCGGCCGTTCGTCGAGGCCAACCAAAGGCTGGTCGGTGAGGGGGACAGCGCGCTGTTCCCGCCCACCGAACAGGCGCTGGCCCAGCGCAACACGATGCTACGGAAGCTGACCACGATGCCCGCCGAGGCGGACCGCCCGGAACACTCGATGCTGACCCTGCCCCCGGTCGCCGCCGCGGTGTGAGAGCGGCGCCGGGGCCGGTATCGGTGCCCATACCCGGCCGTCCCCGCGAGCGGGTGACGGCCGGGTATGGGCACCGTGATAGGTATGACCGCTGACGAACATGCCGCCCGCGCCGCCGAACTCGCCGGCAAGGCCAACCGGCTCCAACGGATCTGCCTGGTCGACTACCAGACCGGCATCAACGCGGACGGCCATTCGGAGGAGCCGTTCGTTCCGGCCGCCGACCTGGCGATGCTCACCGCCATCACCAAGCTCCCCCGGTCCACACGACCCTGGCCCTGCGCCGTCCAGCGGCCGTTCAGGAGGAGGCCACCGGTTCCCGGACGAGTAAGTCCTAACTCAGATCCTTGATCGCCTACGACCACTGACCTGAGTTTGGGCTTACCCGTCTAGTCGTTCGAAACCTCGACGATGAGGTCCCGGTCTTTTACTACCTATCCTGTCGATTGCACGCGCGGTCGTCCGGACGGGAGATCTATGGCGGGCTGTCAGCGAGTCGTGATCTCGCCAAACGGTCGGCCCAAGGACGACCACCGGGCACCGGCCGGCCCCCGCAGCCACCCCAGCGTCCGATAGGGCATCGCCGCAGGGGTATCAGGCGCAGCGACACCCCGGGAAGGCGCCGGTCGGCGGTAGGGCCAGAATGGCCGGGTGGAGCAGAGGGCGATCGATGCCATCCGTGACGGCGACGCCGAGGAGGCCCGGCGGTTCCTGACGGTGATTTCCTCGGGTGACCGGTGGGAGGCCGACATCCGAGCGTTCGGCGCCGCGGTGTTACGCCATGGCGGTCCGGGTCTGGCGGAGATCCTGTTCCAGGACGGGGTCCTGCCCTCGGGACTGTGGGACGACGTCGACCCGGTGGTCTGGGCTGCCGATCACGGCACGTGCGGATTCCTGGACCACCTGCTGCATCGGCATTCTGTCGACGAAACGCGGCTTCGGCGGGCGCTAGAGGCAGCCCGGCTGTGGCTTGAGGCCGCTCCCGAGTTGGAGCTGCGCCGCAGGGCGGGGATCGGCGTGGGTGAGCCGGTCGTCATCGAGCGTGATCGGGTGGTCATCGACGACCTGAGCCCGCGGACACCGCGGCTCCGGCTGTCCGCGCACGACGGGCGTAGAGCCGAGGTTCTGCTCGCCCACCGCGGCGTGGTCACCACGTTGGAGACGACACTGGGCCTGCCGGTGTCGCCGGACGAACTGCTGGCGCGGGCGCTGTGGTCGGCCGATCCGGAATCACCGGACTGGTCGAACGCCCGCTGGGCCCTGGAACAACGGTTCTCGATGGCGGACAACGTCCGGTGGTCGATCGACCGGCTCGGCGACCCGCGGGTGGCGGTGCGGCGATTCACCGCCGAGCTGCTGCACCATCTGACCCTCGACGGTGACGGACCGGACGAGCCCTACGCCCCGCAAGCACTCACCGCACTTCACGACCGGATCACCGTCGAACCGGAGCCCCTGGTGCTGGACTCGTTGATCGGCGCCTACGCGGGTTTCCGGCAGATCGGTGACATCCTCTTCGAACTCCTGCCCTTCGCCGGTCACCCGCACCCGGACGTGCGCACCCGAGTGGCCATGGAGCTGCTGAACGGCAGGGGCGGGCCGGCTGACGACCCGCCACCACACGTGCTCGGCGTCGTATTGGGACTCACCCGGGATCCGAGCGCACAGGTACGCGTCGCGGCGACGGCCGAACTCGTCTACTCAGGCATCGACACGCCCGAATTGCGTGACGGCTTCGCCGCTCTTCTCGCCGGCTCCGACCGCCGCGTTCGGATCCAGGCTGCGACCGGACTTTCCATGCGGGGCGACACGGATGCTCTCGTGCAGCTGCGCGAGCTCAGTGCCGAGGACGGTTACGAGTCGCAGGCCTGGTCCGACCTCGACATGGTCGAGCGCATGCTCGGCTTGCGCGGCTCGTAAGAAGCTGTCTCGGTCTTTGACCATGACGGCGTGCCGTCACAGCGGGGATCCTCTCGATGCCACGGTGACGCTTCGTCGTCATGGTCACCTACGTCAGTCAGCCGTACGGCGCTCCCGCCAAGCCCTGGTTCGGCACGCGTTACTGTGCAGTACACGGCGTCGCGGCGACGGCGGACTAGCGTCCAGACCACCACTGCGCACACCGGGCAGGACATCATCGCGACCGCCCTCTCGGCGCTGGCCATCTCCTCCTCCGTGGAGCCTGGACGGAACGATTTGCGAACGCCCGCACAGTCAGCGCCGCGAGCTTCTTTGCCCGGAGGGCCTTACGTCGCGCTCGGTAGGCGCGCGCCACACACGACGGCGAGCAATACCGCTGACGCGTACTCGCATCGCGGGCGAGAGCAACGCCGCAGCTCAGGCATCGTCTCGGGGGTTGTCGAGTGGCCACAGTCTCAGGATCGACCCGTCGACCACATCCGTCTACAGGCTGGCGTTCGTACTGACGTCACCGTGACGCCAACGCGAACGGCCACCACCACCAACATCACCCCTTACACCGGCTGAACTGGGAAAACGGGATCAAAGACAGTTTCTTAGCCGAGGATGGACGGACCGTGCATGCCTGGCGGCTATTCCCTACGCCACCGCGGTCAAGGCCTTCGCGGGCCAAGGCGCTCATCCGCGCATCGGCATGAGAACGAGTTGGAATGGCGGTTGTTGCAGCCGTCCGCCGTGGGGCGTTGCACCCGGCCGGCGAAGGTGGCCGTGCACGCGCCGTGAGTCTGCCGGCGATCTGCGGGTGCCGGGCCAGCAGTTCGGCCGGTGCCGTCAGGCCGCCGAGGCCGACGCGGTCGGCGACGGGGTGGTGCACCTGCACCGTCGGATGGTGGAACGCCAGGACCGGGAAGGGCAGGTCCAGGAGTGCGGCGGTTTGTTCGTACTCGCTGATCGTGCCGTTGTCGGTGACGGGCCGGGCGTCCGGTGGGGTCGGCAGGGCGTGCCGGTAGACGGCGGTGCGTGCGGCGCGGTCGTGGCTGCGGGATCCTCAGAAACTGTGATCACTGACCTCGCGAGCACCAGCCGCCGCGACAACAGTGACCCACGTCACGCCGGGGCCTGAAACCAGTGTGGAGGGGTGGTCGTCTTGCCGGACGTGAATCAGGAACCGGATGAGGCGATGCTTGTCCGCCGGACCGCCGCCGGTGACCGGCAGGCGTTCGCCGAGTTGTATCGGCGCACGTCGCCGTGGCTGCTCGCCCGGCTGCACCGGCGCTGCGCCGATGACGACGTCGTCGCCGACGTGGTCCAGGAGACCTATCTGACGGTGTGGCGGGCGGCCGGCAGTTTCGCGGCGACGGGCGCCGACGGCAGTGCGGTCGGCTGGCTGTGGACCATCGCCGCGCACCGGCTGATCGACGCGTTCCGGCGGCGTGCCCGGCAGGCCCAGCGGCCGCCGATCGCGCTGTCGGAGACGGTCGCTCCGGCGGCCGAGGACGAGGTGCTCGCCGGGCGGGTCGGCCATGAACTGGAGCAGGCGCTGCTGGAGTTGCCGGCGGAGGCCCGTCAGGTGCTGCGGGCGATGGTTCTCGACGGGCTGTCGGTGCGGGAGACCTCGCTGCTGCTGGGGATCCCGGAGAACACGGTGAAAACCCGGGCCCGGCGTGCCCGGATCGCGCTGCGGGAGGCCTTGTCATGACCACCCATCCGAAAGCGGAGACGATTGCGCGGTACGCCGACCGGCACGCCGTCCTCGACGAGGTGACCGTCTGGTCGGTGGAGGCCCACCTGGAGGGGTGTCCCGCTTGCCGGGCCCTGCTCGCCGAGCATCTGCCGGGGCCCGGTCTCGACCTGCTCGCGCGGATCGGCACCGACATCGACGCGGTTGTCGCCGCCGCTCCCGCCCCGCCGCGGTGGCACCGGTTCTGGGCGGTCCAGCATCGCTGGTTCGTCTGGCACCTGGCCCCGTGGATGATCATGACGGTGGCGATGCTGGGCTGCGCGGTGCTGCTGCAGACTCTGGTGCCGGCCCTGCCGTCGGTGGTGACGCTGCTCGCGCCGGTGGCTCCCCTGCCGGGGGTGGTCGTCGCGTGGAGCCGGCGGCACGATCCCGCCTGGGAACTGCTCGCCACCACCCCGGCGGCGGGACTGGGCATGCTGTTACGCCGTACCGCCGCGGTCCTGGCAGTGATCGTCCCGACGCTGGCCCTGGCCACGTCCGGGACCGGTGCGCCGCTGGCGCTGGCGTTGCTGCCGTGTCTCGCGTTCACCACCACCACGATCGCGCTGGGCACGTTCATCGGCGTACATCGGGCGGCGGTACTGCTCGGTACCGCCTGGACCTTGACCACGCTGATCCCGGCGATGGTGACCGCCGGCGAGCCGTTCCTGTTGCGCCCGGCCACCTCCCCGGCCTGGGCGGTCGTCACCCTGGCCGTGGCCGGTGTCGTCGCGTTGCGCTCCCACCACTTCCGCGGCCTTTCCAGCCACCACTGAGATTGCGAGTCGACGATGCGAATCGTGAGTGCGGCCGAGACGGCCCCACCGACCTATCACTGGGCCGTGCACGCCGAAGGACTCCAGGTCCGCGCCGGGCGGCGGTACCTCGCCGTCGACGGCCTCGACCTGGCCCTCGGTCCGGGCGTGCACGGGCTCCTCGGCCCGAACGGCGCCGGCAAGACGACACTGATGCGCGCCCTGGCCACCGCCCTCGCACCGGCCGGCGGAACCCTGACACTGCTCGGTGAACAGATCGGCGCCCGCTCCGACCTGCGCGGGATCCGGCGGGACCTGGGCTATCTGCCTCAGCAGTTCGGCTTCTACCCGCGGTTCACGGTCCGTGAGTTCGTGGAGTACATGGCCTGGCTGAAGGAGATGCCCGGACAGGGCGTCCCGAGTGCCGTACAACGCGCCATTGATCGGGTGGGTCTCACCGCGAAAGCCGACGCTCGGATGAAGACGCTGTCCGGGGGCATGCTGCGCCGGGCCGGGATCGCCCAGGCGATCGTCAACGACCCGGCCGTGCTGCTGCTGGACGAGCCGACCGTCGGCCTCGACCCGGAACAGCGACTCGACTTCCGGGAACTGCTGCGCGACCTCGGCACCGACAGCTGCGTCCTGGTCTCCACCCACCTCGTCGAGGACGTGGTGGCGGCCTGCACCGACGTGGTGATGATGAACGAGGGCCGGGTCCTGTTCCAGGGCACCACCGCCGACCTGATCGCGCACGGTGGACCGGGTGACGCCGGGGACAGCCCCGCCGAACGCGGGTACTCGGCACTGCTGCGCCGGCACCGGGCGGAGGCCGCCCGATGAACCGTGTCCTGGGTATCGAACTGCGGCGCTCCGCGGCCGTCGGCACCATGCTGACCCTGGCCGTGATCGGCACCCTGTTGATCTACTTCCTCGAGCAGATCTACTTCGCGGACGGCTGGATGCAGCTGGCCATGACCATGCGGCTGTACCTGGCGCTGCTGTTCCCCCTGGCACTGGCGGCCGGGGCGTGGCAGGCCCGGCGCGAGCAGCGGGCGATGGTGGCGGAACTGTTCTCGACGTTGCCGCGGCCGCGGGCGCAGCGGGTCCTGCCCGTCGTTCTGGCGATGACTCTCGCGGTGGTGGCCGGTTATCTGACGGTCGGGCTCGCCGGGGCGGCGTGGATCGCGGGTACCGCCCGCTACCTGCCGGCCGCGGTGTTCGCGGTGGTCGGGGTCGGCCTGCTGGCGCTGGTCGCCGCGGTCTGGCTGGGCCTGGCCGCCGGCCGTCTGCTGCCCTCGCCGGTGACCGCACCGCTGCTGGCCGTGGTGGGCTTCGCGTCGCTGCTGCTGATCCCCGGTGCGACCCGGCCGCACGACTGGCTGGGGATGATGCTGTCGCCGATCTGGGCGATGAACATGCCGGGCCCGTACGAGACGATGAACGGCCTGGTCAGTGCCGCGCAGGGCCTCTGGCTGGCCGGGCTCGCCGTCACCGGCATGCTGCTGCTGATCTCCGGTGGCTGGCGGCTGCGGGTGGCGGCCGTACTGCCGGTGGCCCTGGGTCTGGCCCTCGGTGCCGCGGTCATGCCGCGTTCGGTCGATGTCCTCAGCGCGGTCGACACCCGGGCCAAGGAACTGGTGTGTTCCGAGGACGAACCGCGGGTGTGTCTCAGCCGGGTCCACGCCGGACTGCTGGACGAGGTGACCGGCCCGGCCCGGGAGGCGCTGACCGTCCTGGCGGCGGTTCCGGGTGCGCCGACCCGGGTGCACGAGGACACCAGCACCTACTCCCCCGACGTGTTCCCGCCCCGGCAGGCCGACGTGGTGCTGCTCGACGTCGAGGTCGGCCAGGACGCGCACCTGGAGAACGGTGCCGACGTGGTGGCGAACGTACTGATCAAGGCGTTGAGCAACCCCTGGTCGTGTGGGGAGTACTCCGGGCGGTCCGACGCGATGGCCGCCGCGTTCTGGCTGCTCGGCCGGGAACCGGCGCTGAACGGCGAACTCAACCAGGAGGCCGTCGACGAGGCGAAGGTCCTCTGGCAGGGTCTGGCGAAGCTGCCCGCCGACGAGGCGGCGGGCCGGGTCGCGGCGTTGCGTAAGGCCGCGACGAACTGCGCGGTCACCGACGGTGCCCTGCTCGGCGGGGCCCGGCCGTGAGGTGGACGATCCTTTATCTGCGGTCCCGGTACGCCCCGGCTGCGCTCGCCGCGTCGGTGGCGGGCGTGGCGGGCTGCTGGGTCCTGTGGTCTCTGTTCTCCGACAGTCGTGACGTGGGCGTGCAGATGGTGGTGCTGACCGTCCTGATCGCGGTGGCCGCGCTGACCGTCACCCTGGGCGGCCCCGACGACGAACTCGAGCACACCGGTGCGCTGCGCTGGCGTCCGCGCCGGGTCGTGCACCTGGTGGTGGCGCTGCTGGTGGTCGCGGTGCCGTTGCTGGCCACGCTGGTGACCGGGGCCAGGTTCGGGCCGGCCGGCCTGGTGATCCGCGATGCGGCGGGGTTGCTCGGGTTGACCGCGCTCAGTGCCACGGTACTGGGCCCGGCCCGGGCCTGGTTCCTGCCGCTGGGCTGGACCCTGGGCGCGATCATGGTCCCGCTCAGCGAGCCGGCTCTCGGGCGGGTCCTGAGTTGGCAGGCGCAGGCCCCGGACGACCGGGCCGCGGGAGCCACGGCCGCGGTGCTGGCCCTGGCCGGGCTGGCCGCCTGGTGCCGGTGGGGCCCGGCCCGGCGGGTCAGCGCGTGACGCTGCCGGCCGGTCCGGACAGGGGTTCGGTGTTTCGGCTGCTGAGGCCGTCGAGGGAGATCCGCAGCAGGCGGCGCCAGCGGCCCGGGTGGCTCTCGGCGGTGGTCAGGACGGCCTGGCTCAGGGAGCCGCTGAGCAGGAACAGATCTTCGGTGGTGACGCCGGCGCGCAGGACGCCGGCGTCCGCGCAGCGGGTCCGCAGCTGGTCGATGAGGGTGTGGCAGCGCTCGATGCAGGAGCTGCTGGGGCCACCGGTGGTGGTGTAGCTCTCGACGACGGCGCGGTTGCCGGCCTGGGTCTCGAGGAGTTGTTCGAAGAATCCGGCGAGCGCCTGCCAGGGGTCCTGGGTGGCCACGGCCTGCTGGTAGGCGTCGGTGAGCCAGGTGTTGAACTGCCGCTCCAGGACGGTGGCGAGCAGCTCGTCCTTGGTCGGGAAGTGGCGGTAGAGCGTGCCCATGCCGACACCGCTGCGCCGGGCGATCTCGCGGACGTCCACACTGCCGCCGCACTCGGCGAAGACGGCACCGGCCGCCTCGATGATGGCGGCACGGTTGCGCTCGGCGCCGCATGGGCACAACTCGTCGAAGCCGTGCGCTCCGGCAATCCCCCGCAGCCGGCCGCCCCCGACCCGGGCGCTCCGCTACCCGCGGCCCGGTTGCGTACCCTGCTCGCCGGCACCTCCCGCAAGCTCACCGCCGACCGCATGATCGCCTGACCGGCGGCTGACATCCGCCATCCGATCAGCGGCCGGTGACACCGTCGATGAGTTCGCGACGGACATCACGAGTCGGCGCCGCAGCTTCTCCTCGTCCAGCCCGGCCGGCTTCTTCAGGACGCAGGCCCGGCTGGCGGCAGGCCCGTATCAGGGCGCGCCGGTCTCCCGTCCCGCTTCAGCCGGGACCGGGGACGGTGACGCTGGACCCCTTCGCGCGGATGATCGCGAGTGCCTCGGGTGTGTAGAGGTAGGAACCGAGCAGGACGAAGATCAGGTGGCTCTCGGTGCCGTTCTTGACCGACGCCTCGACGCTCCCCACGAGACCGCTGCGGCCCACGCCCTCACCGAGCACGGTCTTGTACCGCTGGTCCTGGCCGACCGTGGGGTCGGCAGTGGCGGCGAGCCACGAATCGACACGCCCGGCCTGGATGCCCCACACCTTCTCGTCCTCGCGGAGCAGCGCGGCGGCGGCGGTCCGGTCCGCGGGGGCGCGGAAGAACTGGATCGACCCGTGGCGCTTGCTCGGGCTGACGCCGAGCGTCCGCGTGGTGATCGTCTCGGTGCCGTCCGGGCCGACGAGTTCGACGGTGATCTCCGGATCCCTCGGGTCGCCGATGATCGGGCTGGACGTCTCGGGCAGCCCGACGTCCTCCGGCAGGAGCGTCCCGTCGCGCAGGTCGAACCGGGCGAAGCGGTGTTCCTTGATCTGCGCGATGCCGGCTTCGTCGAGCCGGGAGAACTCGTTGGGGCCCAAGGTCGGCGCCTCTTTTCCGGGTCTGTGGATGCATCCTGCCAGGAGCACGACGGTGAGCAGGGCGCCGGCGACGCGGCCGGCCCTCACCGCCGGACGTCCCAGTCGTGCACGAGACGGTCGACGATGTCGTCGGCGCGTTCGGACAGTCGCTGGTCGTTGATCCGGTCACCGAAGTCCGACGCGATCAGATCACGGGCACCCTGCGGGTCGGTGGCCAACAGCCGCTGGTACGCCGGGAGCGTGTCGGTCTCGACCAGCTTCCACCGGTCCTCGGCGATGGAGATGTTGCCACCGGGCAGCGGCGTCACCACCTCACCGACTCCGACGTCCACCACCAGGGGGTACTGCTGCGGGAAGGTGTGCGCGCCCGGGATCGAGGGTGCGCCGACAAGAGTCGCGGCATAGGTGACCACCTCACCCGTACCCGGGTGGTTGCGCATCGTGTCGTAGTCGTCCCGGATGATGTCCCACTGCTCGCGGTGCAGCAGAGCCGTGTTGCCGGCGGACACCAGCGCCGGGTCGTCGCGGGCGACGCCGTCGGCGATGGAGTGCCAGGCCTGACCGGTGTCGCGGTCGACGACACCCGCGTCCCGCAAACGGTCGATCTCCGCGGTCCCGCCCACCAGGTAGGCCTCGTGCATCGACGCCTGGTCGAGGAAGATCTCCCGCTGCATCGACAGGAACGTCGACTCGTAGAACTTCAGCTCCCCGTCGCCGATCTTCGACAGCACGTCGACGGCTTTGCGCAGGTCGTCGTCCGCCCCCGTGAACGGGATGTTCGGCAGGTCGCCGCCGGCCTCCTGCACCCGCCGGGCGATGTCGCGGAGCATGTCCAGATCGTAGAAGCCACCGGCGAACGACGGCCCGATCATGTTCGCCATCCCGGCCCACTGCAGCTCCGGGTGGTCCAGGAACAGCTGGCCGTAGTACGTGTAGACCTGCTCGATGATCTCCGAGTTCGCCGCGGTGCCCTTCGACGGGTCCCAGGCACCGGCGTCGATGCCCGCCGCCTCGAGAGCCTCACGCTGCCAGAAGCCGTTGAGGAACGTCGTGTAGCGGGTGTCCGCCGGCGGCAGGAGCCCGGCGTCGACCGCGCCGTCGAGCAGCCGTTTGGCGGCGTCCGGGTGCCCGTCCATCCACGCCGTGAACGCCGGGTCGTTCAGCAGCGCGTCGACCTGCGCCGGGCTCAGGCCGGTCAGGCTCTTCGGCGGTGTGTAGTCGGAGCCCGCCGCCACGTCCGCAGCGGTCGCCTGCAGCTCGTCAAGCGCCGCGTCGATGGTGAACGAGGCACGATGGTCGGCCTCCCCGAGCTGGCGCAGTGCATCGGCGACCATGTCGACGTGGTGTGCCAGACGGGCTTGGCGTACGGCGTCGAGCCGTGCCACCTCCGCGGCCGGAATCTGCTGGCGGGCCGTCGGCGACAGCGGCGACCGGTCGGTGACCTGCCACTCGTCCGACACCGCGAACCCTTCCCCGTCGGCGTCGTCCACACGTGCCAGAACCCGGTCGCGTACCGAACGCAGGTCTTTGGCGCCGGACCGCAGGACGGAGATCGCCGCGTCCGTGGCCGTCACGATCCGGCGGCTCATCCGGTTCTCGGCGAGCGCCCGGGTGTGCGCCGCGTCGGAGGCGTCACCACCCCAGGTGTCGGTGGCGTCGTCGGCCGCGCGCAGCGCCTGCTTGAGTTCCTCCTCGAAGGTGTCCAGTGCCGAGACAAGTCCGTCGGCGACGTCGTTGAGCACTTCCGGGCGCCAGGCGCGAACCCCGGAGACGGTGTAGGTCACTGCGGCCTCCACGGCCCGTAGAGGGGTTTGGGCGGCGTGAGGCGTTTCATCCCGGCGACCACCTGGTCCTCGGTTCCGGCGTACTGGCCGCTGGTGCCCCGGACCAGGGACGACAGGTTCTCGTGCCGCCGCGCGACCGCCCGGAAAGCGTCCCGGACCCGGTCCTCGGCCGGGTCGGCGGCCGTGCCGGCCCGCGACCCGGGCAGCGCGCCGGCGACCTCGGTCACCTTCAGGCGGATCGCCGTGATGCCGTCGGCCGCGCCGTCGTACGAACGCGCCAAAGCACGCAACAGCTCCGGATCAACCTCGAACCCTGCCATTCAGCCCCCGCTCTCATCGGCGCGAATGATCAAAGCATCTTCGGTACCACCGGCGAAACCCCGCTACCAGGGCAAGGATCACAACACCACGGCCGGCGGTTTCCGTTGAGCCCGTTGCGGGCGAAACGCATACTCGGCGGAATGGTTACCTCGGATGCGGCCTTGGCCTTGGAATGGCTGGCCGAAGCGGCGATCACGCCAACCGGTCCAGGCCGATGGCTGGACAGCGAGCCGCCCGTGGCCGAGATGAGCGACGACGAGGTGGCATTCGCCTGCTCCCACGCGATGGTCTTCGACGACGAGGTGGACCCGGTGCAGCGAGTCCGCACCGCGCTGGGCCTGCTGGATCTGACCGGCTCGTTCATGATCACGGCGGACTTGGACGCGTTCGTCCTGAAGCATGCCGATCTGCCGGACACGTCTGGAAGCAGCCGAACCGCTCGAGAGCCTGCGGTTGGACCTCCGGACGTGCTGGCTACTCGGCAGAGACACCGCCGGTGCCGCGTTCGCCGCGCTGATCGGTGACGACGTACGCCGTCTCGCCGCCGAGGATCGCCTGCCGAAACTGGCCCACGGTCCGCTGCACCGCCGCGCCCGCCACGCACTGGAAGACTCCGGCACGGTGCCCTGGGCCGACAAGGCCGACGTCCTGCGAGCTGCCGTGAACGTCGCCGAACTGCACCCGGCGGTGTACCGCGGCCTGCGGGCCGGCCGGTACGCGGCCTACGGCGACATCCAGCCGGACGAGGCGCTCACGCTGCTGGAACACCTGCGCCTGCCGGCAGCCGACACCGAAGGCCTGACGCGGCTACGGGAGGCTTTGAGCGATGTGGGCGGCCAGGAACTGCTCCCAGGTTTCACTGCCGGCCGGCGCCCCCAGGGTGAGATTGGCGCCGGACCGGTAGGCCTTACCGAGCTTGCCCGGGACGTGGACGGGTAGGCGCATGCGCCGCCTACCCGTGGCGGCGAGATGACTCCGCTGGAGTTCCTCCAGGGTGTGGACGCGCGGTCCGGCCAGGTCGGTGACCCGGCCCGCCGGGTCACCGAGGGCCAGGTCGGCGAGCCGGGCGGCCACTTCGCCGCAGGCGACCGGCTGCCATCGGACCCCGCCCGGCGCGAGCAGGAGCGGCATCCTCGCCATGGCCCGTACCGTCGTCAACGCCAAGTCGTGGAACTGCGCGGCGCGCAGGATCGTGTACGGGACGCCGGACGTGGCCACGATCCGCTCCGCTTCCGCCTTGCGGGCGAAGTAGCCGACCGGCACGGTGTCCGCGCCGATGACCGAGATCAGAATCAGGTGCTCCACGGTGCCCGTCCGCTGGGCGGCCTGGACCAGGTTCCGGGTGCTGACGTCGTCACCTTTGGGTCCACCGGCGAGGTGGAGCACGGTCCGCACCCCCAGAAGAGCGCGGTCGACACCGTTCCCGGTCAGCAGGTCGGCGGTCGTGTGCTCCACGCCGTCGGCCTGCTGCCGGTCGTGCCGGCTGAGTGTCCGGACCACCTGCCCTGCCTGCCGAAGCAGCGGAACGACCTGCGAACCCAGAAGTCCGGTGCCGCCGGTGACCAGCATCGTGGAAGACATTCGGTGAATCTCCTTCTTGTACGGTGGGGCTGTGACACGGCTACGACCCGGCCCAGCCAGCGAACGTGACATGACGATCCGAAGTTCCCCGCTGCTCGGCAGGTTCGAGGCGGAACGGCCCCGGCTGCGGGCGCAGGCCTATCGCATGCTCGGATCCAGCGCCGAGGTCGACGACGCGGTCCAGGAGACGTGGCTGCGTTACGACCGCAGCGACCTGTCCGAGGTCGGCAACGTCGCGGCCTGGCTGACGACAGTGCTCGGCCGGGTGTGCCTCAACCTGCTCCGGGCCCGGCAGTCCCGGCGCGAACAGCCGCTGGACGGCTACACCGCCGACTGGCTGGGAGCGGCCGACGAGAACCGGATCCCGCAGGAGGAGGTCGAGTGGGCCGACTCCGTCGGGCTGGCGATGCTGGTGGTACTCGACCGGCTCACCCCGGCGGAACGTATCGCCTTCGTCCTGCACGACATGTTCGAGGTGAGCTTCGGCGACATCGCGGGCACGATGCAGCGCAGCGTCGCCGCCGTCCGGCAGCTCGCCAGCCGGGCCCGCGTCAAGGTGCGCGGTGAACAGCAGCTCGGGCAGGTGGCGGACCAGGAACGCCGGCGTCAGGCGGTCGAGGCATACCTCACGGCGACCCGGGCCGGAGACTTCACAGCCCTGCTGACCCTCCTGGACCCCGACGTCGAACTCCACGCCGACGCGACAGTCACCGGCGCCGGGAGACCCCTGACTCTGCACGGCGCTCTGGCCGTCGCCAAGAGCGCCGTCGCCGCGACCCCTCGCGCCCGCTTCACCGACCTGGCCCTGGTCGACGGAATCCCGGCCCTGATCATGGCTCCGCTCGGCCGCCTGGCTTTGGTGATCCAGTTCGCCTTCACCGGCCCGGCTATCACCACCATCCACATCACAGCCGAGCCCGATCACCTCAAGACCCTCACGATCACCCTGGCTTGACAGCAATCCCGTCCCCTGCGGTCCCGGCACACGGATTACCTCGGCGTCCGAATTTTTATCGGCGCAGAAGAGGAACCGAAGCAGGGTAAATCAAATCCGGACAAATCTATTCAGGTCGCCATGCCTGCCCGAGTTTGGGAGGAGAAAGCATAGACCTATCAATCCCGGACTAACCCGTCTGATCGGGGCTGTCAGGTGCCCGAAAACAGGATAAGGAGCGACCCCGAGCGTTGTTACGGTCAGGCACTCGCTCAACTACGGAGAGATGAACTGTGGCTTTTCGTTTCAGGACCCCACCGAACTGGCCCACGCCGCCCGCCGGATGGGTCCCACCTCAGGGATGGCAACCTGAACCGGCGTGGGGTGCCGCTCCTCCCGGTTGGCAGTTTTGGGTGCAGGAGGCACCCTCGGCGCCCGATGGGCTTTCGTCTTTCGCGCCATCAATATCGACAGTTCCGGATGCCATGCGATCGCCGGCACAGGTCCCGCAGGTATCCGCGCCTCTGGACTCAAGCATCGGGTTCTTCGGCGCACGCGGCAAGGCTCGAGAGTTGGCGAGCGAGGTGGATCGCCTGACGAACGAGCTGAGCAAATTACGGGCCGACATGGAACGTCTCGGAGTTCTGTCCACCCTGGAGCTCGAACAGCTGCAGCAGAAGGTACGCCTGGAGACCGCAGATGAAGTGGCCCGCAGCCAGGCTCAGCTATCTGCACAGGTCGCGCAGGCACAAGCGCGGGTAGACGGGTTGACTCAGCAGGAGTCAACGGCGAACACCCGGCTTGCGCAGGTACGACAGCAGATCATCGTCACCGAGGAGACAGCACTGCTCCAAGAAGCTGGCGTGTACGAGTATCAACATCCGCTGTCCGACGCGATGGCGTACCAGGCGGCTTTGGCGAACCTGCAGGGCCGCATCAAGGGGATGACGAAACCCGACGGTGGAGCAGTCCAGGCGGCGACGGGCTGGACGGTCAACGGATCGGAAGCCCAGGGACGAACGATGATCCGGGACTTCTCGAAGTTGATGTTGCGCGCCTACAACGCCGAGGCCGACAACCTCGTCCGTGGGCTGAAGCCGTACAAGCTGGACTCTGCCGTTGAGCGGTTGGGAAAGGTAGCGACGACCATCGCCCGGCTGGGGAAGACGATGGACATCCGCATCAACGACGGCTACCACCGGTTACGGATTCAGGAATTGCAACTCACTGCCGACTACGTGCAGAAGGTCGCGGAAGAGAAGGAACGCGAACGCGAGGAGAAAGCCCGGTTGCGGGAGGAGCGCAAGGTTCAGCAGGAGATCGAAAGAGAGCGTGCTCGCCTGGACAAGGAACGGGCTCACTACCTCAATGCGCTGGCCGCATTGCAGGCCAAGGGTGACACCGAGGGCGCCGAACAGTTGCAGCAGCGGCTGACACAGATCGACACGGCGATTCAGGATGTCGACTACCGGGCAGCGAACATCCGCGCTGGATATGTTTATGTCATCTCCAACATCGGCGCATTCGGCGAGTCGATGATCAAAGTTGGGCTGACCCGACGCCTCGATCCGATGGACCGGGTCAGAGAACTGAGCGACGCATCGGTGCCGTTCAACTTCGATGTACACGCGTTGTTCTTCTCCGAGGACGCCGTGGGAATCGAAGCCGCTATGCATACTCGACTAGCGGAGAAGCG
>DATMVU010000138.1:0-2985 GCA_035562875.1 Actinoplanes sp. | reverse complement strand
CGGCATGGCCCAGGTCGTCGAGGTGGCCGGCTGCGGCAAGAACCTGCTCTACAAACACTTCCCGAGCAAGGCCGAACTCGCCGCCGCCTACCTCACCCTGGCCCGCAGCGAACGCGAACGATCCGTCAAGGAGGCGCTGCGCTGGGCCGGCACCCCCGCCGAGAGCCTCCTGGCACTGGTCACCGAGATCGCCGAGGTGGTCACCCGGCCCGGCTATCGGGGCTGCGCGTTCCGCAACTACCTGACCGAGTTCCCCGGCGAGACCGACGAACCGGCGATGGTGGCGATCACCTTCCTGGCCGACGCCCGCGCCCAGATGGACCGGCTCGTCGTCGGCATCGGCGGAGACGAGTTGCTCGCCGACCGGATCTGGCTCATCGTGAACGGTCTGCACACCGGGCCACCGGCCCAGGCACCGGTGGCCGTCGACTGGGTCACGGAGCTGGTGCGTGAGCAGACCGCCTGAGTTCTGCACAGCCGTCGACGTCGAGGCGGACGGCCCGATCCCCGGCCCGGACGACATGTTCTCCCTCGGCATGGCCGTCACCCCACCCGGCCCGGCGCTCGCAGTCCCACCCCGCCCGGCCCGCGATTCCGGTGCGGTCACCGAGGCCGTCGGGTCCAGCGCGGCCGGCACGTCCGGCGTGATCGCCGGGGTCGGCGAGTCCAGCGGCTGCGCCTCGCCGGACCGAGGGACCCGGTCGTGACGGCAGAGGCCCAGGTGCCGTATTCGTGCGACCACTGCACCGGCCCGGCCACCGTCGGCCAGGCGATCCATGACGGCCGTCTGCACTGGGACCTGCAACACCTCTGTGCGGACGGCACGTCCGGCGTCGTTCAGGCCTGTGGCCGCGACGACACGCCTGGCCCGTACCGGCAGGCTCTGCTCGACCAGAACGGGACCTACCGCCTGAATCTCGCCCCCGGCACGAACCGGATCGCCGCGATGCGGGTCCTGCGCGCCCACGGCATCCCGCTCACCGACCTGACCGGCACGGTCAGGACCGGCCCGACCGGAACCGAGACCGAGATGCGCCTGCTGGCCCTGCACCTGGCCGAAGCCGACGTCGCCACTTCCCTGATCCGTCTCTGACCGGTCACGGCCAGGGCGCGGGCTCCGGCCCGGCCGACGCCGACGGGCCGTAGGGGGTGTGCCCGGCCCGGAAGTACCGCAGGTGACGGACGCAGGCGATGAGCACCCGTTCGAACGTCTCCGGTTCCTCCTCGATCGGCCCCCGGTAGCGTTCGGGATGCTCCTCGACCCGTAGTTCGCTGATGACGCCGCCGGTGACGCGGGCCTCGTACACCTGGATCCCGGTCCACGACCGCCACAGTCGCAGCACCCCGGCGTCGTCGAGGTGGGCCATCCAGCGGATGTCCATGTCGTACCGCCCGAGCCCGTCCCGCAACAGCCCGGCGGTGTCCTCGTCGAGCCCCAGCCCCGGGTCGACCTCCACCGGTTGCAGTGCCAGTGCCGCCTGGGTCTCGGCCGCATCAGCCTCGGTGAACAGTGGACGCAGATCCTGAACGCTCATACCGCCCATTCTCGGCCGCCCACCCGCCGGGAATCACCATCGCCGGCCCTGGTTTCACCGGGCCAGGTGAGATTTGCGGCCACGACCCGCCGATCGTGCCGTCCACAGTCCCGGTCGATCAACCACCGGAGGATTCTCGGTGGCGGCGCGACCATCGTGTCGTCCCGCGCCCGCGGTGAGTCGCGATATCCGCGGCTGGAGAACGAACATCCGCGGAGAAACGGGATGCGCGAGTGGAGGGGCCACCGGGACACTGCGGTGTGCGTACGTTCGAGGAACTCGTGTGGGAAGCCTCTTCCGCCCCGGTCGAGGGCTGGGGATTCGGGTGGCTGGACGGGCGGGCCACCGAGGAGCGGCCGCCGTGGGGGTTCGCGGGGCTGCTCGCGGGACGGCTGCGGCAGGTTCGGGTGGCTCTCGACATCGACACCGGTGGTGCGGAGATGATCGGGGCGATGCCGGTGCTGCCGGCGCGGATGGTGGTGACCGAGGGGTGGGCACCGAACGCCGAACGGGCTCGCCGGGCCCTCCAACCGCGCGGGGCCGAGGTGGTGGAGGTGCCGCAGGGGGCTCCGCTGCCATTCGGGGACGGGGAGTTCGACCTGGTCAGCAGCCGTCATCCGGTGCGACCCGACTGGGCGGAGATCGCCCGGGTGCTGGCGCCGGGCGGCACCTATCTGGCGCAGCATGTCGGGCCGGGGTCGGCGTGGGAGCTGATCGAGTGGTTTCTCGGGCCGGTGCCGATCCATGGCCGGGATCCGGAGCGGGAGGCGGCGGATGCCCGGGCGGCGGGGCTGAACGTGGTGCGGCTGGAGACGGCCCGGTGCCGGATGGAGTTCTTCGACGTCGGGGCGGTGGTGTGGATTCTGCGCAAGTGTGTGTGGTGGGTGCCGGACTTCACTGCCGAGCGGTACCTCGGCGAGTTGCGGCGACTGGACGCGCACATCCGGGAGCATGGTTCGTTCGTCGCCCATTCGACGCGGACGCTGTTCGAGGCGACGCCCGGGCACGGTAGGGGCTGATCATGTCGATGCACGAGATCGAGGACCTGGTGCAGGTCTCGATAGAGCTGCTGGACCGGGATCTGCCGCCCGGACACGAGAGAATCCGGGACTGGTTCACGGCGCTGTTCGGGTTCCAGTTCGACTACGACTGTTCATACACCCAGCACCGGGTCGAGGAGATTCTGGTGCGGCGCGGGCACACGCTGCGGCTGCCGATCACCGAGCACCCGGATTACGTGCGGCGGCGGGAGTTCTTCGACGGCATCACCGGGTTCACGGTGTTGCGGGAGTTCGGCCCGGACGAGGAGGAGTTCGCCGGCGGCTTGGAGGACGGGTACGTCGATCCGCCGTGGCTGTACTGCGAGGCTGGCACCGCATTGTGGCGGCGGCTGGGCAGGGCCGAGATCTCCAGGGTTCCGCTGATCGAGGTGGTGGCGGCGGTGGCGGCG
>DATMVU010000137.1:0-14462 GCA_035562875.1 Actinoplanes sp. | reverse complement strand
CCTACACGCGCACACGCTCGCGGATCGTGTGCGTGCAGGGCTGGGAAAGACCGTGTGCGTGCAGGGCTGGCAAGGACTTTGCCTGATTGCTGCGGGTACACATGTCAGCCCTTGGTCCAGTGCTCTGACACCAACCTCGCTCTCGTGCCCGCCGAGCTCGCTCCTGCACCCACGGTGCTCGCCCTCGTGCCCGCTCAGCTCGTTCCCTCGTGCCCGCTCAGCTCGTATCTGTACCCACTGTGCTCGCTTTCTGTGCCCGCTGAGCTCGCCCCCGCGCCCGCTTCTGTGCCCGCGCTGTACTCGCTCTCATGCCCGCTGGGCTCGCTCTCATGCCCGCTGGGCTCGCTGTCGTGCACGCTGGGCTCGCTGTCGTGCACGCTGGGCTCGGATCTTGGTAGGTCGGCCACCGATTTCGGTGGTTGATCGACCGAGGTCCGGGGTGGTCGGGGGTAGGGCTGCCGATCTTGGTCGAGCGGCTACCGGGATCGGTGGGTGGTTGACCAAGATCTGGGCAGGGAGTGGTCAACAGGAGTGGTCAACAGGCTGGGGGTTGCGCCCGCTGTGGGCTGCGGTCAAGGGAAGGGCTCCAGGGCGCCGGCAGGGGAACCCGATGCAACATCGAGCGCCCGGACCGGGTCGTACTACAGACCACAACAGACGAGTTCCCAGCAGAAACACAGACCCTGACCGCGGAAGCTCTCTAGCGGCCTGAACATCATCGGGCCCGCACTCGCGACCAAGGTTGCTTCGGCTGGCTGGTGACCCGGCCCAGCCCCGATTTGATCTGACCCGACCCGGCCGATCCCGGCCCCGGCTCCGGCTCAGCTCGACTCGACTTAACGGCGGCCCAGCCCGCGCCGAGACGGCGCGGTTTACCCCGGTCCAGCCCAGCACGATTCAGCCCAGCCCTTGCCCGGCACGGCTCGCAGGCAGCTCGACTCGGCTTGCACGCGGCCGGGCTGGGCTGAACCGGACCACGCCGGACCGGACCACGCCGGACCGGGCTGGACCGGACCGTGCCGGGCTGGGCTGGACCGGGCTGGGCTGGACCGGGCTGGACCGGGCTGGGCACGACCGGGCTTGAAGTTGATGCCTGTGCTGCCCGGCCGGAGGGAAGCAGCGACCTCAGCGCGTTCAGATCTGCGAAAGGTTTGTTCTAGCAAGAATTTGCTACAGCAAGTTACTGGCCTTAGGTCTGGCACGAATTTCTCGACGCAGCCATTGGCGACTTCAATTTTAAAGATATTGCCTTGTCAAACCCTATGTAAGAACTCTACAAAGTGACCCAGTCGATCTTATCACAAACACTGACAAAAGCCATTAATTAATTCGCAGGATCCAAGTGATTTTTAGGTACTTCTCGCACCCGTCAAGTCACCGATTTCAGAGCAGAAAGAACTCACCTCAGGCCTCTTGCCGGACGGCGAACAAGAAACGAACAAGCGCTTGCTTTGTGCTCAACCAAGCGCTTGTTTGCTACTAATCAACCAAGCGCTTGGTTGCCTCATGAGACAAAGCGCTTCTCGCCGGAACGCAACCAGGCTGGGCGGGTACTAATCGCACTTGCCAGACGATCGTCGTGCAGTTAAGCGGCCACAGTCGTGTCGGATAGGTCCGGGACGCGACTGAACAGCTTCGACTCACGCTCGGCCAGGGCCTGGGTCCGATGTTCGACCAGGTCACACGACCAGGGAATGCCCCGCCAAACGATGAGGTCCCCACTCTGCGCGAAGGTCCGGCTCGCCAGCCGCTCGAAACGACAGCCGCTCGAAACGACAGAGGCTCGGCGGAAGTGCCCTGCAGCGACGATCGCTCATACGGCCCGGCCGGTGCATCATGCGGTTTACCAGGTATTTTGCCCTTGTCCACAGGCACTCGACGCGATTCGTCCTGGCACGCGGAGTGGCCTGGCCGACATGATTCGACCTTGCACGCGGGCTTGTCCAATCAAGTGATCGGCCTGGCACGAGGGGTGATTCGGTCGAGCGGCCGTGGCAGTCCGGCAGGGCTTGCCCGCGGGGGCAGGCTTCATGGTCAACCGTCAGCGGGACCTGTGGAAAGCCGTGTCAGGGCTACGTCTGAACTCGCGCACAAACCAGCAGCACCGAGTGTGGATAACCACTCTGACCTGCACCGGAACGCGACTTGCCCCGAACTGCGGGAGGCTCGGCGCTCGTTCCACGTACCCAATGGGGAAGGAAATCCACAGGGAGTGGATCGCCGGCCTGGCACCGCACGGTCTGACTGTCCACAGCCATGATCACGCAGGGACGGGCGTCGACGGCTCAGGCGGCCGATTCGCAGTTACCCACAGGCTGTCCACGAACGGATTACCCGCCTCTGAGCTGCCATTTCTCAAGCGCCCAGGACTTATCCACCGGTAATGCACCGGGTTATCCACAAGTTATACCCAGATCAACTCGTGAAACCCCAAATATAGACGCTAATCAACGCCTACTTTTGGAGGTGATCGACAACGATTTGTCAACGTCGGAACGGGTCAGTTCCGTGCCAACGTTATCCACACTAATCCACAGGCATCCACAGGCTGGATCCCCAGACGGTGGATAACTCTGGACCTAGTTATCCACAGATGTGGAGCGAACCTGTGGAAATCGATGTGGACAGACACGGAGGGTGACAGTTGATCTCACAGGCTGGGGAAGCCTGTGGATATCCTGTTGAAGGTTCTGGGGACAACGGCCCGGTAGCGTTCCGGCGTTATGCACAGGGCGGGGGATAAACCCGGTGGATATCCTGGGGACAACCTGTGGACGGCGGTGGACAACTGCCCGCGACACCATCAGCTGTGGACACAGACCCCGAGTTATACCCTGGTTTCCCACATGTGAATCACCGGTGGATAACTCTCTCACCAGCGCAAACGAGGGTTTTCCACAGTATCCACAGGACCGATGATTACGACTACATCTCTCTTCTAAGAGAACAAAAAGCAATCATCAGCGTTGTGGAAGGTGTGCAGGCTCGGTTCGACGTTCGTTTGGTCGAGGTCGCCAGGCACCGGAAGCAGGGTGGGCAAGCTCGGCCGGGAAGCTTGGAGTTATCGGCCTTGACGGTGTAAGAAGCCGGACCGGGGTCGGGCAAGCACCAGCACCGCCGGAGCCATAGAGTTCAGAGGGGTCCATGCCCCTGTATGAGGACGCATCGCGGAGGACATCATGAAGTTCCGGGTGGAGCGAGACGCGCTCGCCGAGGCCGTGGCGTGGACAGCCAAGAGCCTGCCCAGCCGGCCCTCGGTGCCGGTGCTGGCCGGTGTCCTGCTCCGGGTGGAGAGCGGGCGCCTGCAGGTGTCCGGCTTCGACTACGAGGTCTCCAGCCAGGTGAGTGTCGAGGTGCAGGCGGACGCTGACGGGGCCGCTCTGGTCTCCGGTCGTCTGCTCGCCGAGATCACCAAGGCGCTGCCGGGCAAGCCGGTCGACATCGCCGCTGTCGGCGCGCATCTCGAGCTGGTCTGCGGCAGTGCCCGTTTCACCCTGCCCACGATGCCGGTGGAGGACTATCCGTCGCTGCCGGATATGCCGTCCAGCGCGGGCACCGTCGACGCCTCCACGTTCGCCTCAGCGGTTTCCCAGGTCGCGATCGCTGCGGGCCGGGACGAGACGCTGCCGATGATGACCGGTGTCCGGCTGGAGCTGAACGGCTCGACCATGGCCCTGCTGGCGACCGACCGGTACCGGCTGGCCATGCGTGAGATCGAGTGGACCCCGGACGACCCGGAGATCAGCCTGACCGCTCTGGTCCCGGCGAAGACCCTCAACGACACGGCGAAGGCGCTCGGCCCGGTCGGCGGTTCGGTGACGCTGGCTCTGGCGCAGGGCAGCGCGGGTGAGGGCATGATCGGTTTCGCCGGTGGGGCCCGCCGCACCACAAGCCGTCTGCTCGACGGGGCGAACTACCCGCCGGTGCGTTCGCTCTTCCCGGCTTCGCACAACGCCGAGGCCCGGATCCAGGTGTCGGCTCTGGTCGAGGTGGTCCGCCGGGTCGCCCTGGTGGCCGAGCGGCAGACTCCGGTGCTGTTGAGCTTCAGCGAGGACGGTGTGGTCGTCGAGGCGGGTGGCACCGAGGAAGCGCGCGCGAGCGAGGCGGCCGAGGCCGAGTTCACCGGTGAGCCGCTGACGATCGGGTTCAATCCGCAGTACCTGATCGACGGTCTGCAGAACCTCGGAGCGCCGACTGCGGTGTTCGCGTTCGTCGACGCGTTCAAGCCGGCTGTGATCTCGCCCGCGGGCGAAAGCGGCGAAATCATCCCGGGTTACCGCTATCTGATCATGCCGATCCGGGTCACTCGCTGATACTGAGCTTGAACCAATCGCTCATCTAGGGAGATCACCATGCAACTCGGCCTGATCGGTCTCGGCCGCATGGGTGGCAACATGCGGGAACGACTCCGCGCAGCGGGGCACGAGGTCGTCGGTTTCGACCACAACGCGGACAAGAGTGACGTCGCTAACCTGGCCGAACTGGCCGAGAAGCTGGCGTCGCCGCGTGTCGTCTGGACCATGGTGCCGGCCGGCAAGATCACCGAAGACACGATCAACCAGCTCGCCGAGGTTCTCGAAGCCGGCGACATCATCATCGACGGTGGCAACTCGAAGTTCACCGACGACGGCCCGCGCGCCGAGCGGCTCAAGGCCAAGGGCATCCACTACCTCGACGTGGGTGTCTCCGGTGGCGTGTGGGGCATCACCAACGGCTATGCCCTGATGGTCGGTGGCGAGGCTGAGCAGGTGCAGCACTGCAAGCCGATCTTCGAGGCGCTCAAGCCGGCCGGCGAGTTCGGTTTCGCGCATGCCGGCACGCACGGTGCCGGTCACTACGCGAAAATGATCCACAACGGCATCGAGTACGGAATGATGCAGGCGTACGGCGAGGGTTACGAGATCCTCCTGTCGTCCGAGCTGGTGCACGACGTGCCGGCGGTCATCAAGAGCTGGCGCGAGGGCAGCGTCGTCAAGTCGTGGCTGCTCGACCTGCTCGACCGGGCGCTCGACGACGACCCGACGCTGGCCAATCTCAAGGGCTACGTCGAGGACACCGGCGAGGGCCGTTGGACCGTTGACGAGGCCGTCCGTCTCGGGGTCCCCGCCCATGTCCTGGCCGCTTCGATCTTCACGCGTTTCGAGTCTCGCCAGGACGACTCGCCCGCGATGAAGGCGGTCGCCGCGCTGCGCCAGCAGTTCGGTGGACACGCCGTCAAGCGCTGATCCATGCACGTACGCCGGGTCGAGCTCACCGACTTCCGATCCTATGAACGGGTGGCGGTCGATCTCGATCCCGGCGTGTCCGTGCTCGTCGGCCAGAACGGCATGGGCAAGACCAACCTGATCGAGGCCCTCGGGTACGTGGCCACTCTGGACAGTCACCGGGTGGCCATGGACGCGCCGCTGGTGCGGGCCGGGGCGAAGTCCGCGGTGGTCCGGTGCGCTCTCGTCCACGATGGACGTGAGCTGCTGGTGGAGTTGGAGATCGTGCCGGGCCGGGCGAACCGGGCCCGGCTGAACCGTTCGCCGGTGCGCCGTCCACGGGACGTGCTCGGCGCGCTGCGGATGGTGTTGTTCGCCCCGGAGGATCTGGAGCTGGTCCGGGGCGATCCGTCGGAGCGGCGGCGGTACCTGGACGATCTGCTGGTCGCCCGCCAGCCGCGGTACGCGGGTGTACGCGCCGACTACGACCGGGTGATCAAGCAGCGCAACGCTCTGCTGCGCAGCGCCTACCTGAACCGCAAGGTGGGCGGCACCCGGGGGCAGGACCTGTCGACTCTCGAGGTCTGGGACCACCATCTGGCCCGGCACGGTGCGGAGTTGCTGGCCGGGCGGCTGGAGCTGACGGCCGCGCTGGCACCGCACCTGACCAAGGCGTACGACGCGGTCGCCGCGGGGCGGACGGCCGCTTCCATCACGTACGCCTCGCGGTTGGGAGATCCTCTGCCGTTGGATCGTCCGGCGCTGGAGGCGGCGATCCTGGCCAGGCTGGCGGAGCGTCGGGTGGCCGAGACCGAGCGGGGTACGACTCTGGTCGGCCCGCACCGGGACGATCTTGCGCTCACCCTGGGTGATCTGCCGGTGAAGGGGTATGCGAGTCACGGTGAGTCCTGGTCGTTCGCGCTGGCGCTGCGGCTGGCCGCCTACGACCTGCTGCGGTCGGACGGCATCGAGCCGGTGCTGGCGCTCGACGACGTCTTCGCCGAGTTGGACACCGCGCGGCGGGAACGACTGGCGGCTCTGGTCTCCGACGCGGGACAGTTGCTGGTGACGTGTGCGGTTCCGGAAGATGTGCCGGCGAGCCTGCGCGGGGCTCGCTATGACGTGACGACGGGATCGGTGACCCGTGTTTCCTGACTCGGATCGAGACAGGGCTGAAAACCAGCCTGAGCGCTTCACTGCGGCCCGGGAGGATCTCCGGCCGGGGCTGGATGAGGCTCGGGAGCTCCGGGGGGCTTCTGGGGGTGCTGAGCGAGTCCAGGCGAAGTCCGAGCCGGTCGACAACGATCAGTTGGTCGGGCCGGAACTGGCGCGGGCCGTGCTGGACGCCGCCCTGGCCCGCCGCAAGGAGGCCACGAAGTCGACACGGCGGCGGACCGGAACCGGTCAGGGCAGCGGGCGCCGGCTGCGTGGCTATTCCGGGCCGGGGCCGGATCCGCGTGATCCGCAGCTGTTCGGGGCGATGCTGGAACGCCTGGTCAGAGCCCGAGGCTGGGAGAAGCCAAAGGCGGAGGCGACAGTTTTCGGGGCGTGGGAGAAGGTGGTCGGGCCGGACATCGCCTCGCACAGCCGTCCGGTGCGGCTGGAGGGCGGGGTGCTGGAGGTCGAGGCCGAGTCGACCGCCTGGGCCACCCAGTTGCGGATGCTCGCCGCCACCCTGCTGCGCAAGATCGCCGGGGAGGTCGGCCACAACGTGGTGACCAGGCTGAACATTCACGGGCCGGCGGCGCCGTCCTGGAGCCGGGGGCCGCGGCGGGTGCAGGGGCGCGGGCCCCGGGACACCTACGGCTGAAACGGAACGGGCCTCGCGTGCGTCTCTTGAGGCATGGTCTTGCATCTGCGCCGTGTGTTGCTTCTGCTGTTGCTCGCCGCGGCGCCGATTTTCGACAGCGGCAGCCCTGGCCCTGAAGTGACACTTGTCACTATGGGGGAGCCGGTGGTCTGTGCGCGTGCGGTGCAGCCCTGCGACGGCATCGAGATGCAGGCACGGATGCACCGGGAGGTGCAGGACCGGACCCGGATCTTCTGGGTCGGTTCCGGTCTCGTCCTGGTTGCGGTGGTGGGTGGCCTCAGTCTCCTGATCCGCCACCCACGCGCGGTCTGATCACGGCTCGGTAGGCCGCTTCAGCGGTCCGCTCAGCAGTCCGCTCAAAAAGTCCGCTCAGTAGTCCGCGAACACTGCGAACCCGCGGTCGGCGCACCGGCGGTAGAAACCGGCCAGGATGGCCAGCTCGGTGCGGGCGAAGCTCCAGTGCGGAGGGTTGCCGGCATCGTCGCGCAGGGCTGCGAGCCGCTGGTCCAGCCAGCGTAGTTGCTGATCGGGCAGCCGCCCGGCGGCGATCGCGGTGCGCAGCACCTCGGTGACGGTCTCGAAGGTGACCAGGTCGTCGAATTTCTCGTGCCCCTCGACGAACCGTTCCAGGCCGCCGGCGATCCACGCGCAGCCGTCCGGGTCGATGACCGGGTCCTCGTCCTCAGCCGCGGCGTCAGTGGCGTAGAGCACACCTTCCAGACCGAGCAGAAGATCGACCAATTCGGTGTACGCGGTGGCACGTACCGTGCCGGTCTTGGCGATGTGCAGCGCCAGCGCCCCGGTGGGTGCCGCTATCTCGGGCCGGTCCGCGATCGCTCCGAAGTCGACGAACTCGGCGGGAGCCACCGGGTCGTAGTACTGGTTCGTCCGCGGCCAGTGCACTGCCACGTTGTCCAGGCCCTTGTCGTGCGCCATCCGGGGCCACCCCTCCTCGACCTGCCCTGCGACCGCCTGGCCGTCTCCGGCCCGCGGGCGAGGTTACGACACAGGCCCGCGACGTTGTCGAGCAGTGTCGCAGTGAGTGTGTGCCGGGCATCGCAGGCGCGCCCGACTGCCGGGGCTGCCGCAGCGTTTGCCGTTGCGCGAGACGGTTGTGCCGTGTAGGGGATTACCTGGGTAGCGCCTCAAATCGCGCTACGGCACTCTCAGGCACCCGGAAGGGGTGCCGGACCCTCGCCGACTCGTCTCGGCGGAGTAGAATCGACAGCGACCGGGAAAACTGTGGTTGACGTTGCGGAGGGCCACCGGGCCGTCCCTCATCGTTACGCTATGCGGTTTTTCCAGCCGATCACGATCCGCGGGCCGTCCGCGGCGACCGGCGCGCACGGTTCCACCGGTGGTCCGCATGTCTCAGCGGTGTCATCTCTGGTCTCCCGTGCGCTCCGGCCGCTGCTGAAGGACCCGCCAACCCCGTTGCGGGGCCATACCGGCCCGGCGCGAGAAAGTGGCCGAGGGTGTCTGAGAATCAGCAGGAGTACGGTGCCGGCTCCATCACCGTGCTCGAAGGCCTGGAAGCAGTCCGCAAGCGTCCCGGTATGTACATCGGTTCCACCGGTGAGCGAGGCCTGCACCACCTGGTGTGGGAGGTTGTGGACAACGCCGTGGACGAGGCGCTGGCCGGCTACTGCGACACCATCGACGTGGTCCTACTGCCGGACGGTGGAGTCTCCGTCACGGACAACGGCCGTGGTTTCCCGGTCGACCTGCACCCGACCTTGAAGAAGCCGGGTGTCGAGGTCGCGCTGACCGTGCTGCACGCCGGTGGCAAGTTCGACGGCCAGGCGTACAAGGTCTCCGGCGGTCTGCACGGCGTCGGCGTCTCGGTGGTGAACGCGCTGTCGACGCGGATGTTCGTCGAGATCCAGAAGGACGGCTTCTGGTGGCGACAGAAGTACGACTACTCGGTGCCCGGCGAGCTGGTGAAGGGCGACCCGACCGACAAGCTCGGCTCGACCGTGCAGTTCTGGCCGGACCCGGACATCTTCGAGACCGTCGAGTTCGACTACCAGACGATCTACCGCCGGCTCCAGGAGATGGCGTTCCTGAACCGTGCCCTCACCATCAACTACACCGACGAGCGGCCGGACCAGCTCGACGAGAACGGTGAGGCCCGCCGGGTCTCGTTCATGTACGAGGACGGCATCGCCGACTTCGTGCGGCACCTCAACGCCAGCAAGAGCGCCATCCACAAGACCGTGATCCAGTTCGATGCCGACGTGCCCGAGGAGGGCATGGGGCTCGAGATCGCGATGCAGTGGAACGAGTCGTACGGCGAGTCGGTCTACACCTTCGCCAACCGCATCAACACGCACGAGGGCGGCACCCACGAAGAGGGCTTCCGGGCCGCGCTGACCAGCATCGTCAACCGCTACGGCATCGAGAAGAAGTTCCTCAAGGGCGACCAGAAACTGTCCGGTGAGGACATCCGCGAGGGTCTCGCCGCGATCATCTCGGTGACACTGGCCAACCCGCAGTTCGAGGGTCAGACCAAGACGAAGCTCGGCAACACCGACATGAAGAGCTTCGTGCAGAAGGTCGCGAACGAGCAGCTCGCCGACTGGTTCGACCGGAACCCGGCGGATGCCAAGATGATCATCACGAAGGCGGACCAGGCGGCTCGCGCCCGGATCGCCGCGCAGCAGGCCCGCAAGCTGGCCCGGCGCAAGTCGTTGCTGGAGTCCGGTTCGATGCCGGGCAAGCTGGCCGACTGCCAGTCCACCGACCCGCGGGAGACCGAGCTGTTCATCGTCGAGGGTGACTCGGCCGGTGGCTCGGCCAAGTCCGGGCGGGAGAGCCGGATCCAGGCGATCCTCCCGATCCGCGGCAAGATCCTCAACGTGGAGAAGGCCCGGATCGACCGGGTGCTGAAGAACAACGAGGTCCAGGCGCTGATCACGGCCATGGGCACCGGCATCCACGACGAGTTCGACATCTCGAAGCTCCGGTACCACAAGATCATTCTGATGGCCGACGCCGACGTCGACGGCCAGCACATCCAGACGCTGCTGCTCACCCTGCTGTTCCGCTTCATGCGGCCGATGGTCGAGCTGGGCCACGTCTACCTCGCGTCCCCGCCGCTCTACAAGCTCAAGTGGAACAAGCGGGGCGACGACGCGCAGTACGCGTACTCCGACCGTGAACGTGACGGCCTGATCGCCCTGCGCCAGCAGAAGAAGGCGAATGCCAAGCCGGACGACATCCAGCGGTTCAAGGGTCTCGGCGAGATGAACTACGACGAGCTCTGGGACACCACGATGAACCCGGACACCCGGACGCTGCGCCAGGTGACGCTCGACGACGCCGCGGTGGCGGACGAGCTGTTCAGCGTGTTGATGGGCGAGGACGTGGAAGCCCGCCGGTCCTTCATCCAGCGCAACGCCAAGGACGTCAGGTTCCTCGACATTTAAGTTTCGAGGGCCGTATCCACAGCGTATGGCTACTTTCCACAGTGTTATCCACAGCCTTATGCCAGTTTCGGCAGCATTTGCCCGGCATCACCTTGAGTAAGGGTTAAAAGTGACTGACACTCCCGAGCCCCCCGGCGACGACGAGACCGTGGCCGACACCGGCGGCGATGTGGCACAGCGCGTCGTGCCGGTCGGCCTTGAGGTCGAGATGCAGCGGTCGTACCTCGATTACGCGATGAGCGTCATCGTGGGCCGTGCGCTGCCCGACGTCCGGGACGGCCTCAAGCCGGTGCACCGCAAGATCCTCTACGCGATGTACGACGCCGGCTTCCGTCCCGACCGCGGTTACGTCAAGTGCGCCCGCATCGTCGGCGACGTGATGGGCAACTACCACCCGCACGGCGACTCGTCGATCTACGACGCCCTGGTGCGGATGGGGCAGCGTTGGTCGCTGCGGTACCCGCTGATCGACAGCAACGGCAACTTCGGCTCGCCGGGTAACGACCCGCCCGCGGCCATGCGCTACACCGAGGCGAAGCTGTCCCCGCTGGCGATGGAGATGCTGCGGGACATCGACGAGGACACCGTCGACATGCAGGACAACTACGACGGTCGCACCAAGGAACCGACGATCCTGCCGGCCCGGTTCCCGAACCTGCTGGTCAACGGCTCCGAGGGCATCGCGGTCGGGATGGCCACCAAGATCCCGCCGCACAACCTGGGCGAGATCGCCAGCGCTGTCCAGTGGCAGCTCGACCACCCCGAGTCGGACGAGGCGACCGCCCTCGAAGCGATGCTCGAGCTGGTCAAGGGCCCGGACTTCCCGACCAAGGGCCTGATCGTCGGCCAGTCGGCGATCACCGACGCATACCGGACCGGCCGCGGTTCGATCCGGATGCGCGCGGTCGTCGAGGTCGAGGAGGACACCCGCGGCCGGCCGTGTCTCGTGGTGACCGAGCTGCCGTACCAGGTGAACCCGGACAATCTCGCCGAGCGCATCGCCGAGCTGGTCAAGGAAGGCAAGCTCACCGGCATCGCCGACATCCGGGACGAGTCGTCCGGCCGTACCGGCATGCGGTTGATCCTGGTCCTGAAGCGCGACGCGGTCGCCAAGGTCGTGCTGAACAACCTCTACAAGCACACCCAGCTGCAGGAGACGTTCGGCGCCAACATGCTGGCGATCGTCGACGGAGTGCCGCGCACGCTCAACCTGGCGCAGTTCATCCGCTACTACGTCGACCACCAGATCGAGGTCATCCAGCGGCGGACCGCGTACCGGCTGCGTAAGGCCGAGGAGCGCGCCCACATCCTGCGTGGTCTGGCCAAGGCGCTGGACATGCTCGACGAGGTCATCGCCCTGATCCGGCGCTCGCCCACGGTCGAGGACTCGCGTCAGGGCCTGATGCAGCTCCTCGACGTCGACGAGATCCAAGCGACCGCGATCCTCGACATGCAGCTGCGCCGGCTCGCCGCCCTGGAGCGGCAGCGGATCGTCGACGAGCTGGCGAAGATCGAGATCGAGATCGCCGACTTCAAGGACATCCTGGCGAAGCCCGAGCGGCAGCGGTCGATCATCTCCGACGAGCTGGCCGAGATCGTCACGAAGTTCGGCGACGAGCGGCGCACCCAGATCATCCCGTTCGACGGCGAGGTCTCGATGGAGGACCTCATCGCGCGCGAGGACGTTGTGGTGACGATCACACGTACCGGATATGCCAAGCGCACCAAGACCGATCTGTATCGGTCGCAGAAGCGCGGCGGCAAGGGCGTCAGCGGCGCCACGCTGCGGCAGGACGACATCGTGTCGCACTTCTTCGTCATCTCCACGCACGACTGGATGCTGTTCTTCACGAACAAGGGCCGGGTCTATCGGGCGAAGGCGTACGAACTTCCCGAAGCGAGCCGGGTGGCGAAGGGACAGCACGTCGCGAACCTGCTCGCCTTCCTGCCCGACGAGCACATCGCGCAGGTCATCCAGATCCCGAACTACGAGGTCGCGCCCTACCTTGTGCTCGCCACTAAGAATGGGCTCGTGAAGAAGACGCGCCTGGAGGAATTTGACTCCAACCGCAGCGGTGGCATCATCGCCATCAACTTGCGGGAGGATGACGAATTGGTGGGCGCTGCGCTTGCGGCTCCGGAGGACGATCTGCTGCTCGTCTCCAAGAAGGCCCAGGCCATCCGCTTCAATGCCACCGACGAGGCCCTGCGTCCGATGGGCCGCGCGACGTCCGGCGTGATCGGGATGCGGTTCGGTGAGGCCGACGAGCTTCTCGCCATGGAAGTGGTCCGGCCCGACATGGATGTGTTGGTCGCCACCGATGGTGGGTATGCGAAGCGGACACCCATCGAGGAGTATCCCGTACAGGGACGTGGCGGTAAGGGGGTACTGACCGCCAAGATCACCGAGCGTCGTGGTGGACTTGTCGGCGCTCTGGTGATCAGCCCGGAGGATGAACTGTTTGCCATCACCAGCAATGGTGGTGTCATCCGGACTCCCGTGAAGCCTGTACGGCGCACACGGGATCGGAACACAATGGGGGTCAAGCTGATGGACCTCCCAGAAGGTGTAACCATCGTGGCGCTTGCTCGCAATGCCGACGAGCCTGACGAACAGGACTAGTTGATGCCGGAGACACAGGCGAAGTCGGGGGGCACGGGGACCTCAGCGACTCCGGACGATGCGGCGAAGAAGGACGCTGCCGCACCGTCCGGGCGCGAGACCACGGGGCGTGCCTCTGTCCCCGCCGATTCCTCGACGACGCCGAAGTTCACTAGGGCGCCGGGGATGGCCCCGCCGCCCGGTGAACCCGCGGCCGGCACTGCCGACGGCGCGGACAAGCGGCCCGGTGCGCAACCGCCGGTCAAGGGATCGGCCTCCGTGCCGGTCGTGACCAAGGGCAAGGGTGCGGCCCCCGGGACCACACCCGGGGCGCGGCCGAGCACCCTGGCGGGTTCCACGCCGTCCGGAGGGGCGTCGGCCAGCGCGCGACCCGTCGGAGCCTCAGCGAGCGCGTCAGCGGCCGCGCCAGGCGCCGCGAAACAGCGCACCGGTGGGTCGGCCACCGCGGCTCCGGCCGCTGCCGGCGGTGCCGCAGCGGTCGGGGCGGCCCGTGTCTCCGAGGCGGTGCGGTCGGCCCGGTCCACCGTGTCGTCGGCCGCGGCGCGCGGACCCCGTCGCGCTCGGCTGAACCTCAAGCGGATCGATCCCTGGTCCGTGATGAAGTTCGCGTTCGCGGTGTCGATTGTGCTCTTCATCGTGGTCGTCGTGGCGACGTCGGTGCTCTACCTCGCCCTCGACACGATGGGCGTGTGGAGTTCGGTCAACGGCAACCTGCAGGATCTGGTCACCGCCAGCGGTGGCACCGAGGGTTCCACCGACAGCGCCTTCCGGATCACCGCCTGGGGCGTCATCGGCACGTCGATGCTGATCGGTGCGGTCAACGTGGTGCTGTTCACCGCGCTGGCCACGCTCAGCGCGTTCATCTACAACGTGTGCGCCGACCTGGTCGGTGGCATCGAGCTGACGCTGGCCGAGCGGGACTGACGTTGTACTGATCGGGTTGCGGGTACCCCCGTTTTGGAGGCCCGCAACCCGATGCGGTAATGTTCTGTCCGCAGGTGAGGGGCTATAGCTCAGTCGGTTAGAGCGCAGAGCTGATAACTCTGAGGTCGATGGTTCGATTCCATCTAGCCCCACGAGATGTCCGGGTGGCCCTTGTTCGCGGAAAGCGCGAACCGGGGTCACTCTTCATTTTGCTGACCTGGCGGCCGAGCCCTCAGACCCCCGCGTCACGGTGGTTGCGGCTGCTGGTCTGCGGTGGGATTTGGGTCTTGCGGTGGGTTGCGGTGAGCGTTCCGCGAACGGTTACGGCAAACTATTGTTGTACGAGGTCAGTTCTGTCTGGTCGGATGCTTGAGGGGTGACGTTCAGTGTTGAAGAAGCTCCTGATCATTGCTGGTGTCGTCGGTGTGGCGGCTCTGGTGGTCAAGAAGGTCAAGGCCTCCAGCGACGAGCGC
>DATMVU010000136.1:0-8886 GCA_035562875.1 Actinoplanes sp. | reverse complement strand
GTCCCGCCGCCGGGCTGCTGCGCCCCGCCGGGCTGCTGAGTCCCTGCGCCGGACTTCTGCACGTCCTTGGCGAGTTTCCCGGGAACGGGTGTTTTCGCCACGAAGGTGCCAGCCGCTGCCGCAACTGACCCGGCGGCCGTTTCGCCGGCCAGCCCAGCGGTTGACTGGCCCACCGTTGCGTCGACAGAACCAGCGGTTGATCCGACCACCGTTCTGCCGGCCAGCCCAGCGGCTGCCTCGGCCGTTGTCTCAGCGGCAGGGCCCACGGCTGGTTCCATAGCCGTTCTGGCGACAACACCGGCCGTCGGTTCAGCCGTCGTCTTACCGGCGAAGCCTGCGGTCGGTTCCACTGCCGTCTTGGAGACAAGACCGGCTGGCGACCCGGCTCCGGCTGGCGACCCGGCGGGGAAGGAGGCGGTCAGCCCGGCAGCGGAATCTTGGTTGGCCAGCATGTCGACGGTGGTTGGTCGGCTGTCTGTGGTCGGCTGGTCGACGGTGGTCGGGTGATCCGTGATTGCGGGCTTGCCTGTGGGTTTTCCGGTAGGTGTGTCGGCTTGGACTTCGGCGAGTCCGGCGGTCAGCTTGGCTGCTGTCTTGGCGTCCTTCTTCGCGGCGCGGAGAGTGAGCAGGCGCCGCAGATGGCGGACCACCGCGGCGATCAGGATGACGAGCACGAGCAGGCCCAGCACGTACGCGAATGGAATCGCCAGGGAGAAGCCCAGCATGAGCTGCCAGGTCGCCACCATCCATCCGGCCGCGGCCCAGCCGGCGTGCCGGCGTTCGGGCCGGAACCCGTAACGCAGCGAATAGCCGTGCGCCCGTGCGAGCAGTGCCAGCGCCAACGGGATGCCACCCGCCGAGATGATGTCGAGGTGACCCTCCTGCGCCAGCCGCCACGGGGCGTAGGCGAACGCGACAGCAGCCACCGCCGCTCCGGTGCGCCGGGCCCCGAGTTGGCGGACCAGGACGTAGGCACCGAACATCAGCAGGGCGTGGGCCAGCACGAACAGCACGTTGTACCGGAGGATCGCGGCGGCCGGGCCGGTCCCGATCATCCCGGCGAACGCGTAGCCGACGAGGCTGTCACCGAACGCGAAGCTGAACGGCTCCGGATAGTAGGAGTTCGACTGCCACAGCCGGACCGGGTTGCTGCTCAGGATGTGCCCGGCCCAGGCGACCTGCCAGGCTTGACGAGCCGGGTCACCCAGGTCCTGGGGCAGCGTGTACATCGGGTAGCGCAGAGCCGGCCAGGTCATCGCCACAGCCAGCAGACAGGACACGTAGGCCGCCAGCGCATACTCGTGGATCAGTGCCCGCCCCAGCCGGCGTGACCCACGCCGAACCCGGCCCGGCCCCTTCTCCTCAGTACTGGCGAACGCGGTCCACGGATCCGGCGGTGCACCGGGCGGCCGGTCGGCGGGCAGTTTCTTCCGCGGTTTTGGCACCCCACCGATCGCCTGCGGGCTCCCTTCCGCAGCCTTCTCCAGAACCTTCGTGCCAGTCTTCTCGCGGCGCGCTCCCGCTTCCTCCCCAGCACCCGCCGCGACGCTCACCCCACCCGCGCCCCCGCCTGAGGTGCCGCCCGTGCCTCCGCTCGTGCCACCGCCTGAGGTGCCGCTCGTGCCTCCGCCTGAGGTGCCGTCCGAGCCAGCCGCCGAAGCACCTATCCCACCTGCACTGCCGCCCGAGTCAGCCGCCGTCTTCCCAGAGGGAGCCGCCCCAAAGGGAGCCGCGCCGGTGGGAATCGCGCCGGGAGGTGCTGCGCCGACCGTCCTCTTCCGTCGAAGTAGCCCGAAAAGCCCGGAAAATCGCGAGGCCGACCGCCGATCCGGCGCTGCACCAGGGCGACCGGGAGCAGCGGCAGAGCGATCGGAAGCGGCGGCAGAGTGATCGGGAGCGGCAGAGCGACGGGGAGCGGCGGCAGGGCGATCGGGAGCGGCAGCAGGGCCCGCTTCAGAGCCCAGCCCGGGCTCGGATCCCGGCCCCGATTTCTCGCCGCTCGTCCCCGCGGAGGCAGAGTCCGCAACACCCGGCCCGGTAACGCCCGGCCCCGTCGTGCCGGACGCCGCCAGCACACTCGGGGTGTCCGAAGTGTCCTGGGCGGCCGGCGCCGAGGCGGACTCCGGCGTCGAAGCCGAGGTGGACGTCAAACGCTCGGCAGGCGCGGACACGGTCGGCTGCGGCTTCTCGGTCATGGCCCTCCCCGGCGCCGATGCGTCAGTTTCCCGCTCGCTCCCGCAGCAGGTCGATGTCGGCAGTCTGCCCTTCCACCCCGCCCGGTGTCTCCACGATGGCCGGAGCCCCGGCGGCACGGATGGCGGCCACCACCAACTCGGGGTCGATCTTTCCATTACCGAGGTTGTCGTGGCGGTCCTGACCCGAGTCGAATCCGCCCTTGGAATCATTGGCGTGGATCAGGTCGATCCGCCCGGTGATCGCCTTGACTCGGTCGACGATGCCGGGCAGCTCTTCCCCACCGGCGAACGCATGGCACGTGTCCAGGCAGAACCCTGCTCCGAACGAGCCGACCGCATCCCACAGCCGAGCCAGATCGTCGAACCGGCGGGCGCACGCGTTGTCCCCACCGGCGGTGTTCTCGATCAGGATCGGGAGGGGGAGACCGCCTTCGCTCTCGGCGTACTCGAAGGCCTTCTTCCAGTTGGTGAATCCGTCGGCCAGATCGGCACCGCGACCGACGTGCCCGCCGTGCACGATCAGACCTTTCGCGCCCAGTTCGGCAGCGGCCCGGGCGTGTGCCATCAGCAGCTTGCGGCTGGGGATGCGGATCCGGTTGTTGGGCGAGGCGACATTGACGATGTATGGCGCGTGCACGAAGACGTCCACCTCGGCGGCCCGGATCTGCGCGGCGTCTTCACGAGGCTTGGGCGAGTTGTATTTCTGTGGGTCGGTCAGGAAGAACTGCACCGCCTCGGCGCCACGTGCGGCGGCCTCGGCCAGCGGGTCGGCTTGATCGACGTGGGCTCCGATGCGCATGGAAGGAGCCTACGACGCGGGTCTGACAGTTTCGCCCGGCGTCACCAGCCTCCGCCGCCTGTCGTTACCTCGGGTGATCCGATCGGCGATGACCTGGAGGATGACGCATGGCGCGACAGTTCCAACACCGGATGACGGCCCTGGGACTGTGCGGCTTTGTCCTCGGTGTGCCGTTCCTCACTCCAGAGACGGCGAGCGCTGCCCGCCTGGCGAGCGCTGCCGGGCCGGTGAGTGCGTCCGGGACTATGAGCGCGTCCGGGACCATGAGCGCTTCTCGAACAAGAAGCGCCGCGGCTCGGGACCGGCAGATCAGTTTCGGCGGTGGCCTGTTCGGCCCATCCTGTGGTTCCCGGCCGAACGTCGAATCGATGACGGTACGGCCCGGCAGCACCGTGCGGGTGGTCAACCGGACCGGGCATGCCGCACGCCTGCGGGTCGCCGGTGAGCAGCGGGGCATGATTCCGGCCGGCGGCGAGACCGAGGTGGTGTTCCGCCGCGGGGCCACTCCGGTGTTGCTGACGCCGGTCTGTGCGCCCGGGCCGGACACCGGGTTACCGGTTCTGATCACGGCGGTCCCGTCGGCTTCCACAGCGGATCCGGGCGCGGATCCCGATGACCCGGCGGACGTCGCCGCCACGATGCGCGCGAAGTCGGCAGGTAAGGGCTCTCCGGCGCGTACCTCCACCGGGTCCCGCGGCACCGACAAGGGCTCCCGCCAGGCCGACACGGGTTCTCGCCGCACCGACAAGGGCTCCCGCCGCACCGACAAGGGCTCCCGCCGCCCAGATCCAGGCGCTCACCGGGCTAATTCGGGCGCTCACCGGGCTGATCCGGGTGCCCGTCGCACCGATGCGGTCACCACGGCGCCGCGCCCGGCTCGTACCGGCAAGAAGGATCCTCGTCGGGCCACGTCGGGACCCGGCCTGGTGACGCCGGCCCGGAGCACAGCCACGACCAGCGCCGCCCCCATGCGGGACGGCGTCCCCGCAAGGCTCAGGAAAACACCGGGACCACCACCGATTTCCGGTACGGGGGACGAAGCACTCGTGATCCCCGGTCTGCCACCGGGCGGCCGGATCGTGGCCGAGCCCAGCTCGACGGCCCCCTATCAGGCCGGCGTGGTGCCCCCGCTGACCGAGACGGATTACCTGGCAGCGTTGGGGCTGGAGCCGGAGACGGTTGCCGGTTCGGTGATGCCGTCCGTGACGGTCGGGCGGATCGAGGACGAGCGTCCGGTGGGGTTGCTGGCGCTGACCGCCGTGGTCTGCGTCCTCGGGGTAACAACTGCCGCTATTCGGGCAATCGTGTCACAACGTGCATCTCGTGCAAATATGTCGTAAGGTAACTTCTGAAAGCTCCGCGGGGCGGCCGTGTCCAACCTCATCGGTGTGGTCGTTCCTCCCCAGGTCCCACCCAACGAATCGGACCGGACGCTCCGCGGCTCCTCGATGACGACGACCCCGTCCGCCGGACGGGGTCGTCGTTTTTGCCCAGACGGCAGAGCTGGGTATGCTGACTCGGTTCGCAGTGTGTTCGCCGTGGGGCTCACCTGGCCCGCGGCTTCTTTTCTGCGTGCGACACAAGACCTCCTGCCACGGAAATTCCGTGGCCGCATAGCCCACAGGAGGTGAGAACGTCTTGCGTCATTACGAACTCATGGTGATCCTCGACCCCTCGCTCGAGGAGCGCACCGTTGCTCCGTCGCTCGACCAGTACCTGAACGTGATCAGGACCGCGGGTGGCTCGGTGGAGAAGCTCGACGTCTGGGGCCGTCGCCGGCTCTCGTTCGAGATCAACAAGAAGGCTGAAGGCATCTACGCGGTCGTTGACCTGCAGGCGACGCCCGAGGCCGTGGCCGAGCTGGACCGTCAGCTCCGGCTGAACGAGTCCATCCTGCGCACCAAGGTCATCCGTCCCGAGACCCGCTGAGGCGTTTTTTGTCAGAGGGTCCTGAGACCCTTTGCGTCAACGACTTGAGCGGCGAGGAGAAGTTTCATGGCTGGAGAAACCGTAATCACGGTTGTTGGCAACCTGGTCAACGACCCTGAGCTGCGCTACACCAACTCCGGTGCGGCTGTTGCCACGTTCCGCGTCGCTTCGACGCCGCGGACGATGGACCGGCAGTCGGGCGAGTGGAAAGACGGCGAGCCACTCTTCCTCACCTGCAACATCTGGCGTGAGGCCGCCGAGCACGTCACCGAGTCGCTGCAGCGTGGCGCCCGGGTGATCGTGCAGGGCCGTTTGCGGCAGCGGTCTTACGACACCAAAGAGGGAGAGAAGCGCACCGTCTACGAGCTCGAGGTCGACGAGATCGGCCCGTCTCTGCGCTACGCCACGGCGAAAGTGCAGAAGGCGAGCAGGTCCGGTGGCGGCGGGGGTGGCTTCGGCAACTCCGGCGGCGGCTTCGGTTCCGGTGGTGGCGGTGGCGGTGGCAACCGGCAGTTCAGCGGGGGTGGCAACAACTCCGGCGGCGGTGGTCGTGGTGGCAACAGCAACGACTTCGCCGACGACCCTTGGGCGACTGCGGCTCCGGCTTCCAGTGGCGGCAACCGCTCCGGCGGTGGCGGCAACAACTCCTCGTTCGACGACGAGCCTCCCTTCTAAGCCCTCCGGGCTTTCAGGATCACATTCAGGAGTTTTGAGCAATGGCTAAGGCTGCTGCGCTTCGCAAGCCGAAGAAGAAGGTGAACCCGCTCGACAAGGACGGGATCACCTACATCGACTACAAGGACACCGCTCTCCTGCGGAAGTTCATCTCTGACCGGGGCAAGATCCGTGCCCGCCGCGTCACCGGTGTGACCTCCCAGCAGCAGCGGCAGATCGCCCGTGCCGTCAAGAACGCCCGTGAGATGGCGCTCCTGCCGTACACGGCCACGGCTCGCTGAGAGGGGGCACCGAGATGAAGATCATCCTTACGCAGGAGGTTTCCGGCCTCGGCACCCCCGGCGACATCGTCGAGGTGAAGAACGGTTACGGCCGTAACTACCTTCTCCCCCAGGGGTTCGCGATTCTGTGGACCAAGGGTGCGGAGAAGCAGGTCGTCGTGATCAAGCGGGCCCGTGAGGCTCGTGAGATCCGTGACCTGGGCCAGGCCAACGAGGTCAAGGGCCAGCTGTCCGGCCTCAAGGTCACGCTGAAGGCGCGCTCCGGCACCGGTGGCCGCCTGTTCGGCTCGATCACCCCGGCCGAGATCGTCGACGCGGTCAAGACCGCCGGCGGCCCGGCTCTGGACCGCCGTCGTCTCGAGCTCCCCGGTCACATCAAGACCACGGGCTCGTACAACGTGCAGGTCAAGCTCCACCCCGAGGTGACCGCGACGTTCCCGGTGAACGTGGTGGCTGCCAAGTAGTTCCGACTACGCGCGAAACGGCGTGCTGGGCCTCGGCCCGGCGCGCCGTTCGTGTTTTCGCGATCCGGCGCGGCCGCTGCTGAGTTGCGCCGCAATGACCGGCCCCGTCGCAGGGAAGCGGAGGCGACCCGATGCAGCCGGACCTGGACTCGCTGTGACCCGATGCAGTCGGACCTGGACTCGCTGTGACCCGATACAGCCGGACCTAGACTTGCGGTGACCCGACACGCGAGGTTGCCTGCCGATACGAGCTGGTGGTGTTTGTGCCCTTCGGACGTCAGCTCAGGCTGTTGCCGGAGATCGCCGAGGCCAGGACCGTTGCCAGTCCGCCGCCGACGACCGCGGCGGCCAGGCCGACACTCGCCGACTTCCAGGCCGTGGTGATCGAACGCAGGCCGTATGCGATCGCCATGCTCAGCACCAGGGCGATCGCGAATCCCGGCGCGGCACCGGTGAAAGTGTTCAGCGCGTTGTCGCTCTGACCGGTACTGGCCACCGCGGCACCCATGCCGAAGAGCACCACCGGCACGCCGTACCAGGCGGCCGTGTAGGCGACAGCGGCGAGCGGGCTGCCGTTCTCCGCCTCGTCCTCGTCGTCGTCCGGGTCGAGTAGGGCGCTCGGCGCGGTGCCCGTCGTGAAGTAGTCGTCGCTGACCGGACGGCGCTCGTACGAACCGAGGCCCTGGAAAGCACCGGTGTTCTGGAACGCGCCGGCGGCCCGGCGAGGCGGCCAGGAGGTGTCCTCCTCCTCCGCGACGGCGAGAGCGGTCCCGCCCCCGGCCGGGGCGGTGGAGATGACCGAGGTGGCACTCAGGGCCAGATTCGACGGCCCGTCGACCGAGGCTGAGCCGTTTGGCCGAAAGGGAGGAAAGTCCGACGTGCTGTAACGGCGGGACTCGCCCTCCGCGGGATCTCCGGACAACTCTCGACGCCAGTCGGTCTCACCGTCCTGCCCGGCGCCCGTGCTGCGATAGTCGGCTCCGCGCCGGTCGGCGCGTTCAGCGGCGAGCCAGTCCGTCAGAGGCGGGCGGCCACCGGTTTCACCACCCGTGGGCGGCTGGTCGTCGTAGCCACGCCGACCGGACTGCTCACCGAGCGGGTCGGGCCAGCGCCCGGTCCGGTCATCGGCCGCGCCGTAGGCGGGTTTCTGCTGCTCGGTCCAGCTCGGTGCGGCGCTTCCAGCCGGTAGTTCCCGCGCCCCGTAGGAGGGCCGGCGAGCCGTTTCCCCGGACGGGGTGTCATAGCCCGGGGACTGCGACGGGATCCGGGGTGCGCCGTACGACGGGCCCTGCTGTGGTTGCCGGCGCTCCTCGTCCCGCCACGACATGCCACTGACCGGCCGGGCCGAACCGCTGACCGGACGGGTCTGCGGTTGTTCCCAGGACGGTTCGCCGCCCGGCTGCCAGCGGTCCTGCTCGGCTCTGGACGGTGCGGTGCCGGAACGCTTCTGCCGCTCCTGCTCCAGCCACGGCGAATCGTCGCTGGAAGGGCCGTAGCCGGGTCGCTGCGGGTTCTGCTGCCCCGGGTCTCGATCCGCCCACGCCGGGCCGCTGACGGGCCGCTGAGGGCGTTCCTGGTCATCCCAGGAGGGTGCGGCCGGCCGCTGTTGACGGTCGGAGCGTTCCTGATCGGCCCAGGACTGACCGCCGGACCGCTGCTGGCGCTCCGAGCCGCCCCAGGACGGGGCCGAAGCGGGCGCGGCCGACGAGGGTCCGCTGCCACCGTCGTACGCCGAAGGTCCGGCCGGTAGCTCTCGCTGCGGACCACCGGAACCGGGCCGCTGAGGCTGTGCCGACGGCCCCGCCGGCAGTTCCCGGGCGCCGAAGGCGGGCCGCTGCGGCTGCGCGGACGGGCCGGCCGGAAGCTCCCGGGCGGCACTGCCGAAACCACTGCGCCGCTGCTGCGGAGCCGGGTAGGCCTGCCCGTAGTCGGACGGTTCCGCCGGCTCGTCGCGATAACCGGACCGGCGTGGCTCGGGCTCCTGCCACTGCGGCGGCCGCGGGCCGGGACGTCCACCGTCCGGACCCGGGTACCCGTCGGGCTCGCCGCCACGGCGACGGCCCTGCCAGGACTCGGTGCTCTCCGGCTCGTCGAAACGCTGCGGACCGGGATCACCGGACCGGCGACGGCGACGGCCCTCGTCGGCCGGAGCGGGCATCGCGCTGCGCGGCCGGTTGCCGGGCATGCCCGTGGAAGGGGCACTGTCGGGCACCGCGCTGGCCTGCCGAGCCGGGCCCGCAGCGGGTTCGGCCCGGCGGGACCGGCGACCGGTCGGCTCCTCGTCCGGTTCCTCGGCGGGCTTGACGGCCTCGCGGCGAGCCGCCTCGGCACGCCACGCCAGCACCCGCGGGTCGTCCTCGGCGCGGCTCCACTGACCGGTGTCCGGGTCGCGGGTCCAGTTGCTGGTGTCCTGATCGCCGTCCCACGAGGCGGTGTCCTCACGCCAGTTCGTCGGGTTGGCGTTGTACCGCGGGCGGCTCGGGCCGTCACCACGCTTGGCACCACCCGAACGGCGGCCGGTGTCCTCGGAGCGGCTCGGGCCG
>DATMVU010000135.1:0-13984 GCA_035562875.1 Actinoplanes sp. | reverse complement strand
CATCAATGCTCTGTCGGGGGTGACCTGGTCGCCGTCGTGCGCCCGGCCGGCGGCGAACCGCGAGCCGTGCTCTCCATCGGCGCCGCTGCGACGGCAGTCGACGTGGACGCGCTGCGGGCCGCCGGCCCCCGCATGCCGTTCGGCGGGCCGCAGACCGTGACGGTGCCCGGGGTGGTCGCCGGATGGGCCGCCCTGCACGGCCTCGGCGCCACCCTGCCCCTCGCCGACCTGCTCGAACCGGCCCGCGCGCTGGCCGCCGGTGGTGTCCCGGTCAGTCCCGGCCTGCACCGGGCAATCCTCGGCCGCCTCGACGGCGTCCGCTCCGACCCCGGCCTGTCCGCGTTGCTGCTCGACAACGCAGGCCAACCGGTGTCTGATCTACATCAGCCGGCACTGGCCGAGACGCTGGCCGCCATCGGCCGCAACTGGCGCTCCTTCTACCGCGGACACCTGGCCCACCGCTTGATCGCCGGCTTGGGGAAGCTCGGCAGCCCGCTGTCGGTCGCCGACTTCGCTGCACACCGAGCCGAGATCACCACACCGCTGACAACGATCAAGGGCGACACTTTCTGGTACGCCGCCCCACCGCCCGTCCAGGGAGCGACGTTCCTGGCCCTCGCGGGTTCACCGGCACTCCTGTCCGACGCCCGTCAGGCCCAGCTCGCCCGGGACGCCCTGCTCGGTGACCCCCGCAACGGCCCGATCGATCTGGACGGCCTGCTGCTCCGGACTTCGGCGTCCTTCCCCGCCGCTGACCTTGTCAAACCGGCCGGCGACACGGTGGCGGTCACCGCCGTCGACTCGTCCGGGACAGCTGTCACCCTGATCCAGAGTGTGTTCCAGAGCTTCGGCTCCGGCCTGCTCGAACCGGACACCGGCATCGTCCTGCACAACCGCGGCTCGTCGTTCAGCCTCGACCCGGACCATCCCGGACGGATCGCCCCCGGAATCCGACCACCACACACCCTCTGCCCCACGGTCGCCGTCTCCCCCGGCACCGTTGTCGCGCTGGGCTGCCAGGGCGGCCGTTCCCAGCCGTGGATCCTCGCCCAGGTAGCCGACGACGTCCTGACCTCGGCCGATCTGCCCGGCGTACTGGCCCGGCCTCGCTGGATCATCGGTGCCCGGGAGATCGACCGGGACGTCCCCACCCTGCTCCTGGAGCCCGGAACCCCGGACACGGCAGCCCTGGCCGCCACCGCCGGATCCCTGAACCTGGCCGTGGAGACCACCCCCGGACCCCACGACGACGCCGGTCACATCCAGGTGGCCCGGCTGACCGGCGGCACCCTGTCGGCGGCCAGCGACCCCCGAGCCGACGGTCTGGCCGCCGTCCTCTGACACACCACCGCCCCAGCCGGTTCCGATGATCTCCGGTTCCGGTTCAGTCACTGGCTTCCGGCCCTCGAAGCCAGCGGCTGGACCGGTTCCGGACCCGGGAGTGGTCCGGGTAGCGGCGTCGTCTCTCAGCCTGCCGCTACCCGGACCACTCCCAACCCTCGAAGCCCTCACCGCGCCCTCGTCATCGCTGCCGTCCCTTCGCTGTTCACGCCGTCGTTCTTCTGTGGCCCGTGTGGCCCGCCCCGGATTCCGTCACGCACGCCGTCTGGCGCCGAATACCCCTGTCAACACCCGACCCTGATCTCCCGACGAACCGGAGGCCGGCATGAGCGATGAGCTGGTGATCATCGGCCAGGTGATCACGATGGACCCGGCACGGCCACGGGCGACGGCGGTCGCCATCGCCGACGGCCTGTTCGTCGTGGTCGGCAGCCCGCAGGAGGCTCGCGCAGCGGTTCCACCCGGAACGCCGGAACTCACCGTGACCGGCACGGTCCTCCCCGGTCTTGTGGACAGTCATGTGCATCTGCTGTGGGCCGGCCGCCGCGCGTCCCGGGTGTCACTGACCGGCGCCACCTCGATAGGTGAGGTACAGCAGCGGATCCGGGAACACGCCGCCGAACGTCCGGGCGACGGCTGGCTCGAAGCCGACGACGACCTGGACCCGTCGGATCTGGCCGAGCACCGGCTCCCCACCGCCGCCGAACTGGAGGCCGCCGCGCCCGGCCGGGGTGTCCTACTGGACCGGCGAGGCCACGATGCCCTGGTCAACACGACAGCGTTGCACCGGGCCGGCATCACCGCGTCCACCCCCGACCCGCCCGGCGGCCACATCGACCGCGACGATCACGGCGAACCGACCGGCCTGCTGGTGGAACATCCCGCCGTAGCGCTGGTCCGGGCGGTCATCCCGCCACCGTCCGCCGCTGATCACCGCCGCTGGATCGAAGCCGGTCAGCGCGAACTCCTGGCCCACGGCATCACCACCGCCATGGACCCGGCGGTGTCCGCACCCGAACTGGCCGCCTACGCCGACGCGGCTCGCGACGGCGCCCTCCGGCTCCGGATGACGGTGATGCCCCTGGGTTCGGAGACCGCGACGTTCGCGGACCTGGACCGGGCCGCCGCGACGTGCGCTCTGGAGACCGCAGACCCCGATCTGCTGGTACGCGGCCCCACCAAACTCTTCCTGGACGGCGGCGGTTCCCTGGGGACCGCGCTACTCTCCAGCCCGTGGCCCGGCCACCCCGGCTACCACGGGAACCAGACCCTGAGCCGCGAGGTGGTGCTCGCCCACTGCCGGGACGCCGCGCGCGCCGGCCGCGGGGTCGGCGTGCACGCGGTCGGGGATGCCGCGATCGACCTGGTACTCGACGTGCTCAGCAAGGTCGACGCGGAGACCCCGATCGCGGGACTCGGGTTTCACCTGATCCACGCCTATCTGGGGCCGAGCGCGGAGGCGATGCGGCGTACCGGAGAACTCGGTGTCCGGGTTTCGGCCCATCCGGCGCTGCAATGGGACTTCGGGCCGGGGCTGGCCGACCGGCTCGGCGAGGTGCGGGCGGCCGCAGCCAATCCGCTCCGGTCCTGGCTGGATGCCGGCGTCGAGGTGGGCGGCGGTTCGGACGGCCCGGGACCGCCGATGGCTCCGTTGCACGGCATGTGGCAGGCCCGCACCCGGCGGGTACGCGGACGGCGCACCCCGCTCGGCCCGGACCAGGCGATCACCGCGCCGGAGGCACTGCACCTGTTCACCTCGGGCGCGGCCCGGCTGACCGGCGGTTCCGGCACCGGCCGGATCCGTCCCGGTGACCCCGCCGACCTGGCCTTCCTGAACGGCGATCCGCTGGCGGCCGACCCGGATACCCTCCGGTCCCTCACTGTGACGGCAACGCTGGTCGGCGGCCGGACAGTCTTCGAACACCCCGGACCGGGCCCGCATGGTGAGTCCGGGATGGAATCGCCCCTCATGTCACCACACGACCCGGGTCCCGAAAGCGCTCCGCCCCGCTTCGGGACGGCTGTTCCCGAGCGGGACACGGCCGATGAACCCGTTTTCGATGGCGGCGCTGCGGAGTGAGCCGTCGGTGAACGCGCCTCTCCGTAGAACAGCGCCGGGGAACGGCACGAGACAACAGCAAGCGGCGCCGGGCGTACCATCGCCGGATTTGATCAAAGAATGTGAAGTGGGGATTCATGGGCTGGGGTGAAGCGGCACTGCTGCTGGCGGCCGGGCTGGCGGCGGGAATCGTGAACGCCATCGCCGGCGGCGGGTCGCTGATCACGTTTCCGACCATGCTGGCGATCGGCCTGCCACCGGTGGCCGCCAATGTGAGCAACGCGTTGTCGGTGGCGCCCGGTTACGCCTCGAGTGTGGTCGGCAGCCGGGCTGACCTCGCCGGTCAGGGCAGACGGGTACTGCGAGTGGTGCCGACCGCGTTGTTCGGCGCGCTCTGCGGATGTGTGCTGTTGTTGAACACACCTCGGCGGGTATTCGACGTCGTGGTGCCGTTCCTGGTGATCGGCGCGGCGTTGACTCTCGCTTTCCAAGCCCGTCTGCGCGGGCTGGTCGGGCATCCGCAGGATGTCTCCCCGAAACGGGCGGCGGTGACGCTGCACGTGGCGGTCTTCCTGTGTGCGCTGTACGGCGGCTATTTCAACGCGGCTCTCGGGGTACTGCTGGTGGCTGGTCTGGCACTGGTGCTGGACGAGACCCTGGCCCGGGTGAGCGCCCTCAAGAATCTGTTGTCCGCCCTGATCGGGGTGGTGACGGTTCTGGTGTACAGCGCTTTCGGCCCGGTGAACTGGGCGGCGGTGGCGGTGATCGCCCCGGCCACTGTCGTCGGCGGTTATCTGGGTGCCCGGGTGGCGCGCCGGCTTCCGGCGAAGGTGCTGCGGGCGGTGATCGTGACGTTCGGTTCGGCCGTCGGCGTCTACCTGCTGGTCCGCGCGAGTACCGGCGGATAGCCCCGTCGTGGAGGATGCTGTGGTGACTGAGCTGACGGCATTCCTGTCCCGGTACGAGCAGGCGACCAACACGCACGATTTCACCGAGTTGGAGCCGTTGATCGCCGAGGATGCCACGTACTGGTTCACCGACGGCTCGTACCAGGGTATCGACGCGATCCGCACCGCGGTCGAGAAGACTTTCGCCACCATTCTCGACGAGGTCTACACCGTCGACGAGGTGGAGTGGATCGTGGTCGAGGCCGCATCAGCGGTGTGCCGTTACCGTTTCCGCTGGAGTGGCATGATCGACGGGGTCCCTGCGTCCGGGCAGGGCCGCGGCACCAACGTCCTCACCAGACGTGACGGCACATGGCAGATGCTGCACGAACATCTGAGCCGCTAGACACCTTTCGCCGCTTTCCTTCTTGTGGCGAGCCCTCGTCCGGTCACACGATCGCGGATCGCGTGCTCCAGCCGGGGATCCGGCACCGGCAGGGCCACACAGTCCCTACTGGGCCGCCGAGCCGGGACCAGGGCACCGGCGGGGGAACCCGATGAATCATCGTGCGCCCGGACCGGCGTCGTGCCACCGGCCACAACGGACGACTTCCCCACGGAAGCTTCAGCCGTCGACAGCGTTACAGGTCACGCCGATACCAGAGCCCTGATTTGCCGCCGAGTTCGGCGGGGGCTGCCGGGCCCACGGGAACGAAGCCTGCTTTGACCAGCACCCGCTGGGACGCGACGTTCTGGTCGGCCGTGGCCGCTCGCAGGGTGTGCAGCCCCTGCCGGCTGACCGCCCGGGCACAGAGTTCAATGACCGCTGCCGTGGCCAGGCCGCGCCCGGCCGCGTGCCGGGCGACCCGATAGCCGAGCACCGCGCTGCCCTCGGCGATGTCGTACAGATTGAACCTGCCAAGAACCAGACCGTCACCGCCGATATCGCCGCTGCCGTCGCCGCCGGTGTCGCCGCTGCTGCCGTCGCCGCTGCTGCCGTCGCTGCCGCTGCCGTCGCCGCCGGTGTCGCCGATGTCGCCGATGTCGCTGACGCTGTCACCGTTGCCGTCGCGGTGGCCGCCGTCGCCGTCGCTGGCGACGAGGACATAGAACGCGCAGACCCCGGCGTCCTGCTCGGCCAGCAGAGACTGGTACCGGTCGGTGAACCGGTCGAAGTAGTCGTCGCCACGGTCGGAGACGGACGCGGCGAAGTAGGCACGGTTCGCCAACTCGAAGGCCAGCACCGCTGGGGCGTGGTCGGCATGCAACAGCTTCAGCTCGGGCATCGGCCGACCTTATCCGCAACAAACGTCGACGTCCGGCCCATTACCTGCTTCTACAGATCGATCACCAGCCTCGGCCCGGTCGCGCGGGAGACGCAGAGCATCATGCAGTTGTTGGCGGCCTTCTCGGATCGGGTCAGCACGTGATCACGGTGGTCGACCTCCCCGGCGAGCACCCGGACGTCGCAGGTGCCGCAGATGCCCTCCTCGCAGTCGCTGAGCACGTCGATGCCCGCCTCGGCGACCACTTCCAGAGCACTGCGCCCGGCCGGAACCGCCAGCTCCAGACCTGATCGCTCCAGGTGCAACGTGAACGATCCGGGCTCAGCCGTCTCCAGGTCGGGAGCCGCGAAGTATTCGGCGCGCAATCGATCCCCCAGCCCAGCGGCGTCCAAAGCCTTCTCGACGGTCTCGATCAGCGAGGCGGGCCCGCAGACATAGACCAGAGTCTCCGGGGTCAGTCCGGCGAGCAGATCACCCGGCTCGGGACGGCCGGACTCCGCGGTCTCGTGAACCTCCGCCCGTGGACCGAGCGCGCGCACCCGCTCCAGGAACGGCATCCGGCCGGCGTTACGGCCGACATAGGCCAGCCGCCACCCCCGGGAACCTCTCGCCAGCTCCTCCGCCATCGGCAGCAGTGGGGTGATGCCGACTCCACCGGCGATCAGGAGCACCTCGGGGGCGTCCTCCAGCGCGAAGTGGTTCTTCACGCCCCGCACCGTGACCCGGTCACCGGGCCGCAGCGCACGATGCACCCAGCCGGAACCGCCCTTTCCGCCGGGCTCGTGCCGCACCGCTATCGCCAGGGACTCCCGGCCGGGCACGCCGCACAGCGAATACTGCCGGACCGTCCCGTCGCTCACCACCAGGTCGACGTGCGCGCCGGGGGCCCAGCCGGGCAGCCCCGCGCCGGCCGGGTCGATCAGGTCGACGGTCAGCACATCCTCGGCCTCCAGCACCAGGCCGCGGACCATCAGCTCCCGGGTGTCCTGCTCCCCGGTCATGGCTTGTAGACCACGAAGACTTTGCGGAGCCGCTCGGTGACCGTCCACTCGCCCTGCCAACCGATGGGGAAGTAGGCGGTGGAGCCCGCCGTCACCTCGACGGGCTCACCGCCGTCCTCGGTGACGACCATGCGCCCGGCGACCACGTGGATGATCTCGCCCCGGGTCAGGAACTCCCAGCGTGAGGTGCCCGGCTCGGACTCCCAGACGCCCGAGACGACACGCCTGTCCTCAGTGGCGAAGTCGAGCCGGCTGCGCACCGGGATGTCACCGCTGAGCGGATCGGCACTCGGCTGCCCCAGCAGCGATTCCTTGAGATCGGTCGCCTCCACCGGACGGTTCACAGCGGTCATGACGCCTCTTCCCTGACCTGAAGCGGATTGGATCCCAAAAGCTTAGTTCGGGATCCAGAAAAGCGCTACCGCGGGAACCGGTCGGCCAGCTCGGCGGTCAGGGCCGGCCACGCAACCGGGTCATGACCGGGCACGACGGGGTAGCCACGGCGCGCTCCGATGTCCTTGAGCCGCCGGATCTGGTCGACGGTCTGCTCCGGAGTGACGTGCAGGAACGAGCCGATGGCCGACTCGGCGGTGATGTTCTCGGTGAGATCGGCGGCGTCACAGGCGAAGACGTACCCCCCACCGCCTTGAAGATCGACCACGAAACTCTGGTGCCCCGGCGTGTGCCCAGCGGTGAGCAGCGCGGTCACGCCGGGAACGATCTCCAGGTCACCGTCGGCGAGCCGCCAGTCGATACGCGGATCGTCATAGTCGATCCGGGCCATCGAGTAACGCTCCGGCGCGGGATGGCCCGAGAGCCCGTAGTCGAGCTCAGCCCGCTGCACATGCACCGGCACCCGCCCGGCGAAGTGCTTGAGCCCACCGGCATGGTCGACGTGCAGGTGGCTGAGGGCGACCGCGGTGACGTCACCCAGCGCCACCCCGACCGCGTCCAGGGCCTCCAGCAGCGGCTCCCCGGAACCCGGCGGCAACTCCGGCTGATAGTTCGGGCTGGGATAAAAACGCCGGCGCAACGCCGGATCCCGCAACAACGCGGTGTTGAAGCCGGTGTCGAGCAGCAGCCAGCCGTCGCCGGTCTCCAGCAGCAGAGCAGGAACCGGCTCCCGGACACGCTCCGTGCGGGAACCACCGTGCACGGAAGCGGATTTCGGCAGGTCCTCCCAGCCGAGTGTGAGAGCGATGATGCGACTGACTGTCACTTTGCCTCCCAGATTGGATCCCACTAAACTCTAACTGGATCCAAGGAGATCAAACGAGAGTTGTCGTACGAGGCTCGAAGGGAACCGCCATGTCCCCGAAGCAGTGCAGGTCCCCGGCTCACTCCCGCTTGCCGACCCGATCCGGGGAGCCGCGAGTCTCACCACCGGCCCCGCGACGACGACACCGTCCACGCCGACAAGATCGATGGAAGGAGCACGGCCGGGGAGATTCGAGTGTCTCAAGCGTGTAGGTTCGTCACATGCGTGTGCCGACCGCGGTTATCGCCGCTGGATCCCTGATCGGTGGCTGGCAGATCGCCCGCCGCACCGGTGTCCGCCCGCTCGGCGGGGCCGTCCTGGTCGCAGGCGGAATCGCCGCCGGCCGACAGTGGAACCGGACAGCTGGCCCTGTCACCACCGGAGCATTGGTCGCCACCTACGCAGGGGCGTTCGCCCTGTCACACCCACTGGCCAAACGAATCGGCGCGTGGCCCGCGGTCCTGGCAGTCTCAGCCGTGACCGCAGCCGCCGCCTACGCAGCCTCCGACCGCCACACCATCTAGAGAGCTTCCGCGGTCAGGGTCTGCCCCTCCGCTGGGGATTTCGTCCGTTGTGGCCGGTGGCGCGGCGCCGGGCCGGGTGCACGATGATTCATCGGGTTCCCCCGCCGACGCCCTGGAGACACTTGCTTGATTGCTGCGGTTGCACATGGTCAAGCCCTTGATCCAGCGCCCTGCCAACCTCGCCCTCGCGCCCACCGGGCTCGCTCTCGCACCCACTGGCCACGCTCCTGTACCCGGTAGGCTCGCTCCCGTGCCCACCGGACTCGCTCCTGCACCCACCATGCTCACCCTCGCGCCCACTGGGCGCACTCCTGCACCCACCATGCTCACCCTCGCGCCCGCTTGGCGCGCTTCTGCGCCCGCTGGGCCACGGATCTTGGTGGGCCGGCCACCGATTGCGGTGGTCGATCGACCAAGATCCGGGGTGGTCCGGGGTGGGGCTGCCGATCTTGGTCGAGCGACCACCGAAACCGGTGGGTGATTGACCAAGATCCGGGCAAGGAGTGGGCAGGGAGTGGTCAGCCGACTGGGGGGTGCGCCCGCTGTGGGCTGCGATCAAGAGAAGGGCTACCTGGCCCCGGCTCGGCGGCGCGGTCCGTCAGCCCCGTGCGGGACTTAAGTGACAAACAGCCCAGATCGACCGTACCGGGCATGTAAGTCTGTGACGTGTCCTTGTCCCGTCGTGCCCTGCTCGGTGCCGGCCTGGCCGGCATCATGCCGTTGCCCACCCCCCTGCCGTTGCGCACCCCCTCGGCGTTGCGCACCCCCGCTCCGGCCGACGCCGACTGGCGGGCGCTCGCCGACGGCCTGGCCGGAACCGTGGAACGGCCCGGCACCGGCGGCTACGACCAGGCCCGCCGACTGCACTCGCCGCGTTTTGATCAGATTCGGCCACCCGCTGTGGTGCGCTGCGCCAACCAGGACGATGTGGTGGAGACGATCGTGTTCGCCAACCGGTTCGGGTTGCCGGTCGTGCCGCGCAACGGCGGGCACTCACACGTGGGTGCGTCCACTTCGTCCTCGGGGCCGGTTCTCGATCTGCGCGCCGTGAACTCGGTCGAGTTCGACGCGGCCAGCGGTACCGCCACGATCGGCGGCGGTGCGACGGTCCGTGACGTGGCCGGCGGGCTGGACGGGCACGGTGCCGCGGTCCCGGTCGCCGCGTGTGACTCGGTCGGGATCTCCGGGCTGACCTGTGGCGGCGGGATCGGGTCGGCCACCGCAGCATACGGCCTGACCAGCGACTGTGTGGTGGCCGCCGATGTGGTGACGGCCGACGGTCGAGCGCGGACTGTGGACGGGCAGCGGGAGCCGGAGTTGTTCTGGGCGTTGCGCGGTGGCGGCGGCGGCCGGTTCGGGGTGGTCACGTCGTGGCGGATGCGGACCCATCCGGCCGGTCCGGTGGGGACGTTCACGCTGCGCTACCCGTGGGCGGACGCGGCCGCCGTGGTGACCGGCTGGCTGAGCCGGGTCTCGACGGCGCCGGACAGTGTGTGGCCGGTCTGCCGGCTGGAGTCGGATCGGGCCGGCAGACTGTCGGCCGTTGTCAGCGGTTCCGTTCTGGACGGTGACGCGCATACCGAGGTGGCGGCCCTGACCAGTGGCATCGGCCGGGATCCGGCATCAGCGACGGTCGGCCTGGCACCGCCCGCAAGCCCCGTGACGGCCGGTCAGCCACCACCCGCGGGCCAGGCACCACCCGCCGATCCGCTGCCGTCCCGCGCGACGCAGCTGACCGGCAGTGAGATCTTCGCGGGCCCGCTGCCGCCGGCGGGTGTCGCCGCGCTGCTGTCGGTGCTGCAGCGCCGGGCCGCCGCGAAGCTTCCGGGGCTGGCCGAACTGTCCCGGTTGACCGGCGCACCGGCCCGGGTCACGCCGGGCACCACCGCTTTCCCGTGGCACGGCGCCCACACCCTGCTGCAGTGGCTGGCCGAACCGGTCACCGCCGACGCGGCAACCGTCGCGGACGCCTACACCTGGATCGATTCCGGTCACCACACGATGGCGGCCTGGTCCGCCGGACGCTACCTCAACTATCTGGAGCCGGGACCGTTCGACCCGGCGCGCTACCACGGCCGCAATGTGGACCGATTGAGGAAGATTCACAATCTCTGATCGGGTACGCCAGCGACTCCCCCACACCGCGAGGATCTCCTGTGCCCACCCCGCGAGGTAGGCAGCCCACCGGGCCGACCCGCGACCGCCGGGCCGAATGCGAACTCGAGGCCCGAAAAAGCCGGCCCGGAAGCCGGGCCGGCGAGGAGGTCAGCGATTCCAGAACCAGCGCCGGTTACGCCGCCGGCTGCGCCAGGTCATCTCGTCGGCGATCATCGCCCGGACGCTGGCGACCGCGACGGTGAGCGCTTCCTGCAGCCCGTCGCAGGTGCGGCATTCCTTGCCGTCGCATTCGGTGCGGTGGTTGTAGGCGATCTCGGTGACCACCCGGTCCAGGACGGCGCAGGCGTAGGTGCCCCGGTCGTTGGGGTGTTGACTGGACAGGAACTCACGGACTCCGGCGATGTTCTCCTCGCCGACGCCGTACAAGCGGGCCGCACTCTCCACCTGGTGCAGAGCGTCCCGGACTATCTCGCTCACGTGTGAACGGCTCCCCCATGGACCAGTGGACGTGTGGCTGGTGAACCTACCGTCCGTGCACGGGAACACACATGGGCCGGACAGCCGATCACCCCCGGGCCGAATCAGTGATATGTCGACCCGGGGCGGGAACCTTCTCAGTTTCCGGCATCCACCGCGATCCGGCTCTGCTGGATGCTGGTCACCAGCGCGTCCTCGTTCTGGCAGGTGGTCTGGAGCTTGAGCAGCTGGGTCCGGATCTCCGCCACGAACGACGCCTCGGTCGGCTCGCCGGCGACGTTCTCCGCGTTCCGGACTGTCAACTTCAGGACGTTCAGTGCCGAGATGATGATCGTGCTCTTCGAGTCGTCACCAACGGTGATGATCTTGTTGGCGGTGGCGACGTCCAGGTCATACCCGTCCTCACCCAGGGTGGCCTTGCTCGCCATGCCGCAGACTGTCGCGGTGGCCTCGTCGAGTCCGCTGATGGTCACCGCCGGGACCGCTGTGGCGGCCGGTTCGACGGTCTGTCCGGTGCTCGCACAGCCGGATATCGCCAGCAGGGTACTGGTGACGATGGCTGCAGTGGTGGTTCCTCGCATGGCCGGAAGGCTACGACACCGGCCCCATCGGAACGGCCCCGTACCGTCGGCATGTGACGCACATTATGATCAGTTAGAAACAATACGTTGAGTAACAGTTGTTGATCACCGTACGTAAAGCCCGTCGTAAGATCCGGCGGTGTCCCTTCTCGACGACTTCACCGGCGCCCCGTCATCCGGCCCGGACGCCTGCCCCGAGACCGCGCGGATTCACCGGGTTCACGCCCGCGATGCCGAACCGTGACGGACGTGACCCCGTGTGCGCGGCCACGTTTGCGGGTGCGGGCAGCGTCTGAGTGCTGGAGTGGGTACTGAGACGGCACTCTCGGCAGAAGGTGGACCGCGGCATGCAGGACGATGATCTGGTCAGAGCGGTGATCGCCGCCGTGGCGTTCGGCGTGATGCTCGCCGGGCACTACATCGGCGACCACTGGGTGCAGACCAGTGAGCAGGCATACGGCAAAGGGCTGGACTCGGAGAACTGTGTCCCCCGATCAGCGTTCCGGCACTGTGCGACACATGTCGCCTCGTGGACGCTGACGACGACCCTCTTCCTGCTGGCGGCCGGCTGGTGGCTGCGGCTGCCGTTCGAACCCGGCTGGCTGATCGCCGGGCTCACCCTGAACGCGGTCACCCACTTCATCGCCGATCTGCGCACCCCGCTGATCCGGCTCGGCCGGCTGCTGGGCCGCGGCGGCTACCTGGATCACGTCGGCGTGGTCCGGCCGAACGGGCCGACGGCCAGCGGGCCGGGCACCGGCCTGTTCGAACTCGACCAGGCCTGGCACATCGGCTGGCTGGCCGTCTCCGCACTGGTCATCGCCGGCCCGCCACTCTGAAACCAGCCGTGGCCCGCCCTGAACCAGCCGTGGCCCGCCCTGAACCAGCAGTCGACCCGCGCTGAAACCAGCAGTCGGCCCGCGCTGAAGCAGGCCGTCGGCCCGCTCCGAAACCAGCCGACGGCCCACTGGAGAAAAGCCCTCAGCAGGCGACCCGGGCCCGCCCGTCCTGATATCCCCACCCGCACAGGTCCCGGGTCTTCCCGGCCGGATCCCGCAGGGTGGCCTGGTCGCCGGTGTTGTTCCAGATGTAGTTGCCGCTGTTCCAGTAGACGTCGGTGCCGGTGTCGGCGCCGTGACCGGTGTGCAGCTTGATCCGGCCGCCCTTGCCCGGGATCGTGACAGCGCCGAAGGTGTAGGTGCGCCCCTGTGCTTCGGCGACCGACCAGCCCCGGAGGCTGATCGGTTTCCGCCCGGAGTTGATCAACGTGATCCACTCCGCGTTGAGGCTCTCCGGCGACCGCAGATCGCTACCCGGCGAGTCGTACTGGCTGACGTGGAATCGCAGGTCCGGCTCGGCGGCGGCGTGGGCGGGCGACCCGGCCAGAGCCGCCGCCCCGGCCAGGACACCGGTGAGAAGTGTGGTGAAGGCATGTCGCATGCCCGGATCAACCCGTCAGGGCTGCTTTTTGGTACGCCCCCGGATCGTGAACACCACCGCCGCGACGATCCCGGTCACCCCCAGCAGACACACCATCGAACAGAGCAGCAGTTGCCACGGTTTGATCGCCCCCATCACGTCACCGTACCGTCCACCGGAACGGACGGCCGAGGTGTGACCCCCGCCGCAGCACAAGTTGTTTGAATCTGAAATAGTTGCCGAGTCAAAGAGGTTGCACGGGGTGTCCGGGAAGCAAGAACCCCGGCGGAGACAGCAGGAGCGGGTCATGCAGTTCGGAATCTTCAGCGTCAGCGACATCACGACGGACCCGACCAACGGCCGGACCCCCACCGAGGCGCAGCGCATCAAGGACATCGTCACCATCGCGAAGCACGCGGAGGAGGTCGGCCTGGACGTCTTCGCGCTCGGTGAGCACCACAACGAGCCGTTCTTCTCGTCCTCGCCGACGACCACCCTGGCGTACATCGCGGCGCAGACCAAGACCCTGCAGCTCTCCACCGCGACCACGCTGATCACCACGAACGACCCGGTGAAGATCGCCGAGGACTTCGCGATGCTGCAGCACCTCGCCGACGGCCGGGTGGACCTGACCCTGGGCCGCGGCAACACCGGCCCGGTCTACCCCTGGTTCGGCAAGGACATCCGCGCCGGCATCCCCCTGGCGATCGAGAACTACGCCCTGCTGAACAAGCTGTGGCGCGAGCACACCGTCGACTGGCAGGGCAAGTTCCGCACCCCGCTGCAGGGCTTCACCTCCACGCCGCGGCCGCTCGACGACGTCCCGCCGTTCGTCTGGCACGGTTCGATCCGCAGCCCCGAGATCGCCGAGCAGGCCGCAATCCACATTGGGGACTACGAACTCGCTGCCTGACCTTCGCTCATCTATGTTGCATGCCCGCCGAGTGCGGGCTTTTGTCGTATTCTCACCCGATGCGCCAGATGCAGTTCCAGCGGCGAGGGTGGCGTCGTCGGGATCATCCCGCGTACGGAG
>DATMVU010000134.1:0-8165 GCA_035562875.1 Actinoplanes sp. | reverse complement strand
CTGCCGATCGACGAGGTCGAGGCGCACTCGGCGGCGGACGTGGCCACGGCGATGGCCGCCGACCGCGCCCGGCCGTTCGACCTCGCGAATCCGCCGCTGTGCCGGCTCACCGTGATCCGGATGCCCGGCGGCCGGGACCGGCTCGTCGTCAGCCATCACCTCATCCTGTGGGACGGCTGGTCCGAGGAACTGTTCGTCGAGCAGCTGTTCACGCTCTACGAACGCGACGGCGACGCCACCGGACTGCCGCCCGCCGGGTCGTACCGGGATCACCTGGCCTGGCTCGGCCGGCAGGACACGGTGACCGCGATCGAGCACTGGCGGGACGCCCTGGCCGGACTGGCCGAGCCGACGATGGTCGGGCCGGCCGACCGTAGCCTCGCCCCCGCCCTGCCCGAGCGGCACACGATCGAGCTGCCGGCGGCGCTGTCGCAGCGTCTGCGCGACGCCGCCCGCGTGCACGGCCTGACCCTGAACACCGTGTTCAGTGCGGCCTGGGGTCTGGTGCTCGGCGCTTTCACCGGGCGCGGCGACGTCGTCTTCGGCATGACCGTGGCCGGTCGCCACGGCGACGTCCCGCTGGTCGACGGCATCGTGGGACTCTTCCTCAACACGGTTCCGGTCCGGGTGGCGCCCGACCCCCGCGAATCCGTCCGCGACCTGCTGCTGCGCCTGCGCGACCAGCGGCTCACCCTGATGAACTACGACCACGTGGGCCTGGCCGACATCCAGCGGGCGACCGGGCACGCCCAACTGTTCGACACGCTCTACGTGATGCAGAACTTCGTCGACGAGGGCGAGTCGGCCGAGCTGCAACGCCGGCACGGCATCGAGACCGTCGACAGCGTGGACGCCACCCACTACCCGCTGACGGTGGTCGTCACCCCGGCCACCCGGATCCGGATCGCGCTCGACCACCGGCCCGAGGTGGTCGACGCACCGGCCGCGCGAGCGCTCCTGGACCGGCTGGCCGAGGTGCTGACCCGGATCGTGACCACCCCGGAACGGCCGGTCGGCGCCCTCGACATGCTCACCACGGACGACCGGCGGATCCTGCGGGACGACTGGGACCGTACCCGGAACCCGGTCGGCACCGACACCGTCGCCGACCTGCTGGCCGACCAGGCCGCCCGGGCCCCCGGCGAGGTCGCGCTGGTGGCCGGGACCCAGCGGCTCACCTACGCGGAACTCGACGAGCGTGTCGACCAGATCGCCCGGCTGCTGACAGCTCGCGGGGCCGGGCCGGAGAAGGTCGTCGCGCTCGCGTTGCCCCGGAACCTGGACATGGTCGCGGCCCTGTTCGCGGTCCTGCGAACGGGAGCCGCCTATCTGCCGCTGGAACTGGACCTGCCGGCCGAGCGGCTCGGTCTGATGCTCGCCGACACGTCACCGCTGTGCGTGCTGACCGTCGCGGCGGTGACCCCACTGCTGCCCCCGACCACGGTGCCGGTGGTGGAACTGGACGGGCCGGTCGAGTTCCCCGACATCGTGGTGCCGGACACCCGTGGCGACCGGCAGCGGCTCGAACACCCGGCGTACATCATCTACACCTCCGGCTCGACCGGGCGGCCCAAGGGGGTCGTCACCCCGTACCGGGGCCTGACCAACATGCAGCTCAACCACCGTGCGGCGATCTTCGGCCCGGTGGTGGCGGCGGCCGGGCGGCGGCTGCGGATCGCGCACACCGTCTCGTTCGCCTTCGACATGTCGTGGGAGGAACTGCTCTGGCTCGTCGAGGGCCACGAGGTGCACATCTGCGACGAGCAGTTGCGCCGCGACGCCGCCGGGCTGGTCGACTACTGCGACGAGCACCGCATCGACGTCGTCAACGTGACCCCGACCTACGCCCACCACCTGATCGACCAGGGACTCCTGGAGCGGGTCCGGCCGCCGCTCGTGCTGCTCGGCGGTGAGGCGGTACCGGACACGGTGTGGAGCAGGCTGCGCGACACCGACGGCGTCACCGGCTACAACCTGTACGGGCCGACCGAGTACACGATCAACACGCTCGGCGGCGGCACCGAGGACAGCGCCACCCCGACGGTCGGCAGGGCCATCTGGAACACCCGCGCCTACATCCTCGATGAGTTCCTGCGCCCGGCCGTGCCCGGTGCGCCGGGCGAGCTGTACATCGGCGGGATCGGTCTGGCCCGCGGCTACCACCGGCAGACCGGGCTGACCGCGGAACGATTCGTGGCCGACCCCTTCGGTGGGCCGGGAGAGCGGATGTACCGCACCGGCGACCTGGTGCGGCGCCGCCCGGACGGCAACCTCGACTTCCTGGGCCGCACCGACGACCAGGTGAAGATCCGCGGCTACCGGGTCGAACCGGCCGAGATCGAGTCGGCGCTGGCAGCCCTGCCGGGGGTGGCCCAGGCCGCCGTGGTGGTGCAGGACGCGGGCGGGGCGAAACGCCTGGCCGCCTATCTGGTACGGGGCCCCGCATGGGACGACCGTCTCCTGCCGGGTGTGCGTGCCGCACTCAAGGACCGGCTGCCCGGCTACATGGTCCCGGCCGCCTTCGTCGCGGTGGACCGGCTGCCGCTGACCGTCAACGGCAAACTCGACGTCCGTGCGCTGCCCGCCGCCACCGTGCAGACCTCGGCCACCACCCGGCCCCCGTCGACACCGGCCGAGGCCGCGCTCTGCGAGATCTACGCCGATCTGCTGGGTGTGCCCGAGGTCGGGATCGACGACGGCTTCTTCGACCTCGGCGGGCACTCGCTCCTGGCGATTCGCCTGGTCAGCCGGGCCCGGACGGCACTCGGGGCGGAACTGTCCATCCGCGACCTGTTCGAGGCGCCGACGGTGGCCGAGCTGACCGCACGCGTCACCGGAAGTACCTCCTCGAGGCCGGTGCTGCAACCCACGGCCCGACCCGAACGCCCGCCGTTGTCCTTCGCACAGCGCCGTCTCTGGACCCTCGACCGGATGCACGGGCCGTCGGCCGCGTACAACTTCCCGCTGACGCTGCGCCTGCGCGGCCCGCTCGACCTCGACCGGTTGCACGACGCGCTGCACGCCGTGGTCACCAAGCACGAGATCCTGCGTACGGTCATCGGTTCCGCACCCGGCGGCGAGCCGTACCAGCGGATCCTGCCCGCAGACCAGGCCCGTCCGGCGCTCGGCGTGGTGGACGACGCCGACGTGGCCGAGCTGGCCGGCCGGCCGTTCGACCTCGCCGCCGACCTGCCGCTGCGGGCCACCGTCATCCGCCGGGGTCCCGATGACCACGTGCTCGTCCTGCTGCTGCACCACATCGTGACCGACGAATGGTCGGACGGGCCGTTGCTGGCCGACCTGACCGCCGCGTACGACGGTTCCGCTCTGGAACCGCTGCCGGTCCAGTACGCCGACTACGCCCTGTGGCAGCGCGAGCTGCTCACCCGGGTCGGCCCCGAGCAGGAGGCCTACTGGCGCACCACCCTGGACGGCCTCCCCGAGGAGATTCCGTTGCCGTTCGACCGGCCCCGCGCGGCCGAGCCGAGCGCCGACGGCGGCGAGGTGACCGTCGATCTGCCCGCCGAAGTGGCCCGGGGCCTGCGCCGGCTCGCCGCAGACAGGGGCGCCAGCCCGTTCATGGTGGCGCACGCGCTGACCGCGGCCCTGCTGCACCGTCTCGGGGCCGGCGACGACATCCCACTGGGCGCGCCGATCGCCGGCCGCACCGAGGAGGCGCTGCACGACCTGGTCGGGTTCTTCGTCAACACGCTGGTGCTGCGTACCGACCTGAGCGGCGGCCCCGGCTTCGCCACCCTCCTCGACCGGGTGCGTGCGGCCGACCTGGCCGCCTTCGCGAATCAGGACGTGCCGTTCGAATCGGTGGTCGAGGCGGTCAACCCGCCGCGGTCGCTGTCGCGGCACCCGCTGTTCCAGGTGATGGTCGTGTACCGCAACCCGGCGGCCGACACGTTCACCCTGGCCGGTCTGGAGGTCGGCGACGAGCCGTTGCCGACCGGCACGGCCCGGTTCGACCTGGTGGTGGAGATGGACGCCGGCTCCGTCCGGCTCGTCTACCGCACCGAGCTGTTCGACCGGCCGACGGTGGAACTGCTCGCGCGGCGGCTGATCGCGCTGGCCACTGCGGCGGTGGCCGACCCGGCCGCGCCGGTGAGCGGGCTCGGCATCATGGTCGACGACGAGCGTGAACGCGTGCTCCGCACATTCAACGACAACGCCCGTACGGTGGCGGATCTGAGCCTGTCCGCCGCCTTCGCCGCCCGGGCCGCCGCGACGCCGGACGCGCTCGCCGTGGTCGACGGCGACCGCACGCTCACCTACGCCGAGCTGGCCGCCCGGGCCGCCCGGCTGGCCGGAGAGCTGCACGCTCGCGGGGTGCGCCCGGAGAGCATCGTCGCCATCGCCACACCCCGGTCACTCGAGACCATCGTGGCCGTGGTCGCCGTCCTCGAACTGGGCGCCGCGTTCCTGCCCCTCGACCTGCAGCACCCGGCCGACCGGCTGGCCTACATGCTCACCGACTCGGGCTCCCGGCACGTGCTGACCACCGGCGCGGTCGCCTGCACGCTGCCGGCCCTCGACGAGGTCGACCGGGTACTGGTCGACACCGACTACCCGGCGGTCGCGCTCCCGGCTCCACCGGACGGGATCGACCACGCCGCATACGTCATCTACACCTCCGGCTCCACCGGCCGGCCCAAGGGCGTCACCGTCACCCACGAGGGGATCGGCAGCCTGGTCGCCACGGGCATCGACCCGATGGGCGTGACGGCCGCCAGCGGCATCCTGCAGTTCGCCTCGATCGGCTTCGACGTGTTCGCCTTCGAGGTGTCGATGGCCCTGGCCACCGGGGCCCGCCTGGTGATCGCGCCCGACGACGCCCGCACCCCCGGGCCGGGCCTGACCCGGCTGCTGTCCCGGTACGGGGTCACGCACGCGATCCTGCCGCCGTCCCTGGTGGCCGCGCTGCCGCCCGGCGCCGAGCTTCCGGCCGGGCTCACCGTGCTGGTCGGCACCGAGCAGGTGCCGCCCCGGGTCATCGCCCGCTGGGCGGCCACGTTGCGCTTGTTCGTCGCGTACGGGCTGACCGAGGCGACGGTGAACTCGACGCTCTGGCGGGCCGAACCGGACTGGACGGGCGCGGTGCCGATCGGCGTCCCCGACCCGAACACCGTGGCCTACGTGCTGGACGGACGGCTGCAGCCGGTGCCGCCGGGCGCGGTCGGCGAGCTCTACATCGCCGGCCGGGGACTGGCCCGCGGCTACCTCGGGCGGCCCGGGCTGTCCGCCCAGCGGTTCGTCGCCGACCCGTACGGGCCGCCGGGTGCCCGCATGTACCGCACCGGCGACCGGGCCCGGTGGCGGGCCGACGGCCTGATCGACTTCCTGGGCCGGGTCGACGACCAGGTGAAGATCCGCGGCCACCGGATCGAGCCGGCCGAGGTCGAGACGGCCCTGACCGCGCACCCGCAGGTGGCCCAGGCCGTCGTCGTGGTCGACCGGTCCGGTGACACCACCCGGCTCGTCGGGTACGTCGTCCCCGCCGCCGGCCCGCTGGACCCCGCTGCCGTGCGTGGCGACCTGGCCGCACGGCTGCCCAGCTATCTGGTGCCGGCGCTGATCGTGGCCGTGGACGGCGCGCTGCCGCGTACCCCCAACGGCAAGGTGGACCGGCGGGCGCTGCCCGCGCCGGACTGGTCGGCCCTGGTCGGCGACGCGGCCCCGGTCACCGAGGCGCAGACCCGGATGGCCGGCCTGTTCGCCGACATCCTGGGAGTGCCCCGGGTGGGCGTCGACGACGACTTCTTCGCGCTCGGCGGGCACTCGATGTCCTGCATGCGGCTGATCGGGCTGGTCCGGGCCGAGTTCGGCACCGACCTACGGGTGCGCGACGTGTTCGACGCGCCGACCGTGGCCGGCCTGGCCCGGCTGGTCGACCGGCCATCCGGTCCGGCCGCCCGGCCGCCGCTGGTCGCCCGGCCGTCCGGCGCCGGCCCGGACGAGCGGGCCGCGCCCGGGCAGCGGCATCTGTGGCGGACCCACCACGGCGGCTGGGACCTCGCCTTCGCCTTCCACGGCGTCGACCCGGACACGTTCGCGGCCGCCTTCGACGACGTCGTCGAACGGCACGCGCCCCTGCGCACCGGCTACCACGAGGACGGTGACACGCTGTGGCGGATCGAGGCCGAGCGGCCGGTGCTGGAGCGCCTCGAAGGGACCGGGGAGCCACTCGACCGGCGGCTGGCGGCGCTCAGCCGGGAGCCGGTCGACCTGACCGGGCGGGCGCCGATCAGGGCACGTCTCATCGCTGCCGGCACGGTGCTGCTCACGGCGCATCACCTGGCCGTCGACGAGTGGTCGGTGGTGCCGCTGATCGACGACCTGTCCCGGGCGTACGCGGCCCGGAGCGCCGGGCGGGCACCGGAGTGGGCGGCGCTGCCGGTCGACTACGCCGACTACACCCGGTGGGCGTACGAGGTGCTCGGTGACCCGGCCGACCCGGCTAGTACACACGCCCGTCAGCTCGACCGGTGGCGCTCGGCCCTGGCCGGTCTGCCGCACCGGATCGACCTGCCCGGCGCACGGCGGACGGCGGCGTCAGTACCGACCGGTCGCAGCGGGCTGGTGCCGGTAGTGCTCGACGCGGACACCCACGCCGCGGTGGACGAGCTGGCCCGGCGTACCGGCACCAGCATGTTCATGGTCTTGCATGCCACCCTGGCCGCGCTGCTGACCGGCGCCGGCGCGGGGACCGACCTGCCGATCGGCGCGCTGATGGCCGGGCGGTCCGAGCCGGCGCTGGCCGACCTGGTGGGCACCTTCTTCACCACGGTGGTGTTGCGGACCGACACGTCCGGGGACCCGGCGTTCACCGAGCTGCTGGGCCGCGTACGAGAAGTGGATCTCGGTGCACTTGATCTTCAGGACCTGCCGTTCGACGCGCTGGAGATCACGCCGCAGGTGATGATCGTGCACCACGAGGAGGCCCGGCTGGCCGAGGTCGGCGGCCCGGGCGTACGCCTGGACACGCCGGCCACCGGCGCGCTGCGGGCCGAGCTCACGCTGAGTTTCTACGAACCGGCCGACGGCCGCCCGGTGCACTGCGACCTGGAGTACGCGGCCGACCTGTTCGACCGCCCGGCCGCCGCCGAACTCGGCGAGCGGTTCCGCCGGCTGCTGACGGCGGCCGTGGCCCACCCCGATCGGCCGCTGTCCCGGCTGACCGACGACGCAGAGAGGACGACCTGATGACCAACCCCTTCGAGGACCCCGACGGCCGGTACCTGGTGCTGGTCAACGCCGAGGACCAGCACTCGCTGTGGCCGTCGTTCGTCGACGTCCCCGCCGGCTGGACGGTCGCCTTCGGCGAGGAGTCACGGGACGCCTGCCTGGACTACGTCGAGCGGACCTGGACCGATCTGCGCCCCCGATCGCTACGGGAACGGATGGCCGGCGGTCGTTAAGCGTGGGGCCGGTGGTTCGCCCAGGCCTGCCAGAGCATGGCGTAATGGCCGCCCGGACGGGCCGCGAGCTCGGTGTGGGTGCCGGCCTCCAGCACCCGGCCCGCGTCGAGCACCACGACCCGGTCGGCCGACACGGCCTGGCCGAGGCGATGCGCGACAACGATGCCGGTCCGCCCGGCCAGAGCCTTCTCCACCGCGGCTTCGAGCAACCGGGCGCCCGCGCTGCCGGCCTCCGCGGTCGCCTCGTCGAGGACGGCGATCGGCGGATCGGCCAGCACCAGCCGGGCCAGCGCGAGCTGCTGGGCCTGGGTCACGGTGAGCCGGTGGCCGCCGGCGCCGACGACCGTGCCGAGCCCGTCCGGCAACGCGGCCACCCAGTCGCCGGCTCCGACCCGGGCCAGCGCCGACCACAACTGCTCGTCGGTGCCGTCCGGCCGGGCCAGCCGCAGGTCATCGCCGAGCGGGCCGGCGAAGACGTGCACCTCCTGGGTCAGGATGACGACCGAGCGCCGTACGTCGGCCGGGTCGAGCTCGGCCATGTCGGTCCCGCCGAGCCGGATCACGCCGCCGGTCGGGCGGCGTACACCGGCGATCAGACCGGCCAGCGTGGTCTTGCCGGCGCCGCTCGCGCCGACCAGCGCCACCCGTTCCGTCGCGGCCACCTCGAGGCTGACCCCGCGCAGGACGGGACGATCGGGCCGGTACGCGTGCTCGATCGTGTCGACCTCCACGGTGGCCCGG
>DATMVU010000133.1:0-4926 GCA_035562875.1 Actinoplanes sp. | reverse complement strand
TTCACCACCCACTTCGCGATCCTCGCCACCGACGAGGCGGTGTATGTGGACAAACAGGAGGGTCGCCGGCCGTACCAGATGCCGTCCCGGATCGGGATGAGCATCGCCCTGCACACCACCGCCATCGGCAAGGCCGTCCTGGCCGAACTCGGCGACGAGGAGGTCCTGGCGATCTGCCGCCGCACCGGCCTCACCCCGCGCACCCCGCGCACCCTGACCAGCGAGGACGCCCTGCTCGCCCACCTGGCCCGGGTGCGGGTGCTCGGCTACGCGGTCGACGACGAGGAGAACGAACCCGGCATCCGCTGTGTCGGCGCGGCCGTCCACGACCACACCGGCCGGGTGCTCGGCGGCATCTCCGTCTCCACCCTGGCGATGGACATGGACATGACCGGGCTGGAGGAGCGGGCGCCCGACGTGATCGCGGCGGCCCGGGAGGTGTCCGCGGCACTCGGCGCCGCCGTGCCGACGGTCGGCTAGGACGCCTCACTCAGAGTGTGTCCCAGCATGCCGGAGATCGACTCCGGGGGAAGCGGCCGGGCGAAGTGGAAGCCCTGCACGAGGCGGTAGCCCAACTCGTACAACCGCTGGGTCTGCTCCTCGGTCTCCACCCCCTCGGCGACGGTGCGCAGTCCCAGGGTCTCGGTGATGCCGATGACGGCGACCGCGATCGCCTCCTGCTGCGGGGTGCCGTTGAGACCGTCGACGAAACTCTTGTCCACCTTGATCACGTCGACCGGGCAGGTGCGCAGCAGGCTCAGCGACGAATGCCCGGTGCCGAAGTCGTCGAGGGCGATGCTGACCCCGAGCGCGTGCAGGGCGTCGACGGTGGCCAGGGCCCGGCCGCCGCCGAAGACAGCGGTCTCGGTGATCTCCACGGTCAGCCGGTGCGCCGGAATCCCGTGCCGGGCCAGCGCCGACGCGATCACCTCCGGCAGCGCCGGGTCGAGGAGCTGCCGTGCGGACACGTTCACGGCCACCGACCGCAGCGACGGCCAGGCGGCGGCCTGCGCACACACCGCGTCGATGATCCACGCGCCGAGTTCGATGATCAGGCCGGTGTCCTCGGCGACCGGGATGAAGTCCGCGGGGGACGCCTCCCGCCAGCGGATCAGCGACTCCACGCCGGTCATCCGCCGGGACGGCAACTCCACGATCGGCTGGTACAGCATGTGGAACTCGCCCTCGGCCAGCGCCCGGCGCATGTCGGCAGCGATGGCGGCCCGCTGCGTCACCCGGCTCTTCAGCGACTCGTCCCAGCGGACCAGATGCTGGCCCGGCTGCCCGGCGGCCTCCCGCAACGCGATCTCGGCCTGCGGGAAACCGGCGGCCAGCCCGGCCGACACCTCGACGAGCAGTTCGTACCCGTTGGCGTGCAGTGGCTCGGCGGTGGCCGCGAGCAGCCGTTCCAGGACCGGCTCCGGATCGGCCACCAGCAGGCCGAACTCGTCGCCGTCCAGCCGCGCCACCACGTCCCGCTCGCCGGCGAGCGCCCGCAGCCGATCGGCGAACGCGATGAGCAGCGCATCCCCGGTCGCCGCACCCAGGCCGTCGTTCATCGACCGGAAGTCCCGCAGATCGACCAGCACGACACTGCCCCCGTGCGCGGCGGCCTCGGCGAAGTAGCGACGGCTGAAGAGGCCGGTCAGCTCGTCGTGCATGGCCTGATGTGCGACGGTCTCCAGCAGCGTCGTGTTCTCGGCCAGGGCGAGCGCCTGCCGGGCCACCACCAGCAGCAGTAACAGGGTCATCCCGGCGACGTGCACACTGGCCAGCGTGCCGGTGTCCAGGTAGACGGCGGCGATCAGCAGGCTGGTCAGGCCGGTGGCGACCAGCGGGACCGCACTGCCCCGGCGGTACAGCGGCGGCAGCGTCATCCGGTCCGGTGCCACCGACCGCAGCTGGGCGCGGGCGGCGAGCACCCCGAACAGGCCGACGAACGGCAGCACCGCGGCACTCCCGCTCAGGTGCGGCCAGGGTGCGAGAACGGTCATCAGGGCCGCCGACAACGGCCCGGCCGTGCCGATCGGCGACAGCCACCACAGGGCCGCCTTCGACACCGGGCTCCGGCCCATCGTCATGATCTTGACGATGACCATCACCCCGGCGACCCCGATCACACTCACCGCCAGGTTCAGCCACCACGCCGACCCGTGCCCGCCGAACCGGCTCACCGCCCAGCCCAGGTACTGCCAGCAGGCGATCCCGGCGGTCACCCCGACCACCGCCACATCCAGTACGGCCGTCGCCACCTGCCGCCACGTCCGGCCACCACCCGGCAGCCGCATCAGCGCGACGATCGCCATCGAGGTGCCGGCGATGTACAGCAGCAGTGTGCGCGGCCCGATCGGTGGCATCCCGTCGAACGGCAACGTCAGCACGTCCACGACCTGGCTCACCGCGGCCACCTGAACGACGGCCATCGCGAACCCCAGCCGGCGCCAGAACAGGTGCAGATCCCCGGTCGCGCCCGCCGCGGCCCGCCGGAACGCGACAGCACCGATCCCCGGGCCGGCCAGCCCCGGCAGCCACACCAGCAGATTCGAGAACTCGACGTGGAGACCGAGAAGGATCAGGAGCACCTCGGCCACGGCCAGCACGATGGCAAGGGTCACTCCCGCCTCCCGCTGGACCTTCACACATGCCGTACGTCAAGAGATCGGCAGCGGGCGAGATTTCCTGAGAGTGCCGATCCTGCCCGGTTCTGAAATGATCGTGAGGTGACCGAGCGCCGCCCCGTACCGTTCATCGCCGGGGCCGTCGTGACCGTCGCCCTCGTCGCCGCGGCAGTGCTGCTCCTGCTGCCGTCCCGGGAACCCGGGCCGCGCCCGGCCTTCCAGCTGCCGGTGACCTGCAAGGAGACCTGGATCCTCGGCACCTATCCGGGCCACGACAACTTCGACATCGACTTCTTCCCCGCCAAGGGCAGATCCTGGGGACGGCCGATCCTTGCGTCGTACGCCGGCGAGGTCGTCGAGTCCGGGATCAACGGAACGCTCGGTTCACGCACCCCCGACACCCCCGACGGGCCGATCGGCACCGGGGCCGGGTACTGGGTGAAGATCGACCACGGGGGGCTCTGGACCACCCAGTACCTGCACATGCTGGAACCGCCGATGGTGCGGGAGGGACAGCGGGTCGAGCAGGGGCAGCAACTCGGGAAGATCGGGAGCACCGGGAAGTCCGGCGCTCCGCACCTGCATTACGAGCAGCGGGCCGCGGGGAAGAAGACGGAGGCGTACTTCGGCGGCGTGCCATCCGGCATCACCACCGACGACCGCGAATATTCGGTACGCCGGACCAGCGCGAACTGTGTGCCCGGCTGAGTCTCCGCCCGCCTTCGCGCACCTGCCGTCCGCCGGTCGGGAGAGTAGCGAGGTCGAGGGCACAGGATCCGGGAGGTAAGGGCGGGATCGCCTCGGGCTCCGGGTGGGAGGAACCGCCGCGGCCTCCCGGATCAGGGAGACCGCGGCCGGGATTCCTAGCCGGCTTCGTAACCGGTGAGGTGCAGGGTGAAGGCCCGGATCGAGCCGGTGTCGGCGCTGGCGTTGTCGACCACCTTGACGGACCAGGTGCCGTCAACAGTTGACGCCCGCAAGGTTGACAGCGGCACGTCCGGGCGCCACGTGCCGGTGAACGGGGCGTTCGCCGAGGTCACCGACGAGAACGGGGCCGCGGCACCGTCGTCGAAGACGACCTGACACAGGTTGTTGCCGCCACCGCCGTCGCGGGCGAACAGGGTCGCCGCCCGGCCGTCGGGGGCGGTCAGTGTGGCGACCAGGTCGCCGGCCCACGAGTGGTCGAGGCCGACGGTGGTGGCGCCGGAGGCCGTGGAGCATTCGGTACCGTCGATGGAGATGGTTAGTGACGAGGCGTATCCGACCCCGCTGACGTCGACGGTGGCGGTCGCTCCGGTGGGGTCGTTGTCGGGGATCGGGACGACCGGGCCGGTGTAGGCGAAGTCCTGCACGACTGTCGACGCCTGCCCGGTCTGGACGAGCACGGTGCTCGTGGTCGGCGACAGCACCCCGGCGAAGGTGGCCCGTACCGACAGCTTGACCGGGCGCCCGAGCGGGTACCCGGCGTCCAGCTTCAGCGTGTAGTCCCTGGTCTTGGATGCGCCCGCGGCGATGCTGCCGTACGAGCGGGACCGTGGCGTGAGAACGGCCCCGGCATGGTCGGAGTCGACGACCACGCTCACCCCGGTAGCCGTACCATCGCCGATGTTGTCTGCCGGAAGGGTCACGGTGCCCTGCTCGCCCGGCTCCAGGTAGGTGTCGCCGTCGCCGGTCGTCGGGGTGATCGTCGGCGTGCCGGGCCGGACCAGCGGCTGCGGGGTGGCGCCGGTGTTGCGCAGCAGCAGATCGGCGCGGATCACGCCGTGCCCGGTGCGGGTGTCGTAGCCGCCCGGCGTCAGATCGAGGGCGGTACCGGTGAGTGCGGCCCGGATCTCGGTGTTGCTGAGCCCGGGATTGCCGGACAGGGCCAGCGCGGCGATGGCGGCGGCGTGTGGTGCCGCTGCCGAGGTGCCGTAGAACGTCTCGAAGCCGGGCACCGTCGTGACCACCCCGTCAGCCGCGGTGATCTCCGGTTTGATCCGCAGGGAACCTCCGGTCGAGGAGAAGTTCCCGGGCGTGATCGGGACGCCGTCGGCCTGATAGAACACCCGGCGCGGGCCGTCCGAGGTGAACCTTTCCGGCAACTGTTGACGAGTGAAGACGTTCGGGTACGGCCCGGCCGGGTTCGGCGGGTCACCCGCCTCCAGGGCGAACGGCAGCGGATCCTTCGCCGGGGCGGCGGCGACCGAGAACGCGTTCACCGCGGCACTGTGCCCACGGGTCACACCCGGGGTGGAGAAACCGGTGAAGCGGCCGCGGAAGACGGAGAGCTGGAAGTAGCGGTCGGCACCGGAGAACTTGACGACGG
>DATMVU010000132.1:0-4102 GCA_035562875.1 Actinoplanes sp. | reverse complement strand
GAGTTCTCCAACGGCACCAGGGCGGCGTCGGCAGCACCGGTGCGCACCGCTTCGAGAGCCTCCGGGACACTGCGGGCGGGGGTACGAACCCCGCGTTCCGCTTCCGGAATGGTCCGCAGGGCGGCCTCCGTGAAGGTGCCTTCCGGTCCGAGAAACGCGAAGGTTCCAGCCATCCCGGAAGTCTAGTCAATATCCACAGGCGAGAACCCGGATGCCCACCGGCGCCTCGGCCTTCACCCGGGGGTTGCAGACGTCGGTGCCGAGGGTGACGAGTTCCAGCGTGTCGCCCTTGCCGGTGGCGACCACGGACAGCGGCTCGGCCCCGGTTTTGCCGATCGTGGTGAAGCTCCAGAGCCCGGAGCAGTAGGGCCCGGCTGACACGGTGAGGGTTCCGGACGGTACCGCGTCGTTCTTCTTCACCTCGGCCACGATCTGTGCCCTGGTCGGCTCGCCGGTGCAGCGGGGCGCGTGTGAGGGCGCCGGTGTCGGCGAGGTGGTCGGCACGGTGGCAGTGGTGGTCCGGGTCGGGACGACGTAGGTAGTGGTCGGATACGTTGGAAATGTCGGGAACGTGGTCGGCAATGCAGGCGGCAGCGTCGTCGGATAGATCGGCGGTGGCGGCGCGACCACCCCACTGGCCGACAGGTCAGCACTGACGTACGGCCGGGGCGGCCCGGCCGGAAGCGCCTCCGGCGGGGAACCGCAGGCGCCGGTCAGCAGCAGAGCGCCGACCACGGGGAGAAACCGGGGGGACACCCGCTCATCGTAGGAGCCGAACGGTCAGCTGGCGATTCGGTGACCGGCGGCGGCGAGGGTGTTGAGCGCCTCGGTGAGCCGGACCGTGGGCACCAGCAGGTAGTCCGTGTCGTACGTCGAGAAGGTCACGATGTTGACCCTCGCCTGGGCGAGCGGGCCCACGAGTGAGGCGAGCACCCCGGTCATGGCCAGATTGAGGTCGGCGACGCGCAGACATCGCCAGGCGGTGTCCGCCTCGGCTCCCGGCGGCACCCGGTCGTTGGGGCAGATGACCGAGAGCTCGCCGACACCCCAGGTCACCGAGATGACACTCTTGTCGTCCGGACCCGCGGTGAGTGAGGCGGGCAGGGGTGAGCCGACGGGCAGTCGGCACACCGCGTACTCACCCGGTAACAGGTCTAGATCGAGCATGTTGGCAGACTACGTTGCGTATCTGTAACAACCAATGCCCGGGAACTGCAATGAACGCCACACCTTCACCCGCGAAAGGGGCGTCAGTACCGAACCGGGGACAGGAAGGTCAGCGTGCCACCGATCCGGCCGCCGGCCATCAGTGGTGTGGAGATCGCATCGAGTGTCAGTGGTGTCCCGCCCTCCTCCGGCAGTACCCGGATCAGGCCGCGGGCCAGCCGCTCGCTGCGCAAGGCCATCAGCGGCGGGATGTTCTCGGCTTCGGGCTCCTCGAGCCGGCCGGCACCCGCGGTGAAGTCGAGCAGATGCAGCGAGGTGATCCCCAGGCCGAGTGCATCGGCGGGTTTACCCAGGCCGAGCAGTTCGCTGCAGGACGGCGACACGGCGACTATCGCACCGTCGACGTTGATGACCAGGCACGGCTCGTCAGCCGCCGCGACCGCCATGCTCCAGCGCTCGACGCTGGTGACGAACTCGGCATCCGACGGCGTGCGGGCCTGGGGGACGAACGCTCCCGAGAGGGAGAGCTCAACATGCGCCACCGGGCTCCTCCTCGCTCCTCGTACGTCGATGGCCGGCGCGTCGGCGTCGGCCATCGACGGTTCGCAAGGAACGTTACCGGCGGCTCAGTCGCTTGTCAGCGGCCGTCTGTCCGTTGCCGTACGAGGAGTAGTCATGACCGGGCCGCCAGGGGGCGTTGGACCAGGTGCCCGGGTGGTGCGCGACGGCCGACAGTTTGTTCGCGGTGGCCGGTGAGATCTTCGCACCGCCGGCGATCAGGAGCCGGTCGAGCTCCTTGTCGGTGGAGATCAGGCAGTCCTTCGGCAGGCCGTGGACGCTGATCACGCCGTTGCCGACGAAGGTGAGCACCGCGGACACCGGGACGGAGAGCCCGACGACTGCGGAGATCGCCTTGGCGGCGCGGCGGGCGTCCCGGCGGGCCTCGGAGATGTACTCCGGGCGCTTGCCGTTGACCTGGACCACGTCACCGGCGATCAGGACGCGGGACCGGCCGTGATCGACGACGCTGACGGCATAGATGCCGCCGGGGCCGATCGCGAGGAATCCGGCGCGTTCGTCGGCGGGGCTGGGCTCGTAGTAGGCGTTCGTGGCGTCCGTGCGCGGCCAGTCCACGATGTGCCAGTTCGGCCCGAGGCGGTCCAGCCGGGTGAGGGCGCGTGCCCCGGCGGCTTCGATGCGGCGGGCACCGCGGACAGCGCGTCGGCGGCGTGCCCACTCGGCCGGGGTGGGCATCCGTTGCGTCTCCTCCAGCAGAGAAGACGGATGCCCCCGGTCGACGGGCGTGAGGGCTTGTGAGTGCGCGGGTAGCGCAGAGCGGGCGGGGAAGACAGACACTGCGACCTCCGGCAAAAGGTCAGTTGGGCCTTCTTTTCCACTACCGTACGTGCTTGGGCCCTTACGGAACAGGGCGACGGGTAGGAAAGAAAGGGGAATGACTGTGGATGAATGCCATATTCACGACTACATCTTCTTTCGGATGGTGCATCACGCTCTTCCCAAGCTAACCCCCGGCTCGGGTCGATGCATGGGTGTCTCAAGATCTAGTCTCAACGTCACAGTCCGATAGCGCTCGGTACGGGATAGGTTCGAGACCGTGTACGTCGACAGTGAAGTCAGCCGCCTCCGTACCGTACTGCTGCACCGTCCGGCTGCGGAACTCGCACGACTGACCCCGCGCAACAACGACTCACTCCTCTTTGACGGGATCCCCTGGGTCGCCCGGGCACAGGAGGAGCACGACGCGTTCGCCGCGGCGCTGCGGGGCCACGGCGTCGAGGTCCTCTACCTCGGTGACCTGCTCGCCGAGACGCTAACCGTGTCGGAGGCACGCGCCGAACTGACCGCCGGGGTGCTCTCCGACCGCCGTCTCGGTGACGCACTGCGCGAGCGGGTCGCCGGTTATCTGGCCGATCAGGACCCTGATCGGCTCGCCGAGGTACTCGTCGCCGGACTGGCCCACGAGGAGATCAAACCGGGGGCCGGCGGGCTGGTCTACGCGATGATGGACCGGCACGAGTTCGTCATCGACCCGCTGCCCAACCTGCTCTTCACCAGGGACTCCTCGGTCTGGGTGCGGGACCGGGTCGCGGTCACCAGCCTGGCCATGCGGGCCCGTCGCCGGGAGACCACGCTCACCCACGCGATCTACCGGCACCATCCCCGCTTCGCCGGCACCGAGCTGCTCTTCGACCCGTCGCTGGAGCACGTCGAGGGCGGTGACGTCCTGGTGCTGGCACCCCAGGTGCTGGCCATCGGCGTCGGCGAGCGGACCACAGCGGCCGGGGCCGAGCGGCTCGCCCACCGGGTCATCGCGGCCGGGCTGGCACACACCGTGCTCGCCGTCCCGATCGCCCAGGAGCGCGCCACCATGCACCTGGACACCGTCTGCACCATGGTGGACACCGACGCGGTGGTGATGTACCCCAACCTGGCCGACAGTCTCCAGGCCTGGACGATCACCGGTGATCCGATCACGGTCCGCGAGCCGCGCCCGTTCCTGGAGGCGGCCGCCGCGGCGATGGGCATCGACCGGCTGCGTGTCATCGACACCGGCCTCGACCCGATCACCGCCGAACGGGAGCAGTGGGACGACGGCAACAACACCCTCGCCATCGCGCCCCGGCTCTGCGTCGCCTACGAGCGCAACGTCGAGACCAACACCCAACTGGAGAAGGCCGGGATCGAGGTGGTCCGGATCAGCGGCTCGGAGCTGGGCTCCGGCCGGGGCGGGCCGCGCTGCATGAGTTGTCCCATCCAGCGCGACCCGCGGGGCTGACTTCAAGATCAAACCCTTGCGTGGGTACGCCCGGAGTCAGCGCAGTGTCAGCTGCCGCCCGATCAGGCCCTGTTTGGCCCGGCGGGCAGCCGAGTCCAGGGGCTCGTCGACGGCGAGGACGTCGGCGTACCGTTTGGC